>JBEKOT010000071.1:0-12441 GCA_049521495.1 Syntrophorhabdales bacterium | reverse complement strand
CCATTCGATTTTATGGCGGCTGCCTGATTGAAGCCGGCGGAGATGACCGTAGCAGCTTTCGCATCGGAGAAGGGGCATGAAAGGGCCAATAGAAGGAGTGCCGCTCCGAGCGTGTGCACGCAACTCCCCGCCCTGGCCATATATAGAATGTAATCATTCCCCCCGCCGTATAGTACCCGGAATCATCATTCGCGCTTGCGGGCGCGTATATAGACACCCACCCCTGCACAGCAAAAGCGACCGTGGATTGACGCTTCGGCGAGGGCACGTTATAATAGAAAAATAAGGAGTTCGCCCGATTATCATCCCTGAGATAAGGAAGATTCTCTACGCGACCGACCTCTCCAGCAACTCCCTCTACGCCTTCAACTACGCGGTCCTGTTCGCAAGACAGTTTGGTGCCACGATCACGGTAGTTCACGTGGTTGAGCCTGCCCACGCCACATTTGGACAGGAGGTCAAGAGGATGAAGGAAGAGGAGGACCGAGAGGCGGCCATAAGCGAGATGGATGACCGGCTAAGCCGGTTCTGCAGGATGGCCGACAGGGACATGGGTTGCATGGGATATGTCTCGAAACACATTGTAAGGGCAGGCGAGCCCGTCGAAGAACTCCTGCGAGTCGCCGAGGAGGAGAGTTGCGACATCTTCGTCCTGGGTTCCCATGGAAAGGGGTTCTTGAAGCAGGCATTACTCGGCAGCGTCTCCCGCAAGGTACTTGATCGCGCCGCAAAGCCCGTCGTCATCATCCCCCTGCTCGTGGATCTCTCATGGAATAAATTTCTATAGAACTGGTTACAACTTTGCGGGTTCAACACCCGCCGCGCCTACCATAAACTGCCCACGGAAACATGGTACCCCGTTCATAGGCCTCCTTGTGCCTGGTTATAGTAATAGCCGGGCAGACCCGGAAGTTCGTTTTCAGTCTTAAATCGAACAGCATGCCTTGTATCTAATTGGATGCCCGGACCGGCTGTTGACAAGGCCGTGGGGGGTGCTCACATTAACCAAGGGGGCGCTAGTCATAACATTAAATGCGCGTGGAGTCGGGGCCTTTATCGCCCCGCCTTTACGCCGAAGGAGGTAAGTATGTTCATAAGGCAAGGGGAGCTGTTGGACGGCGTAAGCGCGGAGGCAAGGGGCGTCATTGAGAGCTATAGGACCAAGCAGACATGCAAGGAGGGAGGGTCGGTGTTCCAGGAAAATGAGGAGGCCCGCTACTTCTACATCCTGGAAGACGGCAAAGTGGACCTGGTGGTAGGGGAGCCGCAGGAGACGCGCTTTCTCGCTTACTATCCCGGCGAGATATTCGGCTGGTCGGCCCTGGTCAAACCCCACCGCTACCTTGCCCAGGCCCGGTGCATGACCGATTCGACCATGTGGAGGGTGCCCATAGAGGCCATCGATCGAGTAATCGAGGACTATCCCTCGGACGGCATTCTGATTTACAGGAATCTGTCCAGTATCCTCGGGCAAAGGCTGATTGCTGCCTACCGGGAGCGTCGGGAGGAACAGAAGCGGGTGGCCTACGGAGGTTAGTCAAGCTCCGGCTTCTTTTGCGGCCGGAGGAAATTTCGAAGCTGGGCGAATCATTTGTGGCGGCGGGCTCGCTGCCCGCCCCCACGCTTATATCATTAGATACTTGCTTTTGACCTCCTCGTCGCCGCTCAGCTCTTCGATGGTGCCCTGGTACTTTATGCGGCCCTTGTCGATTACATAGGCGCGGTCGGCAACGGCCATCGAGAACTTGACGTTCTGCTCCGAGAACAGGATGGTCACGCCTACCTCTTTAAGCTTAAGCAGCCTTTCGGCAAAATCCCTGACCACAAGGGGCGCGAGGCCTTCCACGGGCTCGTCCAGGAGTATCAGCTCGGGGTTGCCCATAAGGGTCCTGCCGATGGTGAGCATCTGCTGCTCGCCCCCGCTTAAGTATCCTCCGAGCCTTTTCTCAAGTATCTTCAGCTTGGGGAATATCTCGTAGATTTTTTCCACGGTCCACGGTTCGCCCTTGAAGTGCTCCGACTTCTTGGCACCTATCTCGAGATTTTGCCGGACGGTGAGGTCGGGGAATATGAGCCGGTTGTCGGGCACGTAACCGATCCCCTTCCGGGCAATCCGGTATGGCGGCTTCCCGACCATCTCGTCGCCGTAAAATCTAACGCTACCCGTCCGTGGGGGTGTGAGCCCGATGATGCTTCTCATGGTTGTGGTCTTGCCTGCCCCGTTTCTGCCGAGGAGACATACGAGCTCGCCGCTTCTCACTTCCAGGGACACATCGAACAGGATGTGACTCGAGCCGTAATACGTGTTGATCCCTTCTATCCGGAGGATCATATCTCCTCACCCAGGTAGCACCGCTGCGCCTCTTTGTTTTGGCGCACCTCTTCCGGAGTGCCTTCCGCAACGAGGAGCCCCTGGTGGAGCACCGAGAGCTTGCGGGCGTAGCCGAAGATAACGGCGATGTCATGCTCGGTGAAAAGGATTGTGAGGCCTATCTCCTGATTGAGCCTCTTGACGAGCTCCATGGTCTCGTTGGTCTCTTCGGACGACATCCCGGCAGTCGGCTCGTCGAGCAGGAGCAGCTCGGGCTTGCTGGCAAGGGCGAGGGCGAGCTCCAGCTTCTTTTTGTCCCCTTGAGAGAGAATCCCCGCTTCAGTATTTATGAAGGGTGTCAGCCCTGTCATTTCAAGAAGCTCGAGAGTCTCTTGTCTCGCGATCCTGTCAGCGGGAGTGAAAAAGTTGAGCGTCCTTTTCTGCTGCGCCATGACGGACTGCCTGATGTTCTGGTACGCCGTCAGCTTCGGATAAATGTTGCTCACCTGGAAGGCCCTTGTAATGCCCAACCGGGCGATCCTGTGCCTCGGCCAGTTCGTGATGTCGGAGCCCCTGAAGAAGACCCTGCCGCCGCTGACCCCGTGATAGCCCGTAATAAGGTTGAAAAAGGTCGTCTTGCCTGCGCCGTTGGGGCCGATGATGGCTGCCAGCTCGCCCCTTTTCAGGCTGTAGTTGATGTCGGTCAAGACCTGATATCGATAAAAGGTCTTGCTGAGATGCTCGACCTTCAGAATGAACCCGTCATCCACGCTTAAGCTCTCCCGTGCGTGCAGCGCTTTCCGAGGACGCCCTTCGTCGGAAAAGCCCTTTCCCTCTCATTACCCCGAAGAGACCGCCCGGCATGAGAAGGACGACAAGAATGATGATGAGACCGCTGACCAGGGGCCAGTATTCGGTGAAGCCTGTCACGAAGGCGTTGAGGAAGGTATAGATAACGGAGCCTACCATGGGGCCGAGAAAGTGGTGAGGCCCCCCGAGGACCGCCATGAATACGGGGATCCCCGAGTGCTGCCACGCGGCAAGATCGGGCGCCACGCTCCTGTTGAAGGGACCCCACATGGCGCCTGCCAAACCGGCGAACATGCCTGCTACAATGAAGTTGATCAGCATGTATCGCTGAACGTTTATGCCGATGAACTCGGTCCTCTCCGTGTTGTCTCGTATCGCCCGCATCGTGTAGCCGAAGGGCGACTCGGTGATGAGCCACAGCACTATACTGGCGGCGGTGACGACCAGGAGAACGAAATAGTAATAGGCGTCCGCCCCGAGAAGGTACCGGGGAGGCACGATTCCCTGAAGCCCGTTGTCCCCCCCGGTGAAGGAATACCATTGAAAGATTATGTAAAAGACAAGCTGGCCGAAGGCCATCGTGAGGATCGCGAAGTAGATGCCCCTCAGGCGGACGCAGAAAAGGCCCAGGATCGCCGCCACAGCTCCGGCGGTAATCATGGATGCCGGCAGGCATAGGAAGAGCGGCCAGTGGGCTTTTACCATGAGCAAACCCGTGGTGTACGCGCCCACCCCGTAGTAGGCCGCGTGGCCGAAGCTCAACTGGCCCATATAGCCGAAAATCAGGTTGAAGCTCGCCGCAAAGAGACCGAGGACCAGGATCTCCGTGAAAACGTGCACCCAGAACTCGCCTACGAGGGCAGGGATCAAGGCTGCCGCTATAAAGGCCGCTGCTATGAAGTAGACCCACCTGTTCCTTCCGATGCCCTTCCCTGTCGTCGCCATTATGCCCTCATCGCCGTTCCGAAGAGCCCCCACGGCCGTATTATCAGGATCGCGGCGGTAATGCAGAAAATCAGCACCATTGCCCCGTCGGGCCAGTAGAGAATGGCAAAGGAGAACACCTCGCCGACTATGAGCGAACCCACGAGGGTTCCCGCGAGGCTTCCGAAACCGCCGATGACTACGACGCAAAAGGCCTGGATTATGATGGAGATATCCATCCCGAGGGTGACGGAGCCTATAGCCGCCTGGATGCCGCCGGCCAGGCCGGCGACGAAGATTCCGAGGGTAAAGACCCATGTGAATATCCTGGGGATGGGGATGCCTAAAGCACTCACCATCTCCCGGCTGAACACCGCGGCCTTGACGATGTGGCCGTACCTCGTGTATTTGAGAAACCACCAGAGCCCGCAAGCGACCGCGAAACCGACGAGGATGACGAAGACGAAATAGGAATCGAGAGGGGCGCCGAAGATGTATACGGGTTTCTGGATTATGGGGGGGCGGACGATAAGCCTGTCCGTGGGCCCCCATACGATCTTGATAAGGTCGCCGAATATCAATGCCAGCGCGTAGGTGATGAGGAGCTGCTCGTGGAGTTCCCGCTTGTATATCCTCCTTATGAGCAGTATCTCGGTGACCCAGCCCACTGCCGCAGTGGCGAGGGCGGCCAGTGGAATGCTCAGCCACAAAGCGAACCCGTAACCCTGGAGAACGCTCCAGAAGGAATAGCAGAAATAAGCGCCGATCAACCATAGTGTTGCGTGGGCGAAGTTAAGGATGTTCATCACGCCGAAGATGAGCGATAGGCCGGCTCCGACAAGGAAAAGTATCATGCCGTAAGTGATGCCGCTCAAGAACTGCGAAAAAAGGTTCGTGAACTCCATGGGCCGCCCTTTTGTTGCCTCTTTACTTCTTTTCCGCCTGTCTCGCCGCTATGATCTCTGCTTCCGGCCGCTCGCTGTCGATGCCCTTTATTTCGATCGTATCCTTGAATACAGGGAACGGGTACCTAGGGTCGTCTGCGACTATGCCCACGTACGACGAACAGCGAAGCTGGTTGTCGAGGGGCCTGAACTGCAGCTTGCCCCGCGCAAGGTCTACGGTGAGTCCTTTCATGGCATCCTTGACCTTATCCGTATCGATGCTTTTGGCCTTCTCTATTCCTTGCTTCAGTGCGTACACTGTATCGTAGCCCATGACCGCCCAGTCACTCGGATATTTGTTGTATTTGGCCCGGTAGTTCTTGACGAAATTTGCCATCATAGGTACGTCGAGATGGGCAAAGAAAGGCGCCCGGGCTATGGCGACGAGCCCCCTCGGCATGGTCCTGGCCTCGGTTATCAACTCGGTGACGCTCTGCATGCTGCCCACGTAGGGAACTTTCTCGAAAAAGCCGTACGGCTTAGCTTGCTCGGTGAACGCGACGTTGTCCTTCGAGGCAAGGACCGGATAGACGAAGTCAGGCTTCAAGGACATTATGCTCGTGATATACGAAGTGAACTGCGTCTCTCCCAGGCGCGGCCAAAACTCCTTCTTTACCTTCAGGTTGGGCGCGGCCGTCTTGAGGTTCTTCACCGTTTCCTCCTGGGTGGAGCGGCCCCATTCGTAGTCGGAAGCGATGGTCACGTATTCCTTCCATCCTTTGTCCTTTGACATTTTAGCTACGGCCAGGGCTGCCGCCTTTGCCTGCATGTAAGTATTCGGCACCATCTGGAACGTGTACGGGCTGAAGTCTACTTTCGTTATATTCTCCGAATTGCTGATGGCGGGGAAGTGAAGCGTCTTGTACTCCCGGCATATAGGCTTCACGGCAATGGCCACAGCGCTCGAGTAGTCGTTGACCACCGCCCTGACTTTGTCCCTCAGGATAAGGTCTTTCACTTCCCTCACCCCAATGTCGGGCTTCGTTTGAGTATCGCGCTGGAAGAGCTTGATCGGGTGTTTTCCGAGGAAACCGCCCTTTGCGTTTATCTCGTCCACAGCCAGTTGGACGCCCTCCATTTGATCTTTACTGTAAAGGGTCCCCGTTCCGGTGAAGCCAAGGGCGACGCCTAAATGATACGGTTCGGCGGCCCGGGCCGGGCCGTTGCCGGTGAAACCGCTTGCCAGGAAAACACAAAGAACAAGGAAAACTAAGAGCGCTTTGCCTTTCATAATACCCCCCCTTATTTTGTTTATCCCACCCGTCAACCGGCAGTCAATAGGTCAGGACAATACCGCCGTCGAAGAGCAGATCGCCGCCCACCAGAAACCGGGCGTGTCTGGAGAATCCGAACATGAACGTGTTTGCCGCCTCTATCGGGTTCATCATGTCCTTGACCCGTGACTTTCCAAGCATAACCTCGTTCATCACGTCATCGTGGCTTATCCCGCGCTGCTCTGCCTGCGCCGGTATCTGGCCGACGGTCAGCTTCGTTTTTACGTACCCGGTGCTGATGGTAAAGGCCCGTATCCGCCCGTCGCCCTCTGCGGAGATCGACTGGGCGAGCGCACGGAGGCCGAACTTCGTCAGGTTGTAGACAGGCTTGTTCATTGTGCAGATATGGGAATGGATGGAGCTCATGTTCCCTATGACGCCCGTGCCGTCGCTCGATGCCTTCATATAGGGGATTGTTAGCTTCGACAAGAAGAAGGGCGCCCGGAGCATCAGCCTCATCATAAAGTCGTATTTCGCCATGGGGAAGTTCTCTATGCAGTCGATGTGCTGCACGCCGGCGATGTTGGCCAGGAACTTTATCGTCCCGGTCTGAGCCGCCGCCTTGACGGCCGCCTCGCAGTCCTCGTCCTTCGTGAGATCGCACTTGACGAAGAGCATCTGGCCGCCTATCTTTCGCACCATCCTTTCCGTTTTTGCCCCTCCCTTCTCATCGACATCGAGCCCCACCACGGTCAGGCTGTTCGCCGCTGCCGCTACCGCGGTGGCCCTGCCTATGCCGCTGGCTGCGCCCGTGACAACGCAGACGTTGCGGGGATTGAAGTTGTCGTCGATTAGAACCAGGATATCTTCCTGCTTCATTGCCGGTTCGGATATCTTCATGGGGGTCCTCTTTATTAGGGTTTCTATCCTTAAAGCAACTTCCGTGCCACCGACGCGGCGGGGTCCCATGACCCGGATTTTTGGTCATTTGGCTGCTTTCCGGGACAAGCCGCCTTATTCGTCTACCATCTCCGTTTTTCGCGAAAAACTTTTATGTTGCACCTTTGCTGCACCGAGTGTATCATGGGGGATACAAAGCTGTCGATAAAGGTATCCTATGGTTCGAGACCGTTATGAATAAGCGCTTATCCACGCCGACGCCTGCGGGCGCAGCGGGGGAGAGCCGGCGGACCTTCGAGCGTCGCAGGCTCCCGGTCAAGGAGCTGGAGCTTTACAGGCTGGTGCTCGACAGCATCCACAACGGTGCGGTCGTGACCGACCCTGACGGCTATGTCCTTTACTTCAACGAGCCGTACGGTCGTTTTCTGGGCATCGAAGCCGAAAAGCAGATAGGGAAGCACGTCACCGAAGTTATCGAGAATACGCGCATGCACATTGTCTCAATGACGGGGAAGGCGGAAATCAACGTGGTCCAAAGGATAAAGGGACAGGACATGGTCGTCCAGAGGATCCCCATAAGAAAAAACGGGAAAATCATCGCCGTCTTCGGTCAGGTTATGTTCAAGGACGTGCGCGATATCGGAAAACTTGCCAGAAAGCTGTGCATCCTTGAATCGAAGGTCCGTCTCTACGAGCAGGAGCTTCTGTCGCTCCGCTCCACGCGCTACACCCTGGACAGCATCGTGGGAGTGAGCAGCTCCATAGTGTCTCTGAAGAAAGCGGCCCAAAGGGCGGCGGCCACGGACCTTCCCGTCCTTATAACAGGTGAATCGGGGACAGGCAAGGAGATCTTCGCCCACGCCATACACAATGCGAGCAGCCGCCGGCTCTACCCTTTCATACGAATCAACTGCGCGGCCATCCCCAGGGACCTTTTGGAGTCGGAGCTGTTCGGCTACGAAAGGGGCGCCTTCACGGGAGCAAAGGCCTGCGGAAAGCCCGGGAAGTTCGAGCTTGCCCACCACGGTTCGATATTCCTCGATGAAATCGGCGATCTCCCCCCCGAGACGCAACCGAAACTACTCCGCGTCCTCGAAGAGAAAGAGTTCGAGCGCATCGGGGGTACGTCTTACGTCAGCTCAAACTTCAGGTTGATCGCGGCCAGCAACCAGGACCTCAAGGAGATGATCGCGGCGGGCCGCTTCAGGACGGACCTTTTTTATCGCCTCAACGTATTGCAACTCCCGATCCCTCCGCTGCGGGAGCGGAGGGAGGATATCCCGGTGATCGCCGCCCACATGCTGGCTAAAATGTGTGAGGAATCCTCGCTCGCCCCTATCTCGGCAGATCCGAGAGCGGCCGAGGCCCTTTTCAACTACGACTGGCCGGGCAACGTACGGGAGCTGTATAATGTCCTGAGCCGCGTGCTTTCTTTCCTGGAAGGCGACGTGATCCGCCTCGACGATCTGCCCGTTCATATCCAGAACCGGAGCCGGCCGCCCGGCCGCACCTCTAGCCTTTCTGCCGATTACATATATTACTCCATGTTGGGAGGCACTGGTCTGCCCCTAAGGGAAGCCGCCTCATCGGCCGAAAAGGAGAGCATAGCGAGGGCTCTGGCGGCTTCCGGGAATAACAAGGCCAGGGCAGCAAGGGCGCTTGGCATACACAGGACGCTTCTGTACAAGAAAATGAAGAAGCATAGCATCTGCTGACCGGGTCCCGGTCCCTGTAGACAAATTGATACACACGCCTTTTTAGCAACCGGAGAAATAAAGGACGGGCGTCAGCAGATCCTGGGGAACTGGTCGCTCGCGAGCATCTCTACTATGCGCTTTGCGCCGAAAGGGTTCCTGATGGTTACCGTGCCGGGGTGGTCGGCCGTTACCCGGCCGATGAGCGCGGCGTCCCTGCCGTACTTGTGAGCCCTCATAACTTCGAGGATGCAGCCTGCTTGATCCTCCGCCACGACGGCCACGAGCTTCCCCTCGTTTGCGAGGTATAAGTAATCGAGGCCGAGCATCTCACAGGCTGCGGCGACCGCCTCGGAAACGGGCAGGCGATCCTCTTTTATCTCTATCCCCACCGACGATGCAGCGGCGATCTCTTTAAGCGTCGTGGCGATGCCTCCCCTCGTGGGGTCCCTCATGGCGTGGACGCCCGCAGCCCCGGTGTCGAGCATGGCACTCACAAGGCCGCTCAGAGGGGCGACATCACTCCTGACCGGGCTTACGAAGTGTAGGCCCTGCCGCTGGCTCAAGACGGTAACACCGTGGTCCCCTATCGTCCCGCTTACTATCACCGCGTCATCCGGCCTTGCGTGCTGCACGGAGACGCTTACGCCGTCGGGCAGGGAGCCGACGCCCGCAGTATTGATGAACAGCCCGTCGGCCGCTTGCCTTTCCACGACCTTGGTGTCCCCGCAAACAATGAAGACGCCTGCCTCGCCGGCCGCCTCGCTCATGGATGCTACTATCCGCTCCAGGTCCGCCAAAGGGAACCCTTCCTCGATGATGAAGCCTGCACTCAGGTAGAGTGGTTTGGCCCCGCGCATGGAAAGGTCGTTCACAGTGCCGCAGACTGCCAGCCGACCGATATTGCCGCCCGGGAAGAAGAGGGGTTTTACGACGTAACTGTCCGTCGTAAAGGCCGTCCTTCCGCGGGGCAGCTCGAGGGCGGACGCATCCTCCAGAGGCAGGAGCAGGGAGTTGCCGAAGTAGCGGACGAATAGACCCTCGATAAGCTCGTGGCTTAAACCCCCGCCGCTTCCATGACCGAGTAGTATCAGCTTTTCATCCATAGAGGTAGTAGGCGGAGCAGCTTCCTTCGGAGGAGACCATGCAGGGCCCTACGGGATGGGACGGGGTGCAGATCACCTTGAAAAGAGGGCACTCATCCGGCTTCATAACGCCCCTTATGATCTCACCGCAGTTGCACCCGTCCGGCACGAGGCCTTCCGGTACCTCTATGTCGAAAAGGCGCCGGGCGTCGTGTTGCGCGAACCCCTCCCGTATGGCCAGGCCGCTTCCGGGGATCGCGCCAAGCCCCCTCCATTTTGCGGGCGCTGCCTCGAAGACTTCCTCCATCATCTTTCTGGCCGGGATGTTCCCGGAAGGCGTGACGCTGCGCGGGTAAGCATTCGCGATCCTCGGAGAGACCGCCTCGCACTGGCGCACTATTTCCCTGACGGCCAGCAGGATGTCGACCGGCTCGAAGCCGGCAACGACAGCCGGTATATGGTAGTGATCCGGCACGAACCGCCAAGCCTCCGAACCGGTCACAGTGCTCACGTGGCCCGGACAGAGGATGGCGTCGAGGTCGATCTCCCGGGAATCGAGGATTGCCCGCATTGCCGGGGGCGTCAGCTTGTGCATGGAAAGGACGGAGTAGTTGGAAAGCCCGGAGGCGCGGGCTTCCGCTATCGATGCGGCCACTGCGGGCGCCGTAGTCTCGAAGCCGATGCCGAGAAAAACGACCCGGCATGAGGGGTTGCCCGCAGCGAGCGACAGGGCGTCAAGGGGGGAGTAAACCACCGTTACGCTGGCCCCGCCGGCCCTGCTCGTGAGCAGGCTCTCACTGCTGCCCGGTACCTTCAGCAGGTCGCCGAAGGTCGCGACGATGACGCCTGGGGTCTTGGAAAGGGCTATGGCGTAGTCTATGTCGCCATTGTCCGTGACGCAGACGGGGCATCCGGGACCCGAGAACATCTCGATGGTCGGCGGCAGTATTTGCCTGATGCCGAACCGGTGTATGGCGTGCGTGTGGGTACCGCAGAACTCCATCACCTTTATCCGTTTCTTCGATGCGGACCATATTTGCTTTTTCAGTTCTTCGACGATCGCCGGGTCCCGAAAGCTCTTACCCTTCTGCATCGATGCCAGCCATCTCCTCGAGGAGCCGGAACGTTTCCTCCGCCTCGGCACTGTCCATAACGCTTATCGCATACCCCGCGTGCATGACGACGTAGTCTCCGACCTTTACGTCGGGCGTGAAGAGTATATTGACTCGGGTCATGTTGCCGGCAAGCTCGCCGTCCGCCATGGCGCCGTCAATCTTTTTGATTAGCACGGGAACTGCCAGACACATAGGCGGATAGTATACGATATTCTCGGCCGCCCTACAAGGCCCGCCAGGTGTATCCTTCGGCAAACACTGCAGTTTACAACACGATGCATTTACTTTATATTATATAAGCGGTCCTTATGGGTATGTCTTCTATTTACCGTCTTGTGATATAAGGAAGCATATGCGTCTCTATTCGCTGAACTCGCTCATTATTTTCTCGCAGGTAGTTAAATGCAGGAGCTTCTCCAAAGCTGCCGATGTGCTTTTCATGACGCAGCCCGGCGTGTCGAACCACATTTCACAGCTCGAGGCGCAAACAGGTCTGACCCTCATCAAGAGGGATAGGAGAAGATTCGAGGTGACGAAAGAGGGGAAGACAGTATATCGATACGCAATGCGCATAGAGAAAATAGCGCGGGAGCTGGAGGACGAAGTGCGCGCTGCAAGGAACGAAGCCGCACCGGTCCTGCGCCTCGGCACGCCCATGAACTATGCCAAAAAGATCATGCCCTTCATCCTGGGCGGCTTTCAGCGGAAAAACCCGGGCATCAGGATCAAACTCGATGCGAATTCTTCGGAAGAGCTGGAAGAAACACTGCTGACCGGTCAGAACGATGTGATCATAGTGGCCACAAGCCATACCTCGAATAAAGTCCAGTCAATTCCCTTCGTCAGGGAAGAACTCGTGCTCATCACGTCGAAGAACCATCCCCTGGCGGCGCGAGAGAGCGTCTCCCTCTCGGACATCCGCCCTTATCCCTTTGCCCTGAGGGAAAAAGGGTCGGCCACAAGGGCGGCGGTCCTCGGCGCATTTTCAAAGATGAACATTCTGCCTTCCGTACTCGTCGAGGTGAACAGCACCGAATTTATCAAGGAGTGGGTGGCCCAGGATAAAGCCGTCTCGATTCTTATAAGGCGGGCCGTCGAGGGTGACGAAGATGACGGGTCTCTTGCGGTCCTGCCCCTTTCGGAGCCTCTGTATCTCGATGTGTCGGTATTGTTCCTGAAGTCGAAAAAGCATAAGCCGTCGATCCAAAGGCTCGTAGCTTACTTGAAAGGGATCAAGATGAGCCAGGACTTGAGGCCGGCGCCCCGGCGAGAGAAAGACTCCCAAGAAGCGGGCGTGAGCTTATGGTCTTAACCTCCGGCGGAAGAGCTTTGCGCGTGCGCCACGACGGCCTGGCCCAGACTGATGCCGCCGTCGTTGCAAGGGACCTGGCCGTGGGTGAAGCAGATCAAGCCTGCTTCCTTGAGAAGGTTCGAGGCCAGGCCG
>JBEKOT010000070.1:0-15920 GCA_049521495.1 Syntrophorhabdales bacterium | reverse complement strand
GCCGGGACGGACATTCAAAGCAATAACGACTGGGCAACGCGAGGGACGGCCTTTAGATTTTTACTTTCCGCCCCTTCCTATACCAGGAAATACTCCTTCTTGCTCGCAAGCTCCTTTCCGCGCCTGACTGAAAATGTGACTGCTGACGGACGATATTCGTGACAAGCGTGATAAGTCCGCTTGGCTGACCCCTAACTTGCGAACGCCCAGACCTACGAGTCGTCGCAGACGGTGGCAGAATACTGAAGACACCCCTTTTCGCTGGCTCAGGTCTTCCTTAAATACGAGACAAGCCCGACGCAGTCTTTCGCGCCAAGGCTTCGCGCCAAGGCGACCGATTGCCATTGTAGCGTAGACGGCGTTCGCTATCTTCCCGTCCGGATTGATCACAAAACCGCTTGGCTGGAGGTATCCCTTCTCGCCCTCATAGAAAGCGCCCGTCTTACGCGATATCTCTTTGGCATTAAGACCGTATGCGAGAGGAAAAGAAATCTTGAGTTCCTCAGCCATTTTGCGGGTATCTTCGAGACTGTCCACGGACCCCGCTACGAGTGCTATATCCATCTTCCGAAACTCGTCGGCGGCTTTTTCAAAGTCAACCAACTGTTGACGACAGATCGGTCACCAGTGACCGCGATATACGAGCAGAATGCGCCATCCTTTGCCCAAATCTTGAGGAACGACAATCCTTTTCCCGCTGATCAGACTGAAATCAAGGTTGGGAAAGCTATCCCCCGTATCTAACAGTTTGACTGCTTCCCGTGCCATGCTACACCTCCTGACATGATTGATCTTCCAATCCTTTCTTCTAATCTAAGCCCGCAGCCGCTCACTGTCCAAGATAGTACCACGGAATCCGCTACTCCCTCTCCTTCAATAGTTTTTCCCCTCGACAAAGGGTTCCTCGCTTCGGCCGCCACCTGCCATCACTTATGGGGCGTTTTAAAGGAACTTTGAAGCCGGGTATATGGCTTGTCTATGCAGAAATAGATCTCGAATGTCTTACCTGATGCGCGATCAACCGTGGTAAACTTGTCATAATAGTGCCCGTTTGTTTGCAAAACAGCTTGCGAGCCCGCCCTGAGTCCCGCATAGTTGAGGATGGAGTATTCCTCATCCGTCGATATCACCTCCATTGCCGTCTCAGGCTTGCTCCCGTCCCCCCCATCTTCCAATATGGATAGTATCAGTGAGTTGACGATGACGGCATGGTAATCCGCCTTTTCCTGATTTCCTGTTTTCCGGCAAGCCGTGGAGGCGACCATGTGGGCGTCGATATCGACGAAATTCTCTTTCAGGATTTTCTCCGCACATTGGAGGGCCTCTTCGTATTTCTTGTTCTTGACGGCCTCCCACATGACAGGGCTTACTTCAACTTTTACCCCGCCGTACGGATTGTATTGGGGGGTCTCGGCATAAGCGAACCTTAGCTCCTTAAACGCCTTTGATGCTGCCCCCTTATCCCCCAATGACGGGTCCTTGCTCTGCACACGCTTAAGCAGGCTTTCGAGGAGGATGTCGTACTTCGTTCCTGCGTTCGCGGCAAGACCTCCGGCCTTTGCCGCATCCTTTAACTCGCCTGTCTCGGCCGCCTGGCAGAGGCCCAACCCAACCACGCAAAAGACAACTGCAAAAACTCCCATCACCTTCATGGCATCCTCCGGATCGCGATAAACTCGGGAAGCTGTGACAACCGGTAAAAAATGAGCCACGCTGCTTCAATTGTTGCACATGCTACCAGAACGGGAGACGCTCGGCAAGATATTATTTACCCTTGCCGACCACGGACGTCCAGCCGGAAGCGCCGACGCTCATCCGACTCCTTCCCATCTTTTTGCTTCCCTTATCTTGGACATAGTCAGAGGAACGATTGTTCCCGACCGTATGTGGAACGGTTGCGAGTGGAAATTATGCCGATACCCCCGAGAGATCATCCCGGGGATCAGCGGAGAGTGATGGGTAAGGAGTTTTTGCCCCTACCCCTGGCGTAGCAGCCGGGGCAGGGGCAAGAGATGCGTTACTTCTTTGTTTTTCCGGCCGGCTTCGCTACTTTCTTCGCTGCCTTCTTTGCCGGGGCCTTTGATGCCGCTTTTACTGCCAATTTCTTTGCCATATTGCCTCCTTTAAAAATGTACTTCTTGATTCTCTCCTTTTTTATCGGCAATATGCAAGAAAAAAATACCTCTCCGGGCGGCATGCGATAAAAATCCCTTCCATTGCCCGTAAAAAAACGGGTTTAGACGGCCGCACAATCCTGCATCTAAAAGCACGCAGCGTGGAACAATCCTCTCCTTAACGATGTCAAAAAGTAGGGAAAGCAAAGGAAAGGGGGAGGGGAGATCAATCTTTCCAGCCTGTTTCTAAACGGGGGCAAAAATATCTTGTTAATCTATAGCGTTCTTGGTAGCATCAAAAGCGCTTCAGGCGTGAATAGGACAATCGGGAGAGATGCAAAAAATCGGATAAAGGTCATACAAGGAGGCAAACCATGAGAAGAACGGTCATCATAACCCTCCTCTGTTTATCAGCTTTGTTAATAGGGGCGACCGGTGTCATCCACGCAGACGGGGACAGTTGCACGGACTGGATGCTGCAGGACAACGGCTGCTACTGGAGAACTTGTGTCGATTCCCAGGGGAGCCAATATTGTGAGCAGTGCTGCGGCAAGAATTGCTCCAGGGTGAAGTGCAGCTAGGGCCGGTAAGCAGAGAAACAGGGATAAGGGAGGACAATTAATGAGAAAGGCAGGTTGTGCAGTGTTGTTGGTATCCGTGCTCATCCTTGCGGCGGGGTCTATGGGGTATGGGCAGAGTGCCGAGGATTTGATCAATAATCCGGGGCTTAGGCCTCAAAGCCAGGCGATCAAGTATGTTTACAGATCGGGCAGCACAGTATTCACAATGTACATTCGTGGAGATGACGTTACGGTGACAAATAATTTTAGCAATTTGTCCGATACCAGGGTGATAGGCAGCAAGTGGACTGAAGGAGGCAAACTGTTTCTGAAAACTAATGGCGGCGAAATATTTACTATCTACGGTGATACGCTGTTCTGGGGCACGGCAGTCTATAAGCGAGAGTCAGATTAGGTGCCCCTACCCCTGGCGTAGCAGCCGGGGCAGGGGCAAGAGATGCGTTACTTCTTTGTTTTTCCGCAATATGCAAGAAAAAAAAGCACATGCGGCTTGATACAGGTCGTCTCGAATCAGCCGCGCGGCAACACGGGCGGCAACGCGCTCTTTTCTTCTTTCGAGCAAGAGCTTGGCACTGCCGCTGATAATGGCTCCTACTACCACTCCGATCAATCCAAAGATGGCTCGACTGGTCTTACCATTTGGGAGTGGGTCGTGCAAGAAGAAAAACAAAAATGTGGGCTACGGAAGACGTACCCGTGCTCGGCCAAAAATTTTTAAAAAAATGTTTGGGGTGCAATTTGTCACCTCTGGTTGTCACTTTGACAGGAAAAGTTGGTCGAGAGAAAATGTAGAGCGGCGGCTGGAAGACCGGTCGCCTGCCGGCTGTTCCCGCGGGTTTAGAGACTGCGGGCCGGTCTTTGTTCTTTGACAATTGGGAAGCTCGCCCGGCTGCCGGCGGCCCGCCCGCCGCCGGTCCCCCGCGGCAAAAGCGTCTACTTTCGTCTACTTTCGTAAACCACTATTTCGGAATGCCTTGCAGGAGAAGGAAATCTAGGAAGGCGTCATGGGAGGCAGATAGCGCCGGGCCGTAGGGGAGGCGGCGGGTGTGGGTTACCGACCACGCCTCCGGCGCGGTGCCCGGCCACCTTAGAGAAGGGTCTCCAAATGCGCTCGCCTGCCCTGTGAGGAGCCGAGGCGGGTAGCGCCGGCGGCCGGCCTGTTTATAGCTCCGTAACTTTGCTGTCCCCCGCTACGAGAAAAGCCTTGATGCCGAGGGAGTCCATCACTGGCTTCTGGGCGTTCAGGTACTTGTGGAAGGCGGGTATGTCGGGAAAGGCAATGGCGATCTTGTCGCCGGGGATAAAGTGGTCCGGCACGGGCATCTTGAAAGCGCTGTATATGCCCCTTGCCACGCACCTCAACACCTGGGATTCGGTATAGGAGGCCTCGAGCTTCCCGCGGCCGGCCTCCGAGCGGGCGACGCCTGCCGCGCTGATGAAGATCTTGCTCCTCGTATCGGGATGATAGACGACGACGTCGACCCCGCGCGGGTCCGCGATCGACTTCTCCGGCACGGTATATCCCCTCTCCGAGAGATAGAGCGAGACCGCCTCCGTGACCTCTTTTTCGTCGAGCATCCCCTTCCTCCCTTGGCGACTAATGAATTGTATAAGGAATTGCGGGGAAGATCAACAACCGCCATACTCGGGGCGAACGCATTTAAAAACCACTCTATGATCCCTGCATGGGAGGCCAGATAGCGACGGGCCTTTGGAGAGGCGGCGGGTGTGGGTTACCGACTCGTCCGTGTGAAAGGACAGCTTAGAAAAGCGCGCGACGACTTCCGGCGAGGTAAAATGCCCCCCGGAGCGAAGGAGCTGTCAGCTCTGGCGCGAGCGAGTAAGCCGACTGGGGGATAGAACGGCTCCTTCGCAGTGGGGGGATGGGGGGGACCGCTCGACGGAAGAAGGAGCGTCAGCTTTTCTTGGGGCTGAGGCGGGACGAGGAGGTAACCTATACCCGACGCCTTAAAGAAGGGTCTCCAAAATCCGCTCGCCCTGCCCCCCTTGCGCCTATACCACGAAGGCGGCCAGGAAGAGCCCCAGCGCTGCAAGGACGGAGATGCAGGCTATGGTGAGCCCCAGGGATTTACCCTCCCACAATCCGATGAACCATCTCCTGATCTCGTCCGCCAGGACGTTCTCCTTTCCGCCGTACAGCTCGAGCTGGCGCCGGTATTGCTTGGAGTCTTCAGGCATGACCGGATAAGTCGAGCCGTCTTCCCCCACTTCGTACCCAAGGACCTGGGTCGGCGCATTGGCAGCTTTCTCGTAGACGATCACGGCGCTGCTCAGGCCGAAAAGGAGAACGAGGAAGCCTATGAAATTGAGGAGCTTGCCTATATCGGCTTTCCTTTCCAATGTGCCCTCCGAAGTCGGTCCGCCGGGCCTCTTTCCGTGGCTTCGGCGGCCCCGTTCATGAAATCCTATAACAACCCCGGGCGCCGGTCAAGATGAGCGGGCCGTCCGACTCAGTCTCTCTGAACGAGACAGAATCTCGCGGAAAGAGACAGATTATCATAAGGCGAGACAGGCAGGCAGTCTCCTGCGGCGGCCGTTCTTTGCCTTTCGGCCGCCCCGATTCGTGGTATGCCTTTTGCTTGCCCTCAAGTTAATTGTTGTTCACCAATTGCCGCATCATGTTCCGCTGGAGGCTCAGTCTCTTTTCGGAGAAGCGGGGACCATGAAGTTCATGCAGTCCCGCAGGAGGGTAGGCCCCCGGTACCTCGGCGAAGGCCGGTGTTCCTTCGTCGTCTGGGCCCCCCTTTCCGGGACGGTGCATCTCAGGATGGACGGCGCCACCTGGCCCATGGAGAGGGACGGCATGGGTTACTGGAGCACCGTCCGCGACGGCGCGGCAGCGGGAGCGGACTATCTCTACCGCCTCGACGGGTCCGTTGAGAGGCCGGACCCGGCTTCCCATTACCAGCCGGCCGGCGTGCACGCCGCTTCCCGCCTGGTCGATCACTCCTTCGAGTGGCAGGACGACGGCTGGGATGGGGTCCCCCTCCGAGACATGGTCATATACGAGGTCCATGTGGGGACCTTCACGCCCGGGGGGACCTTCGGCGCGATGACGGAGCGCCTCGACGACCTTGCGGCACTGGGCGTGAACACCCTTGAGCTGATGCCCGTCGCCCAGTTCCCGGGGACGCGGAGCTGGGGTTACGACGGCGTGTACCCCTTTGCCGTGCAGGCTTCCTACGGGGGGCCTGCGGGTCTGAAAGAACTGGTCAACGAGTGCCACAAACGGGCCATCGCCGTAATGCTCGACGTGGTCTACAACCACCTGGGCCCGGAGGGGAACTACCTGGCCGACTTCGGTCCCTATTTTACGGACAGGTACCGGACGCCATGGGGTGCGGCCGTGAATTTCGACGGGCCGTACAGCGACGAGGTACGCAACTTCTTCATAGAGAATGCCCTGTACTGGTCCGAGCACTACCACGTGGACGCCTTGAGGATAGACGCCATCCACGGCATTTTCGACCAGAGCGCCACGCCTTTCCTGGCCCGTCTGACCCGCGCGGTCGGGGACTACTCCCGCGAGTCGGGCCGCAGGCTCCTTTTGATCGCAGAGAGCGACCTGAACGACGCGAGGGTAGTGAAGCCGGCAGAAAGGTGCGGCCTTGGCGTCGACGCCCAGTGGTCGGACGATTTCCACCACGCCCTCCACACCCTGCTCACTGGCGAGCGGAAAGGCTACTATGCAGATTTCGGCACCGTCTCCGACATGGTGACTGCGGTCGCGGAGGGGGTGGTCTATCAGGGACGGTACTCTACGTATCGGAAGCGCAGCCACGGAAATTCGGCGGCCGACGTCGCGGGCGACAAGCTGGTCGTCTTCTGCCAGAACCATGACCAGACGGGGAACAGGATGACGGGCGACAGGCTTTCGACCATGGTCCCCTTCGAGGCGCTCAAGGCGGCCGCCGGCGTGCTCCTTGCCTCGCCCTATGTCCCGCTCCTATTCATGGGCGAGGAGTACGGGGAGGAGAACCCCTTTCTTTATTTTGTCGACTATTCGGACGAAGGGCTGACACGGGCCGTGCGGGAGGGGAGGATGGAGGAGTTCAAGGACTTTTCCCTGGAAGGGGAGGCGCCGGACCCCGGCCATATCGACACCTTCGGGGCGTCCAAGATCGGATGGGAGAAGAGGGAACACGGCAGAGGCAAGACGCTGTGCGATTACTTTCGCCGCCTTTTGGCCGTGAGGAGGGAGACGCCCTGCCTGGCGAGGCCCGACAAGAGTCGCGTCGAGGCCTACGGGACCGAGGCGGACAAGCTCATGGTCGCACGGATCTGGAAAGACGGCTGCTCCGTTTTCTGGCTGGCCAATTTCGATGGTGCGGTGAAGGGCGTTTCGCTGCCAATCCCCCGGGGCCACTGGAGGAAGCTCGTAGATTCGGGGGACGTCACCTGGGGCGGCGCCGGCAGTCTGCTGCCGGACCGGGTGAGCGAGATCAGTAGCGACCTCTGCATAGGCCCCTACGGCTTCGCCATTTTCATCATGGACGGAGGGGATCGGGTTTGAGGGCCAGAGAGCACGAGTATCAGGCGAGGGTGCCCGTTTCGACGTACCGGCTGCAGCTCAGCGAGAAGTTCACCTTCTCCGATGCCCGCCGGATCGCCGCGTATCTCGCCGATCTCGGCATTACCGACCTTTACACCTCTTCATACCTGAAGGCAAGGCATGGGAGCCCCCACGGCTACGATATCGTCGATTTCAGCCGCCTCAACGACGAGCTGGGGACTGCGGAGGAGTACGAGGACTTCGTTGCGGAGCAGAAACGCCTTGGGCTGGGACAGGTCTTCGACCTGGTGCCGAACCACATGTGCATCGCTGCAAACAACGCCTGGTGGATGGACGTCCTCGAAAACGGGCCGAGCTCGGTCTACGCGCGGTTTTTCGACATAAACTGGCATCCCGTGAAGCACGAGCTGAAGGACAAGATACTCGTCCCCTTCCTTGGCGACCAGTACGGGAGGGTGCTCGAAAGCCAGGAGCTTCGGCTGGGCTTCGAAGAGGGGGGGTTTTTTGTCTCTTATTGGGATTACAGGTTCCCCCTCAGGCCCGATACTTATATAAAGGTCCTTGCCCACAAGATCAAGGAGCTGGGGGAGGCGCTCCGGCCGGGGAACCAGTATTACATAGAGCTCCTCAGCATCAATACGGCTTTGAGCCACCTGCCTGCCTACAAGGAGACCGACCCTGACAAAATGGCCGAGCGGAACCGGGAGAAGGAGATCGTGAAAAAGCGCCTCGCCGGCCTTTACAGCGCGAGCGAGGACATAAGACGGCATATAGACGGGAACGTCAGGGTCTTCAACGGCACGAAGGGCGAGCCTGAGAGCTTCGACCTCCTCGACAACCTGTTGAGCGACCAGGCCTTCAGGCTCTCCTATTGGCGCGTCGCAACTGAAGAGATAAACTACCGCAGGTTCTTCGATATCAACGACCTTGCCGCGATACGGATGGAGGACCCTGCGGTCTTCGAGGAGACCCACGGGCTCGTCTTCAGGCTGATCAGGGAAGGTAAGGTGACCGGCCTGCGGGTGGACCATCCAGACGGCCTCTACGACCCCTCCAAGTATTTTTCTCGCCTCCAGAGGAACTGCTACATCCAAACCGGCCTCATGACCAGGGAGGCCTCGGAGGAACACGTCCACAGCCAGGTCGAAGAGTCCATCCTGTCGGAGGCGCTCGGGCGGCGGTATGACGAGACGACCTTCTCCGGCCGCAAGGCAAAGCCTTTCTACATCGTCGGAGAGAAGATACTGATGAGGAACGAGCCCATGCCCGAGGAGTGGCCCATTTTCAGCACTACGGGCTACACTTTCCTGAACCTCGTGAACGGCATGTTCGTGGACGGCTCCAACGAGAAGGCCTTCAACCGCCTTTACAGGAGGTTCACCCGCACGGCGGTAAGGTACAGCCGCGTGGCCTATGAGAAAAAGAAGCTCATAATGCAAAGGGCAATGTCGAGCGAGATCAACACGCTGGGGAATTACCTCAACCGGATCTCGGAGAAGAACCGGCATACCCGCGATTTCACCCTAAACAGCCTTACGGGCGCGATAGTCGAGATCATAGCCTCCTTTCCGGTCTACAGGACATATATCAACAGCCCCAGCATACCGGAGCGCGACCGCCAGCATATAGAATATGCAGTCTCCAGGGCGAAGGCCATGAACCCTACCATAAACGAATCGATTTTCAATTTCGTGAAGGAGGTGCTTCTTCTCCAGTGGCCGGCCAAGCTTACCGAGGAGGGGAGGAAGGAATGGCTCGATTTCGTCATGAGGTTCCAGCAGATCACCGGGCCGGTCATGGCTAAAGGCCTCGAGGATACAGCCTTCTACACGTACAACAGGCTCATCTCCCTCAATGAGGTAGGCGGCAGCCCCGACAGGTTCGGCACGTCGGTCCAGGAGTTTCACGAGCACAACCTGAAGCGGCAAAAGTTCTGGCCCCACGCCCTCATCACGACCTCGACCCATGACTCTAAGCGCGGAGAAGACGTCCGGGCAAGGATCAACGTCCTGTCCGAGGTGCCGGAGGAGTGGAGAAGGCACGTGGCGAGGTGGAGCCAGATGAACAGGAAACACCGCGTTCCGGTCGACGGCGGCCGTGCGCCCGATCCGAACGAGGAGTATTTTCTTTACCAGACCCTCATCGGCGCGTGGCCGATCCAGGTGGAAAAGGAGGCGGAATACAACGATTTCGTCGAGAGGATAAAGAACTACTCCCTGAAGGCGATGAGGGAGGCGAAAGTCAATACGAGCTGGATCAACCCGCGCACCGCCTACGAGAAGGCCTCCGTCGAATTCGTGGAGGCGGTCCTGGACAGGGGCAGGCCGAACGAGTTCCTCGACGATTTCGAGCCGTTCCAAAGAAAAGTCGCCTTCTGCGGCATGTGCAGCTCGCTGGCCCAGACTCTCCTCAAGATCACGTCTCCCGGCGTGCCGGACTTCTATCAGGGGACGGAGGTCTGGAGCCTGAACCTGGTCGACCCGGACAACAGGAGGCCTGTCGATTATGACGGCCGCACGCGGATGCTGAACGACTTGCGGAGATGGGAAAGAGAGGCCCCCTTGAAAGAGATCGCGGCACAGCTCGTGGATACTTGGGAAGACGGCAGGATAAAGATGTACGTCACCTGGAAGGCCCTAAACTTCCGAAAGGAGTACGGCCGCCTCCTCGCCCGGACGCGCTACATGCCCCTTGAAGCGGCGGGCGGCAGGACGGCCAATATCTGCGCCTTTGCCCGCCGTGCGGAGGGCGCCGTCTTTATCGTGGTCGTCCCCCGGTTCCTCATGGGCTTTCTAGACGCGGAAAGCGAGCGCCCGGCCCTTCGGGAAGGGACGTGGGACGGCTCCTTTCTCCTTTTGCCCTCCCTGCGCGTATCCTGCTACGAAAACGTCTTTACCGGCGAGGTAATCAAGAGAATGCGCTACATGGAGGCGGGCGCTCTCCGCCTTGCCGACCTGTTCCGGACCTTCCCGGTAGCCCTGCTGAAGGGGCTGGAGCCCAGGGAGATGGCGGAAAGGAACGGGAAGGGCGGGTGAGCGGCATGGAGGAGCGGAAAGGGATCACTTGCGTCGTGGCGCTGCGGGCGGCCCTCCGCCGGACAGTCCGCTTTTGCGCCGGCCGGAAGAGAGGTCGGCCGGAGGGCTCCGCTGGAAAAGATAAGGGCCCCTCCCTCTTTTCCCGCGGCACGCTTCCCGGACACGAGGCAGACTTCCAGTCCATACTAAGGCTGCTTTGGGAGATCGGGAAGGGGCGGCCCCCCAATTAATTCCCAATCCTGATAAAACCCAATCGCAATCCTGGAGAGCCTTGATTGCCTGCGGCAGTTATAGGCTCTGTTGACCGTGGTATACCATTTATGCAACAATGACCGGGAGCGGGTGCGGGCAGCTTCCTCTCGTGCCGGGCCCTCCTCTAATGGGATCGCCCGGGGACGGCCGGGTAATCTTGATCGGACTAGTGGAAGGCGCGCGTGCGGTGCGGGACGTGCACGTTCAGCCGGTCGAAGGATATGCCCCTTGCCCGGGGGATCGCCTTCGATGTCGTTTGATGCGCCCCTTCCGCCTTGCCGCTGAATGTTATGTTAGAATCTCCGGGAGGCATACATGAGGGGCGCACAGGTGCTCGTCCAGATGCTGCTCGAATACGGTGTAGAGGTAGTCTTCGGGGTCCCCGGCGACACCAGTCTCCCTTTCTATGAAGCGATACACGACGCCAGGCAGAAGATAACCCACGTGATGGCCCGGGATGAGCGGTCCGCCGGCTTCATGGCGGACGCGTACGCGCGTATCTCCTTCAAGCCGGGCATCTGCGAGTGTCCGAACGGCGCCGGGGCCCTCTACTCAATACCGGGCATAGCCGAGGCGAATGCGTCGTCTATACCGGTGATCCTTTTCACCTCAGACATTTCGCTCGCGGACGAGGGCAGGGGCACTATCACCGCTCTCGACCACCACAAGCTCTTCGAGCCGGTGACGAAGTGGTCCAGCTTCCTGAAACAGGTGGAAAAGATCCCGGAGACCGTCAGGCGCTGTTTCCGCGTGGCGACTACCGGAAGGCCGGGGGCGGTCCATCTTGCCTTCCCCAACGAGGTGCTGACAGGCGAATTCGGAAGCGACGTCCGAACGATCTTCGCAGAGCCTGAGTGCGTCGACTACCCTGCGTATAGAACGCGCGGGGGCCGCGAGGTCCTCGAAGAGGCGGTAAGGCACCTTCTCGGGGCTACCAGGCCGGTGATCATCGCCGGAGGCGGGGCAAACCATTCGCGGGCGGGCGAGGAGATCCGGGCCTTGAGCGAGTGGCTCGCGGCGCCGGTGGTCACCACCATTTCCGGACAGGGGATTATGCCGGACGATCATCCGCTGGCCCTCGGCGTCGTGGGTGACAACGGCTTTCATCCTTACGCTAACGAGGCTGTGGAAGAGGCCGACCTTCTCCTTTATGTGGGGTGCAAGAGGGGCTCCGTCTCGACCATCCGCTGGACTCTCCCTACCTACAAGCCTGACCGCAGGATCATCCAGATCGATCTCGACCCGGTGCAGCTTTCGAATAACTTTGCCAACACGCTCGGCATAGCGGGCGACGCTAACCTCGTGCTCAAAGACCTAATTGCCCTCCTCACGAAAGAAGGGACGGGCCGGACGCCCTCGCCGTGGGTGGAAGAGCTGAACGGCAAGAGGGAGCGCTTCTGGGAAGAGGCGAAGGAGGCGCTCGAATCGGAGGCCGTTCCCATCAAGCCCCAGCGCATCATAAACGCGCTGAACAAGCGCCTTCCGCCGTCTGCCGTCGTCATAGCGGATGCGGGGACGCCCACGCCCTACATCACCCGCTTTCTAAAGCTCCACGGCAACAGTTCCAGGTTTCTCATCCCCCGCGCCTTTGGGGGGCTTGGCTATGCAATCCCCGCGGCCGTCGGGGTCCACCTGGCAAGCCGGAGCTCGAAGGTGGTCGCCCTCTTCGGGGACGGGAGCTTAGGCATGTCCATGGGTGAGCTGGAGACGCTGGTGAGGCTGGAGATACCAGCCGTCCTGATCCATTTCAACAACGGATGCTTCGGCTGGATAAAAGCGCTCCAGGCGCTCCACTGCGGGGGCAAGTTCCTCTCCGTCGATTTCACCCAGGGTGATATGGCGCGGGTTGCCGAAGCCCTGGGCCTCAAGGCTTTTCACATAGAGTCGCCGGAAGAGCTGGAGAGGGGGCTCGACGAGGCCTTCGCGTCCCCTTCGCCGGTCTTCCTTGACGTAGTAACGGAGTGCGAAATCTCGGAGCTCCCCCCGGTGTATTCGTGGCTCAAAAAGGCGGAGGACAACCGGACCGCCGGGCGGGAAAGGTGACAGCCAAAGGGAGGTGTGAATGAAAGTGGTAATAGTCGGCGGGGGGTGGGCGGGATGCGCCGCGGCCCTGTCCGCAAGAAAGCAGGGCGCTGCCGTTACCCTGGTGGAGCGGACGGACATGCTCCTCGGCTGCGGTCTCGTGGGGGGCATCATGCGGAACAACGGCCGTTTCACGGCTGCAGAGGAGATGCTCGCCATGGGGGGAGGCGACCTTTTTGAGGTGACCGATGAGAACTCGCTCCACCGGAACATGGACTTTCCCGAACATCGCCACGCCTCTCTTTACGCAGCCACGCTGATAGAGCCGGCAGTGAAAAAGCTCCTTTCGGAAAGGGGCGTGGACGTCGTTCTCGGGACCCGCATCGAGGCCGTGGAGAAGGAATCGGGGCGGATAGAGGCCGTGGCCGGAAAAGACGGCGAGGCGAAGGTGCGCTTCCCGGGCGATGTTTTCATAGACGCATCGGGCACCGCAGGTCCTCCCGGCCAGTGCGCCAAATACGGCAATGGCTGCGCCATGTGCGTTCTTCGCTGCCATTCTTTCGGGGGCAGGGTGAGCCTGACGGCCAAATGCGACATCCGGGAACTCGTGGGAAGAAAGGGCAATCAGATAGGCGCCATGAGCGGCTCCTGCGAGCTGGCCATGGAGTCGCTCTCGGCAGAGATCGCGGAAACCCTCGAGAAGAAAGGGGTCGCGGTCGTCCCTGTGCCTGTCTCTCTCCAGTCGGAGGGCAAGCTCGCCATCAAGGCTTGCCAGCAGTATGCGCTCCCGGCGTACAGCCGGAACATAGTCCTCCTCCATACGGGCCATGCCAAGCTGATGGCCCCCTTCTTCCCCCTCGACTCCCTCAGGAAGGTCCCGGGCTTCGAGCGGGCGAGGTTCGAGGACCCCTACGCAGGAGGGGTCGGCAACTCGATCCGGTTCGTCGGTATGGCGCCCAGGGACAACGCCCTCAAGGTGAGGGGCATGGAGAACCTCTTCTGCGGGGGAGAGAAGGCCGGCCTCCTCGTAGGGCACACGGAGGCAATCGTGACGGGGACGCTCGCGGGCTATAACGCGGCGCGCCACGGAGCCGGAAAGAAGCCCCTCGTCCTTCCCGACACGCTGGCAGTAGGCGATGCGATAGGTCACGTGGGCGCGAGCATGGAGACGGAAGAGGGCCTTGGCTACAAATATACCTTCTCCGGGTCCGTCTACTTCGAAAGGATGGTACAGAAGGGGTTGTATACGACGGATATAGGAAAGATCCGCAAAAGGGTGGACGAGGCCGGCCTGAGCGGAATATTCGCCTGATAGAAGCGGGAGGTACGGACGATGGTGGAGTTGACGGCTGCCCATTGGGTTTACGCGCTCTTCGTGATTCTTGTCCTTGTCGCACTGGCCTTCAGGCTCGATGCGCCTCTTGTCTGCATCGTCGGCTCTTTTACGCTCTCGTGGGTGGTCACCGGCAACATAGTAAAGGCGGTGCAGGCGGTTTTCAACTCGATCAACGTCGCTTTCAGCGAGCTTTTGGGAACGGTCCTCATCATCTCCCTTATCGTCTCCATGGCGAAGCTTCTGGAAGAATGCGGTCTTGCGGAAACCATGTTCCGCCCCATAAGGCGGCTCCTCAAGTCGCCGTCCGTCGCCTTCTGGGTCATGGGCGTGGTGATAATGCTCGTCGCCTGGGTGATCTGGCCTTCGCCGGCCATAGCCCTGGTGGGCGCCCTCCTGCTCCCGGCTGCCGTTGAGGCGGGCCTTCCACCGATCTCCTGCGCCATGGCGATCAGCATGTTCGGCTACGGCTGCGCCCTTACGACGGACTTCGTCATCCAGGGCGCGCCCGGCATCACGTCGAAAGCAGCGGGCGTGCCGGTAGCCGACATCATGGCAAGGAGCGTGCCCCTCGTTATCGTATGGGCAGCCATTGCCCTGCCCCTCTCGTTCATTTCGGTAAAGAGGGACCTGAAGGCCCTCGGAGGAAAGGCAGTCAAGTGGGCCCCACTGGAGATATCCGCCGAAGCCCTGGCCGAGAGGGATAGATGGACCAAGGCGGCGCCCGTCTTCAAGAGGATGGTCCTTCCGGTGATCGCGCTCCTTTTCTGTCTCGACGTGGCGGGGATGCTGGTCTTTAGGCTGCGCGGGGGGGATGCCACAGCGCTTTTGGGCGGAACTGTAGCCCTGATAATGGTGATCGTGGCTCTCGGTGTTTACGGAAGAGAGGGTTTCGAAAAGCTGGCGGACCACTCGCGGGCAGGCTTCATGTTCGGCGTCAGGATTTTCGCGCCGGTTTTCCTGATCGCCAGCTTCTTCTTTATGGGCGCCCCGGGGACGGCAAAGGCCGTATTCGGCGAAGGGGCGAGGGGCCTTTTGTTCGACCTGGGCCAGGCCCTGGCCAACACCGTCCCGCTCTCCCGCGTGCCTGTCGCGATAGTGCAGGGACTGGTGGGCGGGATCACGGGGCTCGACGGGTCCGGGTTCGCCGGACTGCCTCTTATGGGCACCCTTGCCCAGGCCCTCGGCGGGCCGACCCACCTCAACGTCGCGGCCCTCGGGGCTTTGGGTCAGTTCTTTGCCGTGTGCGTGGGGGGCGGAACCATCATCCCCTGGGCGGTAATCCCTGCAGCGGCCATTACCGGCACGGACCCCGTAGAGATCGCCAGGCGCAACCTGGTCCCTACGCTTTTAGGACTTGCGGGCGTGGTGGCGGTCGCCGTTTTTACGTTGTAAAAAAGAAAGGGGAACCATGGTGAGCTATCGGAATATCCTTTTTTGCACGGACTTTTCGGATCATGCGAGGGCTGCGCTCCCTTTTGCCGTAGATCTCGCAAAGAAATACGGGTCGAGGCTCGACCTCCTGCACGTTTACCAGGAGGCCGGCCATATAGCGGAATTCGAGCTGTCTTCCGACGGCGAGCTTGGCGCGTGCGAGCACGAGATGGTCCGCGGGAAACCGCACGTGGAGATCGTCCGCTACGCGCGAGAGAAAGATATCGACCTCATCGTAATGGGCAGCCACGGACTCTCGGGCCTGAAGCACGTCCTTTTCGGGAGCACGGCGGAACGGGTGGTGAGAGAAAGCCCCTGCAACGTCTTTGTAGTCAAAAGACCCGCTGCCTGAGCATGTCTTAGGTATGTTTCCTTTTTCTTGTCTGCCCTTTCTCTTACCTTCAGTCTTTCCGTCCATCCCGGCAAGGCCCTCCGGCGAATTCCCTTCGCCCCAACGCTTTTCCCAGGCCCTGCCTCTTTTCAGTCTCTTCCCTTTTCTCTTCTTAGTCTCTTAGTCTCTTGCCATATAGGCGGGAAGGCCCTCCGGAGTATTCCCTTCGCCCCCTCTGTTCTTCCCTGTCCCTTTTTCTTTCTTTGCTTCTTTTCTCTTACCTT
>JBEKOT010000069.1:0-12857 GCA_049521495.1 Syntrophorhabdales bacterium | reverse complement strand
CGCTTTCGAGCTCTCTTCTTGTCTGTCCTGAAATGATGTTTGTCAGCTCTCCCACTGCATCCGTGATTTCCCGTGTCACGACGCTGTACTTCTCGTTGAATAGCTTGTTGTAGATCATGATGGCCCCCGAGGTGGACATGCCGACGGCCATCGTGCCCCGCCTGTCCCCGGTAAACCCCATCACACCGGTCACGTCCGCGGTCGTTCTTTTGCTACTCTTCGTGACCGGCTCCATGTTGATAAGGTCGATGTCGAGCATTGTTTTGAATACGCGTTTAGCCCCTGTTATGAACGGGTTTGCGTGTATTTCTTCCAATGGGCCCCCTCCTTACAGGTCTTTCGCTATCTTATCGGCAGACGGGCGTTTTTCCTAAGGCGTGCATCGTCGTTTTCGACGGTGCGCCGGGTGATGAAGTCGGCGTCTGGACCAAAAACGGATGGGAGCGGGCGGGGCTTAAGTCCGCGCCCGAAATGCCGATAATATGGATAGTGAGAACTGCCATGAACGGCGAGAAAAGGAGCACGGTCAAGACGAACGGGTCCGCCGACAAAGTGTTTATCGCTCGGCAGCCCATATTCGACGTCGACCAAAAGGTGTTCGGCTACGAGCTGCTCTACAGGAACTCCTTGAATAACGCGTACGATGATGGGGCAGACGGAACGTCGGCCACCCTGGAAGTCGTCCGTGGGGCCTTCCTGGTCATGGGGACCCAGCTTACGGGTACGAACAAGGCTTTTATCAATTTCAACGTCGACTTATTGAAGAAAAAGATTCCCCTCGCCCTCCATCCCGAAAAGACCGTTGTCGAAATACTGGAGAACGTGGCAGCGGACACAACGACGATGGAAATCTGCCGGGAGCTGAAACAGGCCGGTTACACTATTGCCCTCGATGACTTTGATCCGGCCAACGGGGCCGGGCGCGCGTTCATCGACCTGGCCGATATCGTAAAGGTGGATTTCCGCAAGGCGACCCCTGCGCAAAGGACAGACATAGTAAAATCGTACAAAGGGAAGAACATAGAATTTCTAGCGGAGAAGGTGGAGACGCTGGAGGAATTCTTTGAGGCCAGGCAGCTTGGCTATCTCTATTTTCAGGGCTACTTCTTCGGCGAGCCGCAAATACTGACGGCCAAAAATGTTCCCGGTAACAAGATCAACTACCTGCGCATGCTCAGCGAGATCAATAGGCCGGACATGGATTTTCCAAGCCTGGAGACCATCATCAGAAGGGATACCTATCTCACTTTTACCCTTCTGAACTACATCAATTCCGCATATTTCGGAAGGAGCACCGTGGGCTCCATCATGCAGGCCCTGGCGCTCCTCGGCGAGCGCGAGGTAAGAAGATGGGCTTCTCTCGTCCTTCTGACCTTCATGGGGGAGGACAAGCCTTCGGAAGTGGGCATGGCCTCTTTGATAAGAGGAAAGCTCTGTGAATGCCTGGCCATGAAGATAGGCCTTGCCGAAAAAGCTCCCGAATTGTTCATGACCGGCATGTTCTCCATGCTGGATGTACTCGTAGGGCGGCCGCTGCTCGAACTCCTTGAGAGGATAAACGTTTCGAGAAACATCAGGGTCGCGCTCACCACAGGGAGTAATCCTCATGGCGAAGTCCTTCAACTCGTCCTTGCCTATGAGAAGGCCCTGTGGGAGGATGTAGAGCTACGGGCGGACAAGCTGGGCCTGAACAGTGTAGACATCGCCTCTGACTATAGGGAATCGGTTCAGTGGGCGGAGCAGGTATACGATGCGGGTTCGGCCTCCGGCTAAGCCCCTCTGGCCCGGTCGTACCTGATTACGTTGCGGCGGCAGTAGGACGCCGCAACGAGACCTGCAACTCGGCGAGCCTGACTGATTACTTCCCCAATCCTAAACCATTCGTATCCATAGCTTTCGGCAACCATTATCTCTCTTCTTTCCCTTGCCGGGCCGCCGGTCGTTCACTTGACCGGAAAGAGGTCGGGCTATTGTTTTATGGCGAAGGTCGGGAAGAGAAAGGCAGGAATGGGAGTCCTTATAGATGGGGAGGGGAAGCGTGCCCGGCAGGCGAAGCCCAAGAAGAGGCCTTGATACAGGAGGATCGGCCTTATGACCGGAAGAGGCGGTACGGTTCTTTCCTCTGCGACCCAGTACGTTCTGCTCGCAGCAGCCCTTTCCTTCGCCTCTTCCGTTGAGCCGGAATGCGGTGAGGTTGGAGGCAGGTCGGCCTTTAACACGGGGTGGCCTCGGGGAGGGTTTATGTTGGGACTTGAACCTGGCGGTTGTTCCGCAAAGATATACCCCTTTCGGCCGCAGCTCTTGGAGAAGCGCCGAAAGACTACTGGCAGAATCTAGGTAGTCACCTGGCAGAGATCCGTTATTGCCCTTACCGCCTCTTGCCTTTTCCCTTTGCCCTATCCACTAGGTCCGCCTGCCGGTTCGGTTCGCGGGCCCTTGCGGCCGTTATGGAATCTTGCGACAATTACTTCCGTAAAGAGGGAAACAGGAAGTGAAAACCGTGCATATACCGGCAAAGAAAGGGCCCCCGATAATTCTGTATGCCGATCTGCGCCATTACAGTTCCTATGGAACGTTCCGGGCCTTCAGGGAAGGAGCATCCGATCCCGCCTGTCAAGCGCATGCAGGCTCAAATTGTGTTCCCGTCCACGCTGACGGTTTACGTGAGCACGAGGAAACCTCCTGTGTTTCGCCCAAGAGACACCTTTAAGGAAGATGCCGAGGCCGACACGACCCACGATAGTCATGAGAGGAATATAGACATAGAGTTGGCGAACCTGAAAGGGCGCCTCGAAGAAGCGCATACCGCGCTCGGCGTTTTGCTCGAAAGATACCACGAAGATCGGGTCCAGCTTCGGGAAGGGGTGGTGCTCAATGTAAGGGAGACGATTGTTCCGTATTTGGAAAAGCTAAAAGGGACCCAATTGAATCAAACCCAAACTGAGTACATCAACATCATACAGAGAGGACTTGCCGATATCGTTTCCCCTTTCGCGACCCGTATGTCGTCGAGAACGCTCAACCTGACGCCCAGAGAAATAGAAATCGCCTACCTGATCAGGGAAGGCAAGACAACCAAACAAATCGCGGAAATTCTCCATCTGTCGCTCCGCGCCGTTGACACCCACCGCTACAATCTGCGGAAAAAATTGGGTATCGGAGCAAAAAAAATCAACCTGCGCGCCCAGCTCCTGTCGGTCGCGGAGATACAGGATTTCGGCAGTCTCCCGGCAAGCTTCCTCGCAGGGACCTACGGCCTCAAGGATTCGGCAAGGCCGGCCAATGTTTTCAACAGGAAGTGCAAGACTCCCCGGCTTTCCTAGCCCCTATCATCCCGCCCCGCAACCACTTCTTCGACCGCCGTTGCGAAATCCGGTCCGACAGTTTCTCTTTCGTTAACTCCTTACCGGTTGCAGTTCCTAACATGTTGAAACAATGAGGCATTATCCCTCTTACCTAGCCGTCCCTACGTCTTTTGCAAGGGTTTTTCCAGCATTGACACATGAACGGCCGGTGGTAGCCTATTAAGTAACGCCGGCGGATTTTCAACGCACACATGGGTGCTGCGAGACTCTTCGGCGAGGGTCGAAGGACAACAAAAGGAGGTAAAGATGGCAAGAAAGAGCAAATTCAAAGTGAAGCTGATTTCTCCTGGAAACGGCCGGTATCGGCCGGGCATGTGCGACAACAGACATAACGTGGCGCCCCTGCCCCTACTGACGGTTGCCGCCCTCACCCCGGACGATTACGACGTGTCGATCGCTTGCGAGAATGTGGAGCGCATCGATTTCAACGAGAGGGTGGACCTGGTGGGAATCACCGGTGTGACTGCGACGAGCACGAGGGCGAACCAGATATCGGAGGTCTACAGGGAAAAAGGCGTGAAAACCGTCGCCGGCGGCCTCTACCCTTTCTACCACACGGAGCTGGCCGAACAGAACTTCGACGCCGTCGTCGTAGGGGAGGCCGAGCACGTATGGAAGACGGTCCTGGAAGACGCGGCGGGCAACCGCCTGAAAAAAATCTACAAGAGCGATACCCTTCCCGATCTCAAGAATATGCCCTTCCCCCGCTTCGACGTGCTCAATTGCAAGGAAAAATATGTCGGCCTGAGGGTTCTCGAAACGAGCAGAGGGTGTCCTTATCGGTGTGAGTTCTGCACGCCGACAAAATTTCGGGGATTCAAGTTCAGGACCAGGCCGATCGACGAGGTAATCGAAGACGTGAAAAGGCTGAAAGCCGCGCCCGATTTGGGACTTCCGAGCATGTTCTTCATAGACGACAACTTCGTCGGCAACCACAATCGCACGAAGCAATTGCTCGAGAAGCTCATCCCTTTGAAAGTGAGGTGGTATTCCCAGGCGAGCCTGGAAGTTACCAAGGACAAGGAAATGATGCGCCTTTTGCAAGCGAGTGGGTGCGAATGGCTTTTCGTCGGGGTTGAATCCTTGTCTCCCGATGTCCTGAAGGATACGAAGAAGAAATCGAACTTTGCCCTCGATTTCGCAGAAGCGATCAGGGTCCTTCATAAGAGCCGGATATCGGTGCTCGGGGCCTTTGTTTTCGGATTGGAAAGCGAGACAAAGGACATCTACAGGATCACAAGCGATTTTATAGATGAGAGCCAAATGGACGCCATGCAGTTCAACCTGGTGTACCCCTATCCCGGGATAGCGACGACGGCCAAGCTGGAACAGGAAGGCCGGGTGATCAGCAGGCAATGGGAGAACTATTTGCTCGACGGCGTCAATTACATACCGAAGCGGATGACGACCGACGAGCTGAGGGAGGGCTTTTACTGGCTCCTGAGGGAACAGTGTCGCGACGAGAAAATAAACAAGCGGATAGCCAACATGAACACAGGCAACCGGTATAGCGCTGCTGTCGAGGCGGAGAACTGGGGGCTCAAGAACCAGGCCCATACCGTGCTCGATCGGGTGCCGTGCGCGACGGTAAAGGAGCATTACAACTTGTGCAGGGCTTAGAGGGATGTCGGCAAATAATCGTCCAGGGGGCTCAAAATGAAGAGCTTCGGCAAAGGCGACGTTCTGGCCTCGCTGAGGGAAGCCGGGGGTATCGGACTTGGTACGAGGTCTGTCCTGGGCATAGCGTGCTCCCCCAGAAAATACGGCAATAGCGAGATTCTGCTCAAGCAGTGCCTGGCAGGCGCCCGGGAGGCCGGTTCTGAAATAAACATCCTTCGGTTGACGGATTTCTACATAAAGCAATGTCGGGGATGCCTTAAGTGCGTATTCAGCGAAAGAGGCTGCCCCCAGCAGGACGACATGATCTTCCTGCTCGATACGATCAACAAACACGACGCCTTGGTCCTGTCTTCCCCAACCTATTTTTTTGGCGTCCCCGGCATTGTGAAACAGCTTCTTGACCGTTTGGTGATGCTTTATTGGTTTTCCCGTCACAGGAACGCCTGGCAGCAAGGGAAGTTCGTTGTTCTCCTCAGCGTCGGAGGAGTTGCAGATTGGAACGCCTTCGTGCTCCCGCTCCTGGCGTGCCTGGGTTTGGTGCTGGGGGGCACCATAAAGGGAAGCTACGAGTTCCTTGAATGTCCGGGGCCGGGCGAGATCCTTCTGGACGAGGAAGCCATGGATCGGGCCAGGCACATCGGGCTCCACTTATGGGACGGCAAGCTTGAGGAAGACCACAAGGACGCCTGCCCCGTGTGCCACAACCGTCTTTTTCGAATAGCCCCTCAAACAAACCAGGTCTCTTGCCCGCTATGCGATATTACGGGTCAGATTCAGCCTGATGGATCCATCGCTTGGCCCGATTGGCCGCAGTGGTTAAGCCGTTGGAACGAAAATGCGGTCTTCAGGTTTATAGCACAGCGCATTATGCCGACACGGGACAGGTTCGTAAATTCGAGCCCGGTAATCAGGAAGAAGAAAATGGCCTTTCTTGACGGCAATCCCGACTGGCGGTGGGTCAGAAAATGATCGCGGCAACAGTCATGTTTGTTGCGCTCGCTTATGTATTCTTCGCCTCGGCTGTCAGCTTCAGTAAGGCTTACAAGGCGGTTTTTCCCGTCCCGCCCTTCAGAAAAGGCCCTTTCGGGACGGCCGGCATGGAAAGACTCCGTATAAGGACCCCCGAGGGCAATACGATCGTGGGCCTCTACCGCGCGAACCCGCAACGGGACAAGCTCGTGCTCTTATCTCATCACGCCGGAGGGAATAAAGAGGCTCTTCTAAAGCACGCCCGCCTCGTCTACGGCATGGGCTATTCCGTTTTTATCTTTGACTATTCCCGGCACGGCGAAAGCGCGGGCCGAAAAAGGAGATCTCTCTTCAAGCAGTTCCTTAAGGACATTGAAAACGTAATTACATACTTAAAGGTAGTTCACCGACCTAAAGAGTTGGTCCTATTTGCCTTTTCTCTCAGCACGTTTGTAGCTCTCCACGCCGCCTCGAGAGACCCTTCGATAAAAGCGATCATCTGCGACAGCGGACCGGCAATCAGCTACGGCGTCATATTCAAGCGGCTGCGCGACCGGGTTTGGACCGGACGCAGGGATCTCCTGGGACGATGGTTATTTCCTTTGTGGTGCAGAATTCTTGTCGGCGGGCCGACTCCCGGACATATCGCCCGATCGTTGAAACACAAGAGGCTGCTTATCCTGCAGGGTCGTAAGGATTATATCATTCCCGAGGAAGGTGTTCTCAAGTTCTTCTGCAAGCTGAATGGCTGTGAGAGAAGCTACATACCTTTCCCTCACGCGGGTCACCTAACATGTCTGGCGTTGGACAAGGAAAATTATGAGAGGGCGTTGAGCGAATTTCTCCACAGATCGACGACCCAGTAGAAACTTTCAAGGGAGCTGAGAAATGAGCGGAATCGACAAGGAACACATTCGAAGAATCGTCGCGCGGGTGACCGAAATGGATCCGGAGGAGATACTCGACGAAAGCCACCTCGTCGATGATCTCGGGATCGATTCCATTATGGCGCTGGAGATTCTTGCCCTCATCGAAAAAGAACTGAAGATCGGTATTCCCGAGGAGAAGCTGGACTCTGTTAAATCCGCCAATCTCAACGGTCTGGTGCAGCTTCTTGAGGAGCTTCAGGTATGATCGCCATGGACTTCGAGGAAATCAAGCGCTCCCTGCCCCATAGATTCCCTTTCCTGATGATAGATCGCATACACTTCCTCGATCCCGGGAAAAGGGTCGTCGCGAGCAAGAACATCTCCGGAAACGATATAGTCTTTCTTGGCCATTTTCCCGGTAAATCCATTTATCCGGGGGTGATGATAACGGAAGCGATCGCGCAAGCTGCGGGCATAGTCCTCAAAGAGCGGGGGGGCAAAGCCGCTGAGATGATGTTGGCCCATTCCGACATCAGGTTCCTGCGTCCGGTCATACCTGGTGACAGACTGACCATAGAAGTCAGGACGGAGAAGGTCGCAAGGGCCGGTGCGGTTGTGGCCGCCCGGGTGAAGGTCCTGGATAAACTCGTCGCCAAAGGGAGAATGGTCCTCAAGACGGCATAGGACTAACATGGGCGTCAGGGCAATGGGGTCTGCAATATGAACCGGGAAGTGGTTGTAACGGGCATAGGGGTGATTACCTGCTCGGCCGAGGGTATTGAGGATTTCTGTCAAAGCCTCATGGAGGGGCGGGCGGCTATAGGCCCGGTCACCTTGTTCGATACGAGCGGGTACCCGTGCCGGCTCGCAGGGGAAATAAAGTCGATAAGGAAACTAGCTGCCTTGCGGAGGGAGGAGATGTCGGACCTGGGCAGGGCGTCCGTTTTCGCTATTGTCGCGGCCCAGCTCGCCCTGGAAGACGCCCGGTTCGACCCCCTCCCGTATTCCCCCTCCAGGATAGGCGTGGTTCTCGGGACCATACTCGCCGACGTCCAGTTCATCGAAGAAATGGAAATTCTCGGCACCCGTTTTTCCGATCATCCCATGCACCAGGTCCCCCATTATCACCCGGCTATCAACGTAGCGAGGTACCATAACTGTCGCGGCATCAATTACACCCTTTCCGCCGCGTGCGCGTCGGGAAACTACGCCATAGGCTTCGGGGCAGATATTATCAAGGCCGGCGCCGCGGACTGTGTTTTGTGCGGGGGCACCGACGCCCTTTCCCATCTCCTTTTTACCGGCTTCAACAGGCTGCGCGTCATGGCGCCGGAAAAATGCTCCGCCTTCGATAAGAACAGGAAGGGCATGGTACTGGGGGAGGGCTCTTGCATCATGGTCCTCGAAGAAAAACAGGCTGCATTCAGGAGAGGAGCGCCTATCTACTGCGCCGTTGCGGGTTACGGCCTGACCTGCGACGCATACGATCTAAGCGCGCCAAAACCCGATGGCGCCCGTGCGGCAGACGCGATGAAGATCGCGTTGTCCGACGCCCGCCTAAAGGTAACCGACATAAATTACATCAATGCCCACGGTACCGGTACGCACGCGAACGATAAAATGGAATGCCTTGCCTATCGGAAGGTTTTCGGAGACCTGATGAGGGTGATCCCGACGAGCTCCATAAAACCCATGATAGGCCACACAATGGGTGCGGCGGGAGCGATAGAGGCGGCCGCCTGCGCGGTCGCGCTGAAATATGGAATAATCCCTCCCACCATCAATTTCGAAACTGAAGATCCGGAGTGCGACATAAACCTCGTCCCGAACAGTTGTCTGATCCGCCCCGGTCTCAAAGCAGCCCTTAATAATTCATTCGGATTCGGAGGAAGCAACGCCAGCGTGGTATTTACGAGCGCAGAGCGGGAGGCGTCATCATGAGCGTTTACATTACAAACTTATCCTTTATTTCCCGGCTCGGAACCTCAATCGAGGAATGGGTCGAAAACGTTGAAAAAGGTCAAAGTCAGCCACTCCCCGATGCTCTGCCCCTCGACAGTTTCCTTATTGAAGATTTTCGCCCTTCGCTCTATCTGGGGGCCAAAGGTGTGTCCTACAAAGCCAGAAGCACGTTGTTCTCCCTGGCGGCCCTGCGGCTGTTATTCGATCGGGAAGACCCCTTCCTGCCTGATTTACGGGAAGGAGATATAGGGATTTGTTTTGCGTCCAACGCGGGAAGTATACAAAGCATCGCCGATTATGCGAGGAGCACCATGAGGGGAGGTTTCAAGGCAACGTCCCCCATGCAATTAGCTATGATCATGCCAAGCATCACGTCAGCTAACTTAGCTATCCGGCACAACGTGAGCGGGTTCAATACGACCATTTCGTCCGGAATATCGGCCGGCCTCGACATTCTGAACTACAGCTCGATCTTCCTCAGGGAGAAGCGCTGCAGGAAGGTCTTGGCCGGGGGGGCCGAAGAGATCACGGAGATCACCCGGGAGTTCTTTCAGAACGTGGATTGCCTTCGCAGAAGTCGGGTAACACCGGGCGAGGGGGCCGCAATTCTGGTTCTGGAAGAAGGAGAAGACGCTTCCCGTTTCAGGAACGTCTTCGGCGAAATAAGGGGATACGGCCATGCTTTCAATACTGAGCCGAAACGTAATTCGGCCGTAAAACATGCGATGTCCGAGTGCATGCAGGCGGCTTTGGAAGATGCCGGCCTAGGCCCGGAGGAGATAGACTGCATCTGCCTGAATCATAATGGTTATCCGCGGACCGACCGGGCGGAGGCAGCCGCGCTCGAGACTCTGTTTCCAAGGAAAACAAAGAGGACAAGGTTCAAGAACATGATCGGCGAGTGTTACGGTGCAAGCGGCGTCTTTCAAGTCATCGGTGCATGTCTGGACGGAGGCAAGAAAGAATATGACCGCCTGATCGGGAAGCACTATCTTATCAACTGTTTCGATTTTGAATCGAATTATTCCTCTTTGGTGCTGAAAGGGTAGGGGGCTGGACAGGGCAAGAGATGACGGAGAACAACCGTGAGCGCAGAACCGCATTGGTCACGGGGGGATCGCGAGGTATCGGGAGAGCGATATCCCTGAGGCTAGCCAGGGACGGCTTTCACGTGGTCATCAACTATATCAGGGACAGGAACGAGGCCAAACGAACGCTGACGACAATCATAATGAATGGGGGATCGGCGGAGTTGAGCCAATTCGATGTGAGCGACGTCGACGCCGTTCAGAGTTCCCTTGGCGATATTATGGCTCGCCATCAAATAGACGTGCTCGTGCTGAACGCAGGAATAAGAAAAGACGGCCTCCTCGCTCTCATGACCGACAGGCAATGGAGAGAAGTAATCGAGGTTAATCTTCTCAGTTTTCTGTCGATCGTCAAGCCGGTCGTTCGACAGATGTTGTTGAACCGCCATGGCTCCGTTATTGTCATATCCTCGACTTCCGCCCAGGCGGGCCTTCCCGGGCAGGCGAATTACGCGGCAAGCAAAGCAGGGCTCATAGGCGCGACCAAGTCCTTGGCTTTGGAGTGTGCCAAAAGAAACGTGCTTGCCAACGTCGTTGCCCCCGGCTATATCGAAACGGACATGACCAAGGATGTCGATAGACAGAGAATCCTCGCCAGTGTCCCGATGCAAAGGCTGGGAAGGCCGGAGGAGGTCGCGGGAGTCGTCTCGTTTCTGGCGTCGGAGGAAGCACGCTACATAACAGGACAGGTCATCGCAGTCAACGGCGGTGCGTACATGTAGGAAACCCGCGGAAAGGGAAGGCTCGACCGAATTAACCGAGGTGACCGCATGATTGATAAATCGCTGATCAGAGAGTTCGGGAAGATCGTGGGCGAGGAAAACGTCCTTGCATCAAAAGAGGCCTTGGACGCCTATTCATACGACGGGACGACCAACTGGATACATCGGCCCGATGTCGTCGTGTTTCCTGCGACGGCAGACCATATCTGCGCAATTTTGAAGATAGCCACCAGGGAAAAGATACCCGTCACGCCGCGGGGCGCCGGGTCGTGTCTCAGCGGAGGGCCGGTCCCTGTCCGCGGCGGTATCGTATTGTGCCTGACAAACCTGAAAAAGGTCTTAAAAATCGACGTGCAGAACAGGACCGTTGTTTTAGAGCCCGGAGTCGTGCTCTTTGACCTGAACAACCTTGTTGGCCGGCACGGACTGTTCTTCCCGCCCGACCCTCAAAGTTATCTCAGCGCGACGATAGGGGGCATGATCGCCGAAAATGCGGGAGGCCCTGCATGCCTCAAATACGGGGTGACGCAGCGCTATATACGGGGGATCGAATTTGCCCTGGCAAGCGGCAGCCTTATCAATATAGGGAAAGGCACTTTCAATAGCGCCGGCTACAATCTCCTCGAAGTCATCATCGGGTCGGAGGGTACTCTCGGTGTAGTGACCAAGGCCGAAATTTCCGTGATCCCCATACCGCCCGTAAGACAGACGATCCTGGCCGTATACGATGATGTGGCGGTGGCGGGCGAAAATGTTTCAAAGGTGCTCGAAAACGGGGTGATCCCCGGGAAGATCGAGCTAATGGACAACTGGGTGATCAACAGGTTTGAAGACATGCTGCAAGTCGGGCTGCCCAGAGACGCCGATGCCGTCCTTCTCTTTGAGGTGGACGGAACGCCGGAAGCGGTGGAGGCAGAGACGAAGAAGATTTTCGAGATCTCGAAAGAACACGGCGTCCGTGAAGTGAGGGTAGCCAAGGACGCGGATGAGGCGAATAGATACTGGATGGGCAGACGTGCTGGATTTGCGGCGGTATTCGGAGCCGCCGCAACGGTAATGGCGGAAGACGTCACAGTCCCGCGGGGGAGAATACCCGATCTGATCAAAAAGTGCAAAGAGCTGGCAAAGACGTTCGACGTCGAGATCGTGGTTCTGGGTCACGCAGGTGATGGAAACCTTCACCCATCCATACTTACGGATATTCGCAACAAAGAGCACTACGATCGCGCCTGCAAGGCGATGCATGAAATTTTCATAGCCGCCATCGAGATGGGCGGGGTTATTTCAGGGGAGCACGGCATCGGGCTTGAAAAGCAAGAATTCTTCTCACAGTCGGTCGACCCCCAGACGCTGCGCTTGATGAAGGGCATAAAATCCCTTCTCGACCCGGACAATATCATGAATCCCGGAAAAATCTGGTCCTAGGGGCAAGGACGGATCGCGGGGAGCGCCGGCCGCGCCGTCAGGTGTCCAGGAAGGAAAGGACGAGGCGGTTGAACTCTTCGGGCCGTTCGAAAAAAGGGAGATGGCCGCAACCCTCAAGTATCTCCAGGGTCGCGTCGGGCAGTTTCTGCCTGGCGAGGTAAGCATGGCTCAAAGGCAGAACGCGGTCCTTGCTGCCCCAGATGATGAGCGCAGGCTTCTTGATTCCCTCCAGGCCGTCCACGATGGGAGCCAGAATTTCCTTGCGGGCGCCTCTCAGGGTGACCATCCTGCGCGTCATATTTAGGAGAAAGCTCCCGAACCCTGGCCTGGAGAAGAAATGGTAATAAAGCTCGACGAAATCCTTCGTTATCAAGGCCCGGTTGCGAACGGCGAATGGGTGCATAGCTCGCCGAAAAGGGGAAGGGACATGAGTCTCAACGTCCATGTCACCTCTTTTCCCAAACCCGCGCTGTCCACAAGGACTAGTTTGCTAACCTTTTCGGGGAAGCGAAGGGTGTAGAGGAGAGCGATCCCGCCGCCCAGGGACTGGCCGATTAGGCTCGGCTTATCGAGATGGAGCATGCCGACGAAGCCGTCGAGGAAGGAGGCGTAATCCAAAGGGGAAAAAGACGGGCCGGGCACGTCCGATGCGCCGAAGCCGGGGAGGTCGGGGACATACAGCCTGTGCCCGTCCGACAGGGATTTAATGTTGTGGATCCATATGTCGGCAGAGGCACCGAGGCCGTGTAGCAGGACGGCGGCCGTTCCTTTATCTCCCAAGGCCCAATAGCGGATGTTCAGGTCGCCGACTTTGGTGTACCGGTCTTGAGGCATTCG
>JBEKOT010000068.1:0-14249 GCA_049521495.1 Syntrophorhabdales bacterium | reverse complement strand
CCTTTGAGGACTATATTCTGTGGCTTCGAAATAATTTCGCAGGCAACCTTTGTCCTTTTCTCGAAATCTTCTGCTGCCAGCTTCATCGCTTCCTGCAGGCCAAAATCGTCCAGAGCGGGCGGTCTCAATGCCATCGAGATTCTCTGTACGGAAAGGATGGCGTCATCGATAAGCGAGAGTAACGAATTCACTTTTTCACCGATTATGGTATTGTCTTCCGGTGTTCTTCTTCCTATCCATGCGATATCCATTTTTATGCCCGTCAAGACCTGCCCTAATTCGTCATGGAGTTCGCGTGAGAGAGCCGTCCTTTCCTTTTCTCTGACTTTCCGCGACTGGGTGCTGAGGTAGCGCAGTCGCTCCCGGGACTGCTTCAGTTCTTCTTCAATGATCTTACGTGCAGCGATTTCCTGCTTGAGCAGGTTGTTCGATTCAGACAATTGAGCGGTCCGCTCTGTTACCCGTTCTTCCAGCTCATCGTGTGCCTTCAGGAGTTTTTCTTCAGCCAGTTTTCTGTCGGTAACGTCGCGGACATTGCACTGGATGACTTTATGATGGTTAACCAGATAAACATTGCTGACAAATTCTACGGCAATCTCCCGTCCGTCTCTTGTGGTGAGCACATAGCCTCTATCCTGTAATTCCGTAAACGCCTCTTTACTTGCCTGAATGTCTTTGAACCCACCTATCTCCCAGAGTTTCTTTCCCTGGAAATCTTCGTAGGTATAGCCCAACATATCTATGAGGAATGGGTTCACGTCATCTATCTGTCCCGTGTCCGCGTCGAGGATCAGGATGCCGTCCTGAGCCGTTTGGAAGAGTCTCCGGTACCGGGTTTCAGAAGCTTTCAACGCTCTAAGCTCTTTATCTCGTTTCATCTGTCTGCTCCAAGTCGGTGACATCTTCGATGGCAGGGAGGATCATGTTTGATAAGTATACCACTATTCAGAGGTTATTGCCTGGCAGGCCTTCTGTCTGTTTCTTTTTTCCTATCGGATGGCGTATTCTTCCGGTATATCGTCCGGTTGGACGCCCTGGGAATCCCACTTGTCCTTATTATCGGCCAAACCAAGGGACGTGTCGATATATTTCGCCACGCGTCTACCGAATCACAAAAATGGTCCAAAGGGTTCGTGCCTCCTGTAGTTACGATACGACAGACGATCACTCGTGTCTATCGCAGAACCAACAATTGTTTTGTGACACTTTTGTGCATGAGCGTGTCGTTTTTTTTGCTACAGGGATTGGACCCGTAAGAGGAAGCAAGATTTGATGGATACGCGGAAATGGCCAGGGCTAAATGAAGGGAAGTGCGATTACAATCGCTGCTTTGGCCCCCCGCTTTCGTGCGATGGGGCAGTTTCGCCTCTGGGCAGGGTTGATCAACAGAGCTGCCATAGTTTGTACCTTTGCGGTCGATGTTGCCATCCTCGTCGTGGGGCGTGAGCTCTTCCCTGTCGTGTTCTCTTCGCGTTGCCGGGACACTTCCGGCCGCATACGAGCGTGTCATCTGTTGTGCTACAGGGATGGAACCGCGCGCGGCACCCTGCATCGTTAACGTCAGAACAATTTCCCGATACCCCGGATAGCAATAATGATGACATGAAAATTGTCGGTTGTGTTGGGACGCAGAAATTAACCTTATAAGGAGACAGATCATGAAACGAATTGCCTGTCAGTTCACTTATCCGGCTGCACTCGCTGTCGCGGTGGCGCTCCTCGCGTTTATCGTTCTCGCAAGTGCAAGCCCAACGCGGGCGGCCTCGCCCGAGCCGGGCATGGCGACCGCCGGTTCAGCCTCAAAGGCCGACCGCGTCGAGGCACGCATCAAAGAGCTCCATACCAAGCTCAAGATCACCCCGGAGCAGGAAGAGCCATGGAACAACGTCGTCCAGGTGATGAGGGACAATGCGAAAACGATGGAGGCGCTCATCAAGGCGAGGTCGGAAAAAGCAGGTACCATGACCGCTATCGACGACCTCAAATCATACAGCGCAATTGCCGAGGCGCATGCGGATGGCCTCAAGAAATTCATCCCGGCCTTTGAGCCGCTCTATGCCGGCATGTCGGACGCTCAGAAGAAGAGCGCCGATAAGTTATTCCGCCAGCACGGCCGCGTGAAGGCAAAGGGCAAATGATCCCAACCGCCATGACGACAAGACAGTAAACCCTATTTTGCGATAGGGAATAACTCCAACAATGGAAGGTCACTATGAGAACCTCGAACACGCAAGCCAGCAAGTTTAGGTCGATAGTCGGCAAGATCGTGATGGCCCTCGTCTTCGCCTCAATGATCGGCGGTATATCCATCGCGCCGGCGTTCGCCAGAGATAACGGCAGAGGCCACGGCCAAGGGGAGCGCGGCCGGCATGAGGCCCGTGGCCACTACCGTGGTGGCTATTATCCGGCCCCTGTCTATGCGCCTCCACCGGTCGTCTATGACCCGTACGCGTATCAGTCGCCGGGCATCAGCCTCGTCTTCCCGATCCACATTCGCTAGGGGAACCTGGAGCGTCGACGCCCGGCGCTTCCGGGCGTCGGTACTCCGGTCCGCCCGCCCGCGATACGGCTCGATCAATCCAGGCATTGCCGTACCGGGGGCTCCGACGAAGACCGGAGCCTAGGCCCTTATGTGGCGTGTGGGTGGGTCACATAATTCGCAAGTCTGGCGGGCACAAAGATAAGGAGAGACGATGAAGAGAATCATTATGCTCACGGTATTAGTGATGATGCTTGTATCCCTCGGGGGATGTTTTTGGGGATATGAAGGACATGATAGGGGTGGTGGACATGATGACCGGGGTGAAGGACACGACCGGGGCGGAGAAGGAGGGGGAAACCACGAAGAACGGCATTAGGAACCAGGGGGGATCGTGGTCCTTGTCATAAAAACGACGACACACCCATGCAAGGACGTGCTGCAAGATAATTTTCGGTTCTGCGGCAGGCATAAGAGCGCGCTTTTTACAAGGGTCTGCAGATGACTTCCCTCGACCGCATAGGCAGCGCGAACCCTCCGATAACCGCGCTTACGCTCATCGGCCGGGGAACCCTCCGTTTGCTTGGCAATTTAGGTGCAATGGCCATTTTCTTTTCCATTGCCTTTATCAACATCTTCCGGCGAAAACAGCTCCGGGAAATCATACGGCAGGTATTCTATATCGGGGCGAGGTCGTCCCTGATCGTGTTGCTGGTGGGTCTTTTTACCGGTATGGTTCTCGGATTGCAGCTTTTCTACACCCTGGTAAAGTTTGGCTCTGTAGGGGCCCTCGGGTCTGCCATTTCCCTCTCCCTCGTGAGGGAAATGGGGCCGGTCCTAGCGGCCATCATGATCGCAGCGCGGGCCGGCTCCGGCATGGCTGCGGAGATCGGGATCCTCCGCATCTCTGAGCAGGTCGACGCCCTGTACACGATGAGGGTCGATCCCGTACGGTATCTTATCAGCCCGAGGATAGCCGCCTCAATCATCAGCTTTCCCATACTCACTGCCTTTTTTGACCTGATCGGGATTATCGGAGGATATCTCACCGGTGTTCTGCTATTAGGAACAAACGCGGGCACGTATTTTTACCGTGTACAATCTTCCTTAAGCATGGTGGACGTCCGGGGAGGTTTTATCAAAGCCCTCATTTTTGGTGCGATCGTCTCGTGTATCTGCTGCTTCCAGGGCTATTTCTGCCATATGAGGACCGACGGCTACGGCGCCAAGGCTGTAGGCCTTGCAACGGTTTCCGCCGTCGTGCTCTCATGCGTCATGATCCTCGTTGCGGATTACGTAGTGACGTCATTCCTTATGTAAGGATGGGCCATGGAGACGCCTCTGATAGAATTCAAGAACGTGACAAAGCGGTTCGGTGAAAAGACCGTGCTCGACAAGGTCAACCTCAGCATCTATGAAAACCAAATTACCACGATCATCGGAAAGAGCGGTACCGGAAAAAGCGTGCTCCTCAAGCATATAATCGGGCTTCTCAAACCGGATGAAGGTACGATCATCTTTCAGGGAAAGCCCGTGAACAAAATGAAAAAAAGCGAATGGGACGCGTGCAGGAGTCAGATAGCTTATCTGTTTCAGAATAATGCGCTCCTTGACTCGATGACGGTCCTGGACAACGTGGCCTTCCCCTTGCGGCAGACGACCAATTTCAGCAGCGCGGAGATCGAAAAGCGGGCGCTGAAAAGGATCGAGGAGTTGGAGCTTACAGAGGCGGCCGGTAAATTCCCGTCGGAACTCTCGGGCGGGATGCAGAAACGGGTAGCCCTGGCGCGGGCGTTGGCGACAGACCCGAAGATCGTGCTCTTTGACGAGCCGACCACGGGTCAGGACCCCATCCGGAAGAACATGATTCTCTCCATGGTCACCCATTACCGGAGAAAGTTCGGATTTACCGCCGTCATGGTCAGCCACGACATTCCCGATGTGTTCTTTATTTCAGATCGGATCGTCATCCTTTGGGAGGGAACGGTCGGCTTCGAGGGGACGTACGAAGAGGCCGTCAGGCTGAAACTTCCCATGATCGACGAGTTTCTCCGGAGCCTTGAGGGGTTCCAGGACGAACTGACGGGCTTGCTTTCAAGAGAGGCTTTCAGGGTGCACTATGCGGCGATGCTGGGAGGCACGGCGACAGTAGCAGCCGTTTCAGCGGCGCTTTTCAGCGTTCGGCTGAATCTGCTGCACGAGGCCCTGGGACCGCAGGCTGCGGTGGAAGTTTTGAGGGCGCTCGGTGAATACACGAACAGGCGTTTCAATCCCATCGGGGGTTTTTCCGCCCGTCACAGCAGGGATGAGATTCTGACTATATTCCCTCACACGAGCATTGATGAGGCGCGGCGACTGGTAGCGGACTTTGCGCAGGAGCTGAAGCATGAGGCCATCGACCGCATTCAAAGCATTGCACTGGCAGAGATAGGCGGGGCGGCATGTTTTGATATTTACATCCATGCCGGGGTTGCAGAGGTCTCTCCCGAGGACACCATCGATCAGATAATCGAGAAAGCCCGGGCTGAGCAAGAGATTGTTGCAACACACCGATGCGGTTCCGGAGGCAACGAGCAATGAAAAAATATTCAATAGAAACTGCTGTCGGCATTTTCGTGGTGGTCGGTCTCATATGCGTGGGCTATATGACCGTGAAGCTCGGCAAGGTTTCGCCCTTTGGAGGGGGCACCTACTCGCTTTATGCCAGGTTCGCCTCGGTCTCCGGACTGAGGGTCGGCAGTTCGGTCGAAATTTACGGGATCCAGGTGGGCAGTGTGACGAGCCTGAGCATAGACCAGGAGAGGCAGATGGGGGGCGTCGGAATGACAATCAACAAAGGCGTGAAGGTCTACGACGATGCGGAGGCAACCATCAAGAGCGCCGGGCTCATCGGTGACAAGTACGTGAAGATCGATCCCGGGGGCGCCGGCGCGGTCCTGAAGCCGCAGGGGATAATCACGCAGACGTCCGTGCCCGCGGACATCGAAGACCTTATCGGCAAGTACGCCTTCGGAGACGTGAAGAAAGAACCTGAAAAATCTCCGAAAGGACCGACCAAGTAACTTAAGGAGGATATCGTGAAAAAATGGCCGGCCGGACTGATGCTTCTGATTCTGTTAATGCTTCCCTTCCTTGCTCTTGCAGGTGTCCCGCTCGATACCGTCAAGAGCAATGTCAATGGCGTGCTCGATGTGCTCCGCGACCCCAAGCTCAAAGGGGAATCGGGGAAAAAGGTGAAAGAGCAGAGGATTACGGTTGCCGCCGACAAGCTCTTCGATTATGTGGAGCTTTCGAAGAGGACGCTGGGTCTCAACTGGAACAAGTTTGCCGCGGACCAGCGCAAGGAATTCGTCGAGCTTTTCAAGACTATCCTCAAGGATGCGTATGTCGACAAGATCACTGCCTACACCAACGAGCAGGTCAACTTCACCAAGGAAGCGCCCCTTTCGGAGAATACGGTGGAGGTCCAGAGCGTAATCGTTTCAAAGGGCGGTGAAACGCCCATTTACTACAGGGTCATCAAGAAAGATAACGAGTGGAAGGTATATGACGTGGTGGTCGAAGGTGTAAGCCTGATCAGCAACTACCGTAGCCAATTCCGGGAGATTCTCGGGAACAACCCGCCTTCGATGCTGCTGGAGACCCTGCGCAAGAAGGTAGGCAAGAGATGAGGCAGCGGGGACCGAGACGTGACCGTAGAAGACTATGCGTGCCGGGATGGACCGCATGCCTGGTTCTCCTGCTCTTTTTGCTTCTTGGTCTTACACCCCTCCATGCAGCCTCCGATAGTCCCGATCCCGATACCGGCGCTGGTGTAAATGTGCCGGCGGCAGGGGAACAGGTGGAGGAGGCCGGGTCTATTCCGTCGGCCGCTGTGCAGAAGCCGTCCGATGAATATGGAAACGTGACGGAGGATGTCGGCGGCGAAGAGCTGCGTATTGCCGATCCCATCGAACCCTGGAACAGGGCGATGTACCACGTGAACGACAAGCTCTACTTCTGGCTGCTCAAACCCGCCGCCAAAGGCTACAAGTATGTCGTGCCGGAGGACTTCAGGGGCCTGTTCAGCAACTTCTACCGGAATCTTAGGGCGCCCATCCGCATCGTCAACAACTTCCTGCAGGGGAAGCCGGGTTACTCGGGAATCGAGCTGGCCAAGTTCTTAATCAACTCCACTATCGGCGTCGGGGGCCTAAGGGACTGCGCGACAGAGTGTTTCGGCATCAATGGCCGCGATGCTGATTTTGGCCAAACGCTCGGCAAGTATGGCGTCGGTTTTGGCTTCTATGTAGTATGGCCCCTTCTCGGTCCTTCCAGCCCTCGGGACACAATCGGGTGGATTGGCGACTGGTTTTTGAGACCTCAGACCTACGTCAGCTCCGAATGGATCAGCCCGGTAGGCGTAGGGCTCTATGTCCACGAAAAGGTCAATGACACCTCCTTCCATATAGGAGACTACGAGGCGATCAAAGGGGCAGCGATCGACCCCTACGTGGCCATGCGCGACGCCTATGTCCAGTACCGCAAGAAATTGATTGAGCGGTAGGAACCTGTGCCCGAAATCCAGGTTATGACAGATACGGGCAACAGGGAAAGTAAGGTAGAACGATGAGCCGCATACAAGTGATGTTTGATCCCAAAACAATAGCCCTGATCGGCGCAACCGAGAAGGAAGGCGCCATCGGACGGACAATCCTTGAGAACCTGCTCCGATCAAGGGAGAGGCGGATATTTCCGGTAAACCCCCATGCGAATAAGGTATTGGAGGTGAAGAGCTACCCCGGTATCTCAAGCGTTCCTGAGCATGTGGATCTGGCGGTTGTGGCAACTCCTGCCCGGTCAGTGCCCGGTGTGGTTGAGGAATGCGGCCAGGCAGGCGTAAACGGGGTAGTAATAATCTCCGCCGGGTTCAAGGAGATTGGTGAAGAAGGAACACGGTTAGAGAGCGAAATCGACCGGATCAGAAAAAAATATGGAATGCGCATTATTGGACCAAACTGCCTCGGTTTTGTGCGGCCTCCACTGGATTTCAACACGACCTTTCTCAGGGGTAAGGCTCCACCGGGAAATATCGCTTTTATCTCTCAGAGCGGCGCCCTGGGCAGCGCGATACTCGATTGGGCGGTCAGCGCCGGGATAGGCTTTAGCATGTTTGCATCACTCGGCTCCATGCTCGATGTCGATTTTGGCGACATGATCGATTTCTTAGGCGATGACCCGGCTACCAGGAGCATCCTGATCTATATGGAGGGTGTGGGCAACGCGAGAAAATTTATGAGTGCGGCCCGGGCATTCGCCCGCCGCAAACCTATCATTATTTTGAAGCCGGGACGATTTGCAGAGAGTGCAAGGGCGGCCCATTCCCACACCGGCGCTATGGCAGGGGACGACGCGGTATACGAAGCAGCCTTCAGGAGGGCCGGCGTTGTGAGGGTCGGGGAAATAGCGGAGCTCTTCGATGCCGCCGAGGTTCTTGATTCGAAGAAGTTGCCGGCCGGTCCGAGGCTCGCCATAGTAACGTCTGCCGGCGGACCAGGCGTGATGGCCACCGACGCCCTTATTCACCTGGGTGGGGAACTGGCGGAACTCTCCGACGAGAGCATGAAGCAACTCAACGCATTTTTGCCACCCTACTGGAGCAAGGCTAATCCCGTCGACGTGCTTGGAGACGCAACCGTCGACAGGTTCACGAAAGCGCTCACCATATGCCTCGGTGACCCCACGGTGGACGGAGTGCTCGTCATTTACACACCCACGGATTCTGCCCCTTCAACCCAGGTTGCGCAAGCGGTGGCCGATAGTGCGAGAAACGCCTGGAAGCCCGTCATCGCAACGTGGATGGGGGGAGAAGACGTTGAGGAAGGGAGACATATTTTTGTTGAGAACAGCATCCCGACCTACGACACCCCTGAGGAGGCTGTCAGAACTTATGTGAATATGTGCAGGTACAAGGGGCATCTCGACCAGCTCTATGAGACCCCTGACGAGTTGCCGGCACACATTGCACCCTCGAAAGATCACCTGAAAAAGCTTCTCAAGACGGCCCTCAAGGAAGGACGGACGCTTCTCAACGAGGCGGAGTCCAAGGATTTTCTCATGGCCTACCGTATCCCGGTGACGATGGTGCAGGTCGCTCAAAATCCGGAAGCTGCGGTAAGCATCGCAGACAAGGTGGGCTACCCGGTCGTTATCAAGGTCGTTTCGCCTGACATTTCTCACAAAAGCGATGTGGGTGGCGTCATCATGGGAATAGATTCGAGCGCAGCCCTCAAGGCGGCGTATGAGAAGCTGATGCAAGCGGTGAAGAAACGTGCCCCTGCGGCGGCCATAACGGGCGTAGCGGTCGAGAAGATGTTTACGGATACCGATTACGAGCTCATTCTCGGGGCCAAGAAGGATAGGGATTTCGGTTCGGTCATCCTTTTTGGGATGGGGGGGACTACGGCCGAGTTCATCAAAGATTTTTCGATTGGGCTTCCCCCGCTCAACCAGACGTTGGCGAAGATATTGATACAGGACACGAAGGTGTACAGAATGCTCCAGGGCTTTCGGGGCAAACCGCCGGCTGATTTTGAAGGACTCGAGGAAATCCTTGTGAATTTTTCCAATCTTATCGTCGACTTCCCTGAAATAGCTGAAATCGACATAAACCCTCTTGCCATATCGAATGGCAAAGCCTCCGCCCTTGACGCACGAATCATCATTGACAAGAATTATAAGGCTACCGGTCGACCGCCCTATCCTCACCTGATTATCGCTCCCTATCCGACCAGGTACATCACACCCTGGAAACTGTCGGATGGCACCGAAGTGCTTCTGAGGCCCATACGGCCCGAAGACGAGCCCGCGGAGCACGAGTTGCTCTCTTCGTTATCTCAAGACACGCTGAAGACCAGGTTCTTCTCCGTTATCAAAGACATGTCCCATGAATGGCTTATCCTTTTCTGCAATATCGACTATGACCGGCACATGGCGATAGTTGCGGAGATGGAGGAAGATGGAAAGAAAAGGATAATAGGGGTTGCAAGACTTATTATGGACCAGGACCTGGCGTCCGGTGAAGTGGCCGTCCTCGTGCAGGATAGGTTCCAGGGGAAGCACCTTGGGACTAAATTCGTAGAGGTGCTCATCGGAATAGCCCATGAAAGGGGCCTTGAGGAAGTCCGGGCAGATGTCCTCACCGAGAACGAGAGGATGCTCAACGTCTTCAGGCGATTGGGGTTTACGACCCATTGGGTTCCGGGTGGAACGAGCGAAGCCGTGCTGAAGCTGAAAGAATAAGCTGATTCCGCGAGCTTCCCGCACGCGGCCGGGGTGTAGCATTTTTTCCAGTTGGTTAAAAACCGGTTTATTCGGAGGTTAAAAAGCAAAGAATGAAAGCAGGTTATCCCAACACCCTTTTTCTCATTCTCCTCGTGGCGGCTCAAGGCTTGGCCTTCCCCGGCACCATCGAGAGTGGCCCGGTGGGGCAGAGCCACGTTGAGACATACCATTACCAAGCCGTGCCAATCGGTAAAGAGAAGGAGAAGGAAGACATCGAGCTTATCTTTTCTTTCGAGGAGGACAGCTCTGAATATGCTTCAACGATGGTCTCTGCAAAGTCAGATGAGCGCATAGCCATCAAAATGACCAAGGAAGGCAATTTAATTTCAGGGACCAGGAGTCTCCGGAGGGGTTCGGGAGGCCCCATCGAGGAGAAGATATGGAGAGACGGAAAAACGGCATACATCGAGCAAACCTCCGGAACGGAGAAGAAGATGCAACTGGGTATTCCCGAGGGCAGAACTCTGGCTATTGAGGGGTCCCTCCTCGTACTCCTCAGATTCTTTCCATACGGTAGCGCCACCCAATGGGACCTTTTCATGATCGATTTCTCTGGACAGTCTGTTACTGCCACTGCCCGTCAGACCGGCATTGAACATATTATCGTGCCTGCAGGTGAATTCTCCTGCTACCGGATGGAGGTCCTTATCCATACCTTCATCCTGAGCCCGACAATAGTCTGTTGGGTTAGCACGGAGAAACCCCATTTTGTGGTGAAGAACGAGGGCAAGAGGGGCATCCTTACCCGCAAATATATCACTACGTTAATTGGCAAGCAGTGAGAAAGTGATTGCCTGTATGAACGGCACAGCAAAATCTATAGAGAACGGCTCCTCGTTTCCTGTCCATTCGAGTTACGATGTTTTCTGCATTTTTTTGGCCTCAGCCCTCTGATAATAGCCCCGTACACATTTGTATGGAGTGTGAGTCTTGAAGTCATGTCCAGAATCGTACGGTACATGCCGGGATAATCAGTGAGGGATAAGAAGACCCCGATCCCCGTAGTAAAAAAGACCACAGACAGGTGTGTGGAAGTACCACGAAACAATTGTTGCTTCTGCGGCAGACATGAGAGAGCGTATTCTGTAAGATTAGGGTGAACCTGTGGCAGAGGGGCACTCTCTCTTTAAAAGAGGGAGCCAAAAGATTGTAGGATCCATCAGCACTAGCGGCATATCCATATTCGGATATGCCTACTCGACAAAAAAAGGAGCATTTATGAAAACGCGGTTTGCAGTTCTTTTGCTCGCGATCGGCCTCATCGGATTATCTTTAAGTGGATGCGGGTGTTTCATACAAGCCCAGAAGGGTGAAGTTGCTGCTCCTCCTGCGCCGGAACCGGTAGTTCAGGAGAAGGTAGTTATACTTGAATCTGAGCCGAAAGCTGAGGAGAACGTAGCTGCCGTTGCAGCTCAGCCGACAGAAAAAGTAGTTGTCCTTGCCTTTGAGGACATACATTTCGATTTCGACAAGGCGACCCTCACACCGGAAGCGCAGAAGATATTGAAAAGGAATATTCAGGTTCTAAAAGAAAACCCTAAAGCTCAAGTCCGTATTGCAGGATATACTTCTGCATCCGGGACTGACGCCTACAACCAAAAGCTGAGCGAAAGAAGGGCAAATGCCGTCAAGGGATACCTCACGAGCGAAGGGCTCATTCCATCTGACAGGCTTACCATTATCGGATATGGCAAGAAGGATCCGGTAATGCACGAAGCGGCCCCGAAAGACCTCTACTCAACGGCGGCAAAGGCAAACATGAGAGCTCTTTTTGAAATCGTGGTGCAATAGGAGCACCGGGGGCAAGGGTCCGGAGAGACTTTAAGTTGATCCGGCTCTTTGCCCATGAAAGTAACTATCCGGAACAAAATAAGGATTCAAGGAAACAGCAATGTGTGAGTTACTTTGTTAACGCTGCAATCAGATGATTACAGATCTAAGGGCAGGAGGGGAGAAATGAAGAAGGTTATTTTTCTGTCAGCGTTAGTGGTTTGTGGATTAGCCTTGTTTTATGGCTGCGTCTCTATGCAAACATGGCCAAATCATGAAAGGAGCGCAGAGAACAAGATGGTTGTAATCCAGGAGAAGATTGGGGATGGGCTGAAAAACGGTGCGCTTACCCCAGATCAGTCTCAGATGTTTCTGACGACACTGAAGGGTATTCGAACAGACTATACGCAACTGAGAGACAAAGTGGTCTCCAGGGACGAGTGGGACAGCCTTCTTGGAAGACTTGATGTGCTTCGAGATGAGATCGACAGGGCGCTGGGCCGGACCGCAAGAATTGAAGCACCAAGAGGGAATGGGGACAGGATTGTCGCTCTCCAAAGGAGAATTGATGATGGAAGAACCAACGGACGCTTGCCTTCGACAGAGGGGCGAGAATTTCAATCCAGACTTGACTCCATTCGGCGTGATTACTTGCGGATGACGGAAGGAGGGAGATACACCACGCAAGACGAGCGAGCAGACATTTCCCGCAGGCTCGATGGCTTGGAAACGGATATAAATCGGTTTCAGTAGAATTTTTCAGGAAATTGGCATGCGGGGACGAAGGTCCGTGCAAGTAATTTGTTGTCCTCGGTACGGATGGCCACGACATGGAGGATCACAAACATGCAACTCACTTATCGTCATGAATTAATGAAACACACCCCACCGGCCCGATATTATGCTGAAACAAGCATGCCTTTCCATAGCGGGGACGGAAACGGAAGAAATGCTGTCGCTGGTAGGCTACATGCAATTCTCGCATTAACGTTAGCATGTTTCGATACGTGGCTAAAACGCCTGTTCTCAAGGGCAGAAAGGCAGAACCTGAGTCCCATTCAGGAGTACGATCCTTACGTGAAGGGCTTGGCGCGATATCTTCAGAGCCAGAGAATGGATCGAACCACAATTTAGGATGTGCGTTATTTGGGTATGACGGGAAAGACCCAACTACGTCATTCATGAAGGGGGTGAGACAGAGTTACCGTACAGAGGAAGCGGTGGACTATCAGGTCTGCAGCTTATTCCCGAAAAGGGGGGCGCATGCTTTGGACCATATGTTTGATTCTCTTAATTTTGTGGCTTCTCGGATTGGTGAGCGGCCATACGATGGGTGGAGTTATTCATGTCCTGCTGGTTATCGCCATCATTGTTGTAGTGGTCCGGCTTATTCAGGGACGAAGAGTGCTGTAACGATTTGGGCCTTCGCCGGAGAAGCATGTGGAAAGGAGGTGGTCAGCGGGTCCTGGAGAAGCTTGCGAGTGGTGCGACATCTTTAGCAGAAAAGATGTCGTAATCGACCGTTTAAGTCAAATATACTAAAGAGGAGTAATCGTTATGAAAAAAAGGAATGTAATTATCGGCTACCTGGTCCTTCTTATGCTTGTCGCCACCTTTGCGGCCTGTGGATCGACACGCACACACGAAAGCACGGGAGAATACGTGGACGATTCGACTATCACGACCAAGGTAAAAGCCCTGCTTGCGGAAGATGATTTTCTCAAGTCATTCAAGATCAGTGTCGAGACTTACAAGGGCACGGTCCAGTTGAGCGGCTTCGTCAATTCTCAGAATGCCGTCGAGAAAGCGCGTGAAATCACAAGGAGCGTCAAAGGAGTCAGGTCCGTAAGGAACAACCTGATCGTGAAGTAGACGATTTTTGTCCTTATCACGGATTGAGCGAAGGCGGCCGCAGGTAGACATTTCCATGTTGTGTCGCTGGCGCATGCGGCCGCCGGGCGCAGGAAGCTGAAAAAGGAAAACAAACGATGCGGGCGATTGGCAGCCTGCTCTGATTTGCTCTCGGCGGTGTATGGATTGGGCTTGCCTGGTGGATTGCCGGCCTGCTGAGCACCGAGGGGCAGCCTACCTTGCGGTGCTCACATCGGGCGCCATAGGATTTTCCCCAAGTTTTGGGGCCTGCTTTTTGAAAACAAGGGAGGGAGGTCAATTAGTCATGCCTTTAGTTCAAGTATTGATGGTCTTGATCGTGGTCGGTGTCCTTCTCGGGCTCATCAACCGTTTCATACCAATGGCGGGGTCCATCAAGTCGATCCTGAACGCCGTTGTGGTCATTGCCGTTGTCTTGTGGCTCCTGAGCGTTTTTGGACTTCTCAGTTCCCTCTCCAAGATCCACGTGGGAAGGTAACCGTCTAAGTTCGGCGCTCGTGGGGAATAATCGAACCCGCACTCAAGGTGGCTCGTGCACGCGGTCGTTGTCGAGCAGAGTGTTGTCCACGTCAAACAGGAGCACAATTTCACCGGGGGGGGTGCAGGACGTGGGACCGGCTACCACAGTTAGGCTCCAGGGGGGCCTACCTGAAGCAGATGGTGCAGGACAAGCTCATCGAGCACAAGACCTACATACACAAATACGGTGAGGATATGCCTGAGATTCGCAACTGGAAATGGAGGGAGTAAATAACTTTATTGTGGGGGTGCGGCGTCTTATCCCATA
>JBEKOT010000067.1:0-13879 GCA_049521495.1 Syntrophorhabdales bacterium | reverse complement strand
TTGGAGCGCAGAAGGTTCTCCAGGAGTGCTCGCCCGACGGCGCCTTTTTCCTCGGTTGCCCCTATCAGCGCCACGGCCCGGGCGTTAAGCATGTTTTTCAAGAGAGCCATGACTTGCCCCCCTTTACGCCGCTCCTCAGGCACCCTGAGAATCGGGCAAACCGGTCGATATCTGCCTTGGTTTTTTTCACCTTCGCGAAAATTCCCGGCGAGCTGACTTATCCGGCCGATGCCTCGTTTTCAAAGAAACCCGTCGCCGGCCGCACTAAAAGAGATGATACATTACATATACTATACCTTCAAAGCGAATGCTTTCAACACGTGGAGATTTTTCATTCTTCCAACGCAGTCCGCGTTGACGGATGCGGGTTTATGACCGGAAGACGGAGGCGGGACGAAGGATACATCATGCCGATGCAGAGGTCCACGTGCCACCGGACAAAGGAGATACGCGCGCGCCGAAGGGGCGTCGGTCGAAGCAGAAGAGTAAGGTGCTGGCAGCCGGGGAGTTATTTCACACGTTCTATCCCGCCGCGCAGGTGCGCCTCCGCCCTGCGGGAACTCTTGCGCCCTACGGTTGCCCGGGCGGCCCTTGGGCCGGGCGGTAAGCCTTGTAATTGCCGGCTATCTCCTGCCGCCGTGCCCTCCGCCTCCGCCGTGGCCGCCGCCGTGAAAACCGCCCGAGCCGGAGCGTCCGCCCGAGAACCCTCCGCTGCGGAAGCCGCCGGAAGAATGGAAACCCCCTGAAAAGGCGCGGGGCGCGCTAAAGAAAGAGGCACGGCCGCCGCCGAAAGCGGATGGGGCACCGGCACGGGGCGCGACCGCTGCCACTCGTGGCGGTGTGAATACACGCGGCTGCGAGAAGGCGCGCTGCCCCGGAGCGCCTGCAGTCCTCCCAGGGCCGAACGTTCCCGCAGGGCTCCTCGGACCGAAGGCGCCTGCGGGGCTCCTGGGACCGGACACGCCTGCCTGGGTACGGGCAGAGGCGAGGCCGGCCGCGGGGGCGCGGCCCGGTCCTGAGAGCGCCGCGCCCCCGGCAAGTCTCGCAGTCGGATTTATACGGAACACCGTGTGAGCCCCCGAAGGAACGAAGTGGTTCGAGAGAAAATGATTATGATAGTACCGATGGAAGTCGCGGAGGATGAAGAAGCCCGGCAACCAGTAACCCCCGTACCAGAAGGGGTAGTCCACGTACGAGTAAAGATAAGAGTAGTCCGGGGGAGGGGCGTAGTAGGTCACGACAGGGGGCCCCTGTGCAGCGTAATAGCCGTACAGGGCCGATTGATCGGGATAGGCGTATCCCGGCGCGCCTGACTGGGGCGCACCTGCATATGCGCTGCCGTCATAAGGTCTTTCGATGAGGCCCGACCCGACAAGCACGGTCTCGAGCCGGCGAAGGGCCTCATCCCTGCCGAAGGGCAGCTTCCCTGCATCCGCCGCCGCGATGATCCCCTGCTGCAGCTCGGCCGCGATATCGGGGGTGACGGGGTAGTCGGCCACCCAACCGTTTTTCGGCATGATCGTGAGGTTGGAAAGGCGGTTCTCAGCGCCGACCTCATCCTGACCGTTTCCGAGCCCCAGTGCCGCGTCAAGGGCAGCAGCAATATCGCCTTCCCGGACGAGTGGAGCCGATATGGGGACCTGCTCGGCGCCTTCGGCTTGCTGAGCGGCGGTGGGACCGGGGGAGATGAGAAGGAGTGCTGCTGAAAGAAGGATTATTGCTGCCGACGACCTTCTTAAAAACATTGACCTTGCCATCGCTGACCTTCCTGCTTTCCCCTTCTAGTATATCCCCTCTCCGGCCGCGGGTCAACGGCCGATTTCGTAGCCGCCCGTCCGGCCTCCGTTTCTTCTCGAATACAGTACTAGCAACAACCGTACCTTCGCCCGCCGGATGGAGATTGCCGGAATAACTATTAATTCCAAAGGCGAAGGGCTGCCGGCTCGACCAAAATGTCGTACCGTTACGGAATGTTCGACATTTGCGACGTTGACAAGCAGTATAATATCCACCTTGCATCCCGAAGGTCATAGGGGCTGCGCGTCAAGGGGATAAAATGCCATCGACAGCTTCATTATGAGGGCGCCGGCGGGCGTATTGGCGATGCGTCCGTCCTCGCCGATGGCGAAGAACTTGCCCGTCGTTCGCATCTGGTCCCAGTTATAGAAAAAGACGGTGGAGACGGGCAGGCCGAATTCGCGGAAAGTAAAGACGTACTGGTTGTCATCGAACTTGTACGCGGTGGCGCAATCGACGTCGGCCTGGCCACGGAGCGGGCCGATGATGCATTGCCAGGCATATCGCTCGGAATTGAGGTAGATATGCTCGAAGCACTGGCCGGGGCTGTACCTGTAAAGGCCCCGCAGGCCGATGAGATCGCGCGTCGGCCCGGGCTTGCGGCCCGCAGGCGGGATTGCCGGATCGCCGGCCACGCCGGCCGAGAAATGATGGACTGCTCGCGGCTCCGTGCCCACATCGCCTTCCCGCATGGTCGTCCGGACCGCGAGCACCTGTCGCGTCTCTGCGCTCACGATGAAAGTCTGTGACTCGCGAGGCCGATGGGCAAAGGTCATGTCGATAAAATAGGTCTGCGGCGCCACCTCCACCGCCTCGCACCAGTCCGTTCCGCCCTCGCCGCCGCTCTGCCAGACGACGCTGCGGTCGGCGAACTTTAGATCGAAGGCGGTCCCCGAGTCGAGGGTGATCTTCATCGTCCTTCCGACGAGCGCCGCCGTCTGAGGGAGACGGTTGATGGTCAATTCCGACGCGTAGTCTTCGTATTTGTAATTAGTCTCGCCCTCTTGCTGTGGCATGGTATACCTCCCTGTGATAGTTTGTTGCAGCCGGCATGATCGTCAATCCGGCCTATTCGGCTGCACCCCAATTTACGCCCGGCCTCAGGGCCGCACCGGAGACATCGACAACCGAGGCGCCGCCGTCGATCAAAAGTACTGATCCCGTCATAAAGGCCGAATCATCGCTTGCGAGGTAGCTGCAGATGCCCGTTATCTCATCGGGCGCCGCGACCCGTCTGAGGGGCACATTGGAGGATATGCAGGCAAAGACGCCATCGACGTCCGTGTGGAGCACGTCTCCGAGCGGCGTGAGCGCCTCCTCGAGCATGGCCGTCCGCGTGGCGCCCGGACAGACTGCGTTGCAGCGGATCCTGAATGGACCGTAGTCGAGGGCAACCTGCTTGGTCAGCATGTTGAGGGCGGCTTTTGATGTGCAATAGCCGGGCATGCCGGGCAGGCAGCGCAAGCCTCCGAGGGAGGAGATATTGATGATAGACCCCCCGCCGCCTTTGATCATGTGGGGTATGGATGCTTTCATGACGAGGAAGGGACCGGTCACGTTGGTGTCCAGTATCTGGCGCCACAGGTCGGGGTCGATGTCAGTCACGGTACCGCCGGGGTCGATGCCCGCATTATTCACCACCACGTCGAGCCTGCCTCCCCCGAAAGCCAGCGCCGCTGCCACCATCCGCTCGACGTCGGCAAGCTTTGTCACGTCTCCCGCGCAGGTGGTGACCGCATCCACGGGGAGCGACCGGGCTACCTTATCGAGCATCTCCCGGCGCCGTCCGGTAATGCAGACCCGCGCCCCTTCTTCGACGAAACGCTTTGCGATGGCGGTGCCTATGCCCGTGCCCCCTCCGGTAATGAGCGTCACTTTTCCTTGGAGCTTCATATCTTCGCCTCCCCGTCTCATAGGCCCAAATAGGCCTTCCTCACGTAGTCGTTCTCCAGAAGGTCCTTCGCTTCTCCGTGCAAGGTTACCCGCCCGTTCTCCAGAACGTACGCGCGGCTGGCCATCTCCAGGGCCTGTCTCACGTTCTGCTCCACGAGCAGCACCGTGACGCCCTGCCCGGGGAGCGACTTTATCACCCTGAATATCTCGAGCACCGTTTTTGGCGCGAGCCCGTAGGAAGGCTCGTCAAACATGCAGAGGGTGGGCCTCGACATCAATCCCCTGCCTATGGCGAGCATCTGCTTTTCACCGCCGCTCAAGGTGCGCACGATCTGGCTTGCCCGCTCCCTGAGCCTCGGGAATATCCGATATACCTCTTCCAGGGTTGCCTGCTTCTGTTTCCAGCTCCGCAGCGGATAGGCCCCCATTTCCAGATTTTCGCGGACTATCATGTCGCCGAAAAGCCTCCCCCCTTGGGGGACGTGAGAAATGCCCGCCTCCACGACGTGGGTGGCCGGTTTTCCATTTATGCGCTTTCCGAGAAATTCTATGCTGCCCGATGCAGGGGGCACGACGCCCGATATCGTGTTGAGCAGGGTCGTCTTGCCCGCGCCGTTCGCGCCGATGAGGGCGACGATCTCTCCCTCGCCGACCTCGACGCTCACATCCCAGAGCGCCTGTATCTTCCCGTAGACCGTGCTTATGTTTCTGGCCGCCAGCATGAAGCTCACTCTCCCAGATAGACTTCGATCACGGTCTTGTCCCTGGCAATCTCCTCCGGTTTGCCTTCAGCAAGCTTTTGCCCGTAATGGAGTACGATTACCCTGCTGCAGATGCTCATTATAGCTTTCATTACATGCTCGATCATGACTATCGTAATCCCCCGGCCGGAGATCCTGCGCACCAGATGCATGGCCTCCGCCACCTCGGTGGGATTGAGACCGGCCATGACCTCGTCGAGTAAAAGGAGGTCCGGACGGGTTGCGAGGGCCCTGGCGATCTCGAGCCTTTTCTGGTTGGCCAGCCTGAGGTCCATGGCCCGCAGGTCGCCCATACCCGCCAGCCCAACGAGCTCCAGAAGGTCCGAGGGGCCTACCATGTCGAAGCGGGCGGCCTTCTGTTTCGTTGCGCCGAACAACGAACCCACCAGCACGTTATGGAAGACCGACATGTTGGAGAAAAGCTGGACGGACTGGAAGGTGCGCGCGATGCCGGCCCGGCAGATCCGGTAGGGCTTCATGCCGGCGATATTGGTCTCCTTGAACCTGATTGTCCCCGCATCGGGTTTTATAGCTCCGGAAATAAGGTTGAAGAGGGTTGTCTTGCCCGCTCCGTTAGGGCCTATGAGGCCCACGATCTCGCCTTGATCCACGTGGAAAGCCACGTCGGACGTGGCCGCCAGACCTCCGAAATACTTCCTTAGACCCGCCACGTCGAGTATTCTCATGTTTTCCCCGGCACCCGTTCCCTCTTGCGGGCCGTACCAAGCTTCCGGATCACCCCTTCGATGCCGTGGGGCATGAACAGGATAACGAGCAGCATGGCGCCGCCGAAGAGGAGCATATAATAATAGGGGAACTTGGTTGTCAACACCTCTTCCAGGACGGCGAATATGGCGGAGCCGATGATCGGGCTGTACAGTTGTCCCATGCCGCCGAATATGGCCATCAGGAGAGGCATGAAGGAAAGGCGGATGTCGAAGGCGGTGGGCGGGTCGATGTAGGTCCACCTCATGGTCATGACGGCGCCGACCGCTCCCATGAAGAAGGCGCCGATCGCGAAAGCGGCGACTTTTACCAGCGTCACGTTTACGCCGGCGTGGGCAGCCGCTTCCTCCGATTCCCCTATACTCCTCAAGGCCAACCCGAACCTCGACCGCCGGATCAGGTAGGATACGAGCACGACAAGGCAGAAGATGACCAGTATTGTGTAATAGATGGTATCCGACTCCAGGGAAGCGACGACCCTGCCCAGGGTGCCCGTGATGTTGACCTCGTACCAGTGGACGAAATTGTTGATGAGCTGGACAAGGGCGAAGGTGAACATAGTGAAATACATGCCCCGGAGCCTCAGCGTGATCGCGCCCACGAGAAAGGCGAGGCAGAAGCTGATGCAGCCGCCGATGAGGATCATCAAAGGCAGAGGCAGGTCTTCGCTCAATACGGCCGCCGTATAGACGCCGATCCCGAAAAACGCCGAAGTGGCGAGGGAGATGTAGCCGGTGGGTCCTGAAAAGATCACCCAGCTCAGGGTGACGATGACGTACATAAGTATGTTCGTGGTAAATATCACGCCGTAGGAGGACGCCCACTGCGGCAGAGCAACCAGAAGCAGCGCGGCCGCGACGAGCCCGGCGGCGAAGGAGACGTTCTTTGTTGCGTGCTTCATGACCCGTCTTCCTATTTCGCTAATATCCCCGTAGGTCTTATGAGGAGCAGGAGGAGGAAAATGAAGTAGTAGGCCACCATTGAAAGACCGGGCTGAATATAGCTGACTATCGTTCCCACCAGACCCAGGATGAAGCCGCCTATGAAGCTGCCTTTTATATTGCCTAATCCCCCCAGCACTACCACGATCATGGCAATGAGCGTATATTCCATGCCCATGAAAGGCGTCACCATCACCGATGTCATGCTTACGAGCAGTCCACTCAAGCCGGCCATCATGGTGCCGAAGCCGAAGCAGAGGGCAAGCACCTCGTTAATGCTCACCCCCATCAGCTCGGCAGCGCCCGGGTCCTGGGCCGCTGCCCTTATCGCTTTCCCCATCCGGGTCCGGCCCAGAAAGAGATAGAAAATGATGCTGATGAGCACGGAAACGATGAGGGTCACGATGCGGTTCGCCGAAAAGACAGTGCCGAGGAAACTGACGGGATACGCCAGGTATGAATACGCTCGGACCGGGGACCCCCAGACGAGCAGGGCCACGTTCTGGATAATGAAGAGGAGGCCGAAGGAGGCGAGCATCGAGTTTCCTTCGAAAACCGCGGGCGATTCCGAGCAGATCCTCAATCGTTTGAAGAGGGTCCGGTGAATGAGGAAGCCGATGGCAAAAAAAACGGGCGCGCAAATAACGAGCGAGAGGACCGGATTTATTCCCGCCATCGTAAAGAGAGACCAGGCGGCAAAGGCGCCCAGCATAAGAAATTCGCCGTGCGACACGTTCAGGACCCGGGCAACGCCGTACTGGAGGCTGAAGCCGACGGCTATGAGTGCGTAAATGCCGCCCATGAGGAGGCTCCCGACGATTATGTCCACGAATTTCACAAACACACTGCCGTCTCCTCCGTGCTCCCTAAGCCCCCTTCGTCAAGCGGGCGAAAATGTCGGCCTTTCTTGCTGCTTTTGATGCGGTACGCTTGCGGGCTGCCCTAAAGGGCTTCCGGGCAGCCCGCCTGTCTCCGTGCAGAATCTGTGTTACTTCGTTTTCTGTGGCCATTCCGGCTTCGGATATATAGGCGCCGCCGTCCGCTTCTTACCCGGATCTAAGATCTCGAACACGCCGTTCTGCCACTGGCCTATCTCGCCGGGGTGGTTCGTGTTGACGCCTTTCTTGAAGCTCATCGGGCCCATGGCCGTATTGAATGTCTTCGTGGCCATTACGTCCCTTATCTTGGTCTGGTTCAGGGTGCCTGCGGCCTCGATCGCCTCCTGGAGGAACTGGAGGGAAGAGTAATAGAACAGGGTGCCCCAATACTCGGGCTCTGCTTTCCATCTCTTCACGAAGGCGTCACGGAACTCCTTTGCCGCGGGCGATGTCTTGGCGTTCCATGCGCCCGCCCCCATGACCCCCTCGACGCCCCTGGCGCTGAAGGCATCCCGGTACTGCGACAGGCACGGCCCGACGGTCATGTAGAAAGCCTTCGGGTTGAAGCCCACTTCCATGGCCTGTCCGGTGACCATGAAGGCCTCGTCAGGATAGAGAAAGGCCAGGAAGGCATCCACGTTGGCGGCTTTAGCGTCCTTGAGCAGAGGGGTAAGGTCCTTTGTGCCGTGAGGGAAGCTTTTCGACATGGTGACCTGTATGTTCTTCTTCTTCAGGGCGGGGAGGATGGCGTCCCTGTACTCGATGCCGTGAAGGTCCTGGATATAGATAATGGCGACCTTCTTCGCCCCCACCTCCGAGAGCACTTCCGCGAGTGGCGGCATCTGGCTGCCCCCGGTGTTCAAAACGGAAAAGACGTAGGGCAACTTGGGTAGCTCCTTACTGAGCTTGTCGGCGCTGCCGGAGGCGCCGAGGAGGACATACTTGTACTTGTTCGCGATGGGCGCGGCCGCATAGAGCATCGCCGTGCTCCAGGGGGCGAATATCATGTCCACCTTGTCTTCCAATATCACCTTTTCGAGCAGCTTGGTCATGTTGCCTACATCGCTCTTATCGTCATATTTGATGACCTCGAGGGGCAACTTCTTGCCGTACTCCTTGATGTAGATGCCGCCCTTCGCGTTGACCTCCTCCACCCACATCTCGTACACGTTTCCCATGGTCACGGGCACGCCGCTCGCGTAAGGACCCGAGAGAGAAATCACCCACCCCACGCGGATCTTGTCCTTTGCCGGCGGCGCCGCGTGAGAGACGCCGGCAAGCAGTATGGCCATCGATACTACCGCGCACACTAAAATCGCCATCGACATCCTTTTCATTATCCTGCCTCCTTTCGTTCTATTGTGGGGCTCTTCGTTGCCCGCCCCCGCCGGCTTTATGCCGGTCGGCCCTTTCTTGTCACAGGGAGAGACGCGTTCCCCTCCTCTTCCCGCTACCCCTCGTTCTCTCAGAACCGCAACACCGCCTTCAACGTCTTCCCTTTCTCCGAGTCCTCAGCCGCCTGGTTGATCTCTTCGAACGGATAGAAGCTGATCATGCGGTCGAAGGGGAAGCGTCTCTGCTTGTAAAGGTCGATCAGTTGGGGAATGAATATGTCCGGGTTCGAATCACCCTCCACGATGCCCCGGATCGCCCGTCCGTTCAGGATGTTCTGCATATCCAGGCTTGCCTCGACACCCATGGGCGCGACCCCGATGAGCCCGCAGAGGCCCCCGATGGCGAGGGCATCGACGGACTGCCGGAACACCTGCGGGATGCCCGCGCATTCGAGGGAATAGTCGACGCCGCCTCCGGTGATCTCCCGGATTTCCTTAACCGGGTCGGCGGAGGCGGCATCGACGGTGTGGGTAGCGCCGAATTCCCGCGCCTTTTTCAGGCGCTCGGCCACGACGTCCACGGCGATAATAGCGGCACAGCCGCAGAGATAGGCAGCCATTACCGCGCTCAGGCCCACCGAGCCCACGCCGAACACAGCGATGGAAGAGCCCGCGTGGGGGTGGAGCGTGTTCATCACGCCTCCCGCCCCTGTCTGGACGCCGCAACCCAGGGGGCCGAGGATCTCCAGGGGGACGTCGTCGCGGACCCTGATCACGTTGCGCTCGGACGCAAGGACGTGCGAAGCGAAAGAAGACTGGTTGAAGAAAGAACCGTGGATCGGTACGCCACCCTTTTTCATGGTCGTCGATCCGTCGCTTCTGGCGCCGGCAAAATTGGATGGCAGAAAATTTACGCACAGGCTGGGCATGCCTTTCATGCAGGAGGGGCACTCGCCGCAAGAAAGGTAGCTCATCACCACATGATCGCCCGGTTTCACTTTGGTCACGCGAGAGCCGACCTTTTCGACGACCCCCGATCCTTCGTGGCCGAAAACGCCGGGCAAAGGGATGGGCAGATACTGGTCTCTGGCTACGAGGTCCGTGTGGCAGACCCCGCAAGCCGTCATCCGCACCGTCACCTCGTCGGCCCTCGGCTCGTCCAGCTCCACTTCCTCGATCCTGAAAGGACCTCCCTTCTCTCGTACCACGGCCGCTCTGATCTTCATGGGGACCCTCCTAAAACCTGTTGACCGAGTCTATTTCCGCCTCGGGCACATCGAAGGTATGGCCGCCCGGCAAAAGGGGCTCCTCGGAGAAGAACGCGGGCAAACGGTCGTCTTTTTCTGTGAAGCCGGCCGCCCGGTTGAACTCCGTCTCGGTCTTAAGCACCGCGCTGCCCATATCGTTCAGGTAATTCTCACCCACGGGCTTCCCCGTTACCGCTCTGACGGCATCGACCAGAAGAGGCAGCGACCCCGTCTCGAGGGTCGCCAGCCCCGCCATCATGCACAGGCCGAGGGTGTCGACGGCCGCCATGTAGGTCTGCATGAACCGTGAAACGTCTGCCTGGCCGGTCGGCGCAACGGGGCTGTAATCGGGCTGTCCCGGGTTGGGCAGGACGATTCCCGCTGTATGGTCGGCGCCCATGGGCGAGGTGGCGAAGGTGACGCCCAAGCCCTTCAGGCCCCTCGGGTCATAGGCCGACAGGCACTGTCCTTTCACGTGGGGCACCCTTCTGGCCCCGAGGCGCTCGCCGGTGGCTCTGCATCCGTTGCCTATGAGCGTCGACAGATCCGTTCCCTCCTTGATCTCCATAAGGAGGCTCGCCGCCCCTGCGCCGTCACCCCAGGCAAGCATTCCCGCTTCCATGGCAAGCCCGATGGCCCCTCCGACGTCCATCGTATCGAGGCCGAAGTCATTGCAAATCCGATTGATGCGGGCTATCGCGTCAAGGTCTTCGATCATGCAGTTCGATCCCGTAAGCCCGATGGTCTCGTACTCGAGCCCTGAAACGATGGTCTCTCCCTTTTCGTCGGTGTAGACGTTGGAGCAACTGATGATGCAGCCGTCCATGCAGCGATGGGCGCTCCGTCCGTTTGGTCTTTTCTTGATGATCTCCGCCATGTATTCGCCGCAGATCTTTTCAGCGCCCTGAAACTGCCCGGTCGAGTAGTTCCTTGTGGGCAGGCTGCAAAGGCTGTTCACCATCATGACGAGCCCCGGTGTGCCGAGCTCCCTGAACAGACCGACAACGGGATTGGAAAGGATGGCCTTCGAGAGGTGCCCGACCGTTTCCTTCAGCCCGGCCTCGTCCGCCACCTCCACACCGCCGCTTCCCGTGTCGTCGATGAGGACGGCCTTCAGGTTTTTCGAGCCCATAACGGCCCCCAATCCTCCCCTCGCCGCCGCTCTCAGGTGAAAATCGGGTGATGTTACCATTACAGAGGCGGCCTTCAGTTTCCGCTCACCCGCCGGGCCGATGGAAATGACGGAGATCTTGTCGCCGTGCCGCCTTCGCATGTTTTCCGCCATTTCATAGTTGCCGGCCCCGCTTTCAGCAGAGGCGGGCACGAAGTGGACCCCGTTTCTGTCGATCTTGACAATGGTCAGCCCCTTTGCCGCTCCCTCGATCACGATCGCCCGGAAGCCGAGCCTCGCTATCTTCTGCGCTGCCGCGCCGCCGGCGTTGGCTTCCTTGATGCCGCCCGTAAGAGGGCTCTTCGCACCGACGGAAAGCCTTCCGCTGTTGGGTACGCTTGTTCCCCCGAGAATGCCCGGGGCGAAGACCAGCTTGTTCAGCGGCCCGAGGGGGTCCGTTGTCGCGGGCACTTCGTTTGATACGACCCGGGAGGTGAGACCCCTCCCTCCCAGCGACCGGTACGCGGCAGGCGTCTCTTCTACCGACGCCCTCTCCCGAGCCATATCGAGGCGCAATATCTTTTCCATGATCGTCACCTTCCTGCCTGTCGGCTCTTGCATAGCGGACCATTTGTCGGGCGCCCGCCATTTTGCTATTCTACATACGACCAAGGAAAAATAACACAAAAATATTTGTGCTTCGCCGGCGCTTGTGGAATGGTCCCGTTTGACACATCCCGTTTTCAAGATGATACTTAAAGAGGGAATAGTGCGCGCCTTGAGGCGCGTATCCACGGGAGGCGCGAAGAATGGCAGAAGAAGAGAAAAAGGACCCAATCTCCTTCCTGAAAGAGGACGAGATCAAGAATATCAATATGCTCAATTTCATGGAGGGCTATCCCGTCCGAAGCATCGAACGAATAGGAGACTCGGTGCTGATGAGGGGAGAGAGCGACTGCGTGTGGGTTTACATCAGCAGCCCCGACGAACGGGACCTTGAGGGCATCCTGGGACGGCTCACGGAAAACGATAGGACATTCGCCGCCATCGAGGAGTGGATGCTTCCGGCTCTAACGGGAGGCAGAAAGCTGTCGTGGGAGCTTGCGATGACCAGGCTCGTGCTTCCCAAAGACGTCGCCTTCTCCAAGAAACCCTCACACCATATCGTTCCGCTGTCACCCCAAGACGCGGATTACATATACGAACATTCGATCTATCAGAACGTGACAAGGCCCGAGTTCGTTCGGGGGCGTATACAAGGCGGGCCGAGCGGCGGCGTTTACGAGTCTGGAAAGCTTGCCGCATGGCTCATGACCCAGGACGACGGCTCTATCGGCCTACTCCATGTGCTCGAACAACACAGAAAAAAGGGCTACGCCTATGACTTGACCGTTTATCTCGTCGAGAGGATCCGCGCGGCAGGGCGCATTCCCTTCGTCCACATCGAGGAGACGAACACGAAGTCTATGGCGCTCGCTTTGAAGCTGGGCTTTCGCAAAGATCGAAGGCTTCGCTGGTTCAAGATCGAGCCGGAAGGCGCCCAGGCCGGCTCGGGGGACTACTGTTAGGTACCCGCGACCCCCCCCTTGCAACCACGCTGAAAAACGGATATATTGCGGGAATGAGGAGAGTTGTTTTTCCCTGCCTCGCATTTTGCCTCGCTTTTTTGCTTCTCAATCTTTCCTGCGGAATTAATGGGCATTGTGAAGGCCCGAGCCGCCCGACCCCGCTGCCCGATGATTTGAAGATCGAACCGCCGGGACCGGGCGTGACCCAGCCCCTTGCGAGCCTGTCAGGTACATGGCAGGGCGAGCTCGAATTATGCTGAGGCACCCGTCAGGCAACTACGGTCGTAGTTGAAAAATTAGGCAGCGGCGCGGTCGAGGCAATCTATTCCTGGGGGCCGGTCTTGAAAGAAAAACCGGGCTGGCAGAAGATCCTGGGCATCATGGAGGGTAAGAGAATTGTCGAGACGAAAGATATAAATGGCTGGTACTCCTCACAATCTCCGTGGGCAACCTCATCGCGGCCCTCGACATCAGCGTTCTCTTTGTCAGTCTACCAGGTCTGGCGGCCGCCCTTAAGACGGACCCGGCAGCCATCGGCTGGGTCAACGTCGTCTACCTCATCACCAGCCAGAGCCTGATGTTCAGCCTCGCGAGAGTGGGCGATGCCAAAGGCCGAAAAATGGTGTACACCTTGGGCCTTGCCGTCTATACCCTGGGCCTTATTCTCTGTTCCCTTTCCCAGAACACCCTTCATTTGATAATATTCCGGGCGGTCCAGGGGGCGGGGGCAGCGGGCATGATATCCCTGAGCACGGCGATCGCGGTAGCGGTTTTTCCCGAAAACGAGCGGGGCAAGGCAATGGGGATACTCGCGAGCGCAGGCGCTATCGGCCTGATAGCCGGACCCATAATGGGGGGCGCGGTACTCGACATGCTAGGCTGGAGGGCCATCTTTCTGTCGAGAGTGCCCATCGCCCTTGCGGCCATGCTCATGACTGTGCTTTTCGTGAAAGAACAGAAGGACCGGGCCGGCGCCTTCCACTTCGATTTCGGCGGAGCAATTAGTCTGTTCTGCTGTCTCACAACGGCTTTGCTTTTTCTCAACCTTGTCGGACAATGGAGGCCTTTCTCGCCTCTCACCTTCGTGCTTTTGGCCTGTGCGGTGGCGATGCTTGCCATATTCCTGCGCTTCGAGAGTAAGGCCGATCAGCCGGTCATCGAGCTTGCCTTCTTTAGAAACCCCGTGCTGGCGGGCGCCGCTGTCACCGGCGCCCTTCATGCCGCAGTCATGACCGGCTCGGCCTTCCTGCTGCCCTTTTATCTGACCGAGGCATTGGGCTACTCTGCATCGGCGGTCGGTCTCTTTTTCGCCATGCTTCCCGTTCCCTTTCTCCTGCTCTCTCCCATCAGCGGAAAGGTATCGGACAGAATGGGTCCAAAACCCTTATCGGCGCTAGGCATGGTCCTTTCCTGCGTGGCCCTTTTTTCTCTTGGCCGCCTGGGCAGCGAACCGACCGCCGTCGCCATTGCATCCTGCGTCTGTCTGATAGGAGCAAGCTACGGGTTTTTGATCGCTCCGAACAACAGCACTATTATGGGCGCCGTCCCGCCGGACAGGTTCGGGACGGCATCGGGCATAATAGCGGCAACCAGGCAGATAGGCTCGTCAACCGGCATCGCCCT
>JBEKOT010000066.1:0-12758 GCA_049521495.1 Syntrophorhabdales bacterium | reverse complement strand
GCCGGCTCGCCCAGCTCGGCCAAGCGTCCGAGTCGTTAAGGCTTGTCCAGGAGGGCCCGCGCATGGAACAGATCGAACAGGCCGCATACAAGGTGCGGCAGGCCGGGGCACAGCTCCGGACTTCCGAGGAAAGGCTGGGCGATACGGTACTCCATGCGCCTTTTTCCGGCGTTATCCTGAGAAAGAACGTAGAACTCGGTGAGACGGTTTCTCAGGGGACCCCGGTCTATACCGTGGGCGATCTGGCGCACCCGTGGATAAGGGTCTATGTAAAGGAAGACAGGTTGGGCCTCGTCAAGCTGGGACAGAAAGCAAGGATCACAAGCGATACTTACCCGGGCAAGACCTATGAGGGGTACGTAAGCTACATCTCGTCGGAGGCCGAGTTCACGCCAAAGAGCGTGCAGACCCAGGAAGAGAGGGTGAAGCTCGTTTTCGGGGTCAAAGTCCGGGTGGAGAACCCGAATAACGAGCTGAAGCCGAGTATGCCCGCCGATGTAAGGATACTCCTCAAGTGACCGCTGCAAAGTTTGCAGGGGAAGGGCCTGACGAAAGGGCAATCAGGGCGTCCGGCCTGACAAAGACCTTCGGCGGCCAGCCGGCCGTCGATCACATCGATATCGAGGTGGACCGGGGGGAGCTCTTCGGGCTTGTCGGGCCCGACGGAGCGGGGAAAACAACCACGATGAGGCTCCTTTCCGGCACACTGCTGCCGACCTCCGGGGAGGCGTGGGTGGCCGGCCATTCCGTCGTCCGCGACCCCGAGGGGGTCAAGGAGCGGATCGGCTATATGGCACAGAGGTTCGGCCTTTACGAGGACCTGACCGTGATGGAGAACGTGATCTTTTACGCGGACCTCTACGGTGTACCGGCCCGCGAGAGGCCGCACCGCATCGAGCGGCTCCTAGCCTTCAGCAATCTTGCGCCCTTCAAAGACCGCCTGGCGGGCAACCTCTCGGGAGGCATGAAACAGAAACTCGGCCTCGCATGCGCCCTCATTCACACGCCGGAGGTTCTCCTCCTCGACGAGCCGACGGGCGGCGTAGACCCCGTATCGAGGAGAGACCTGTGGCGCATTCTCTATGAGCTCCTTCGCGAGGGTGTTACCGTCTTTGTCTCTACCGCCTACCTTGACGAAGCCGAGAGGTGCACGAGGATCGGGCTCATTCACAGGGGGAGGCTCCTCGTCACGGGCGAGCCGCGACAGGTGAAGGGTATGCTCCGATTGCCCATGGTCGAGATAATGACTGCGGAAGGGCGCAAGGCACGCTCCGTCGCCGAGACCGTCCAGGGCGTTATGGGCGTGGCCGTATACGGCGACAGGCTGCACGTGACTCTCGACAGGGCGGACGCGGCCGGCAGGCTCGCCGCAGCAATCGCATTGTCCGGGATCGAGGTTGGCAGGCAGAGGCCGATCCTTCCGTCCCTTGAAGACGCGTTTATCGCGCTCGTCGCCGGATCGGAGAAAGAAAAGACGCAAAAGGACCGCTGATGCCGGTTTCCGACCTTGCCGTCGACGTAGCCGATCTCAGCCGCACCTTCGGGGACTTCGTTGCCGTCGACCGTGTCAGCCTCCAGGTTAAAAAAGGGGAGATCTTCGGCTTTCTGGGCCCTAACGGCGCGGGAAAATCGACCACCATAAGGATGCTCTGCGGCCTCCTCACGCCCACCGGAGGGCGCGGCACGGTAGGCGGCTATGAAATCGCCGCCGAGGCCGAGTCCATAAAGAAGATCATCGGCTATATGTCGCAGAGGTTCTCCCTGTATGACGACCTCACCGTCGAGGAGAACATAGATTTTTTCGGCGGGGTATACCGCGTGCTGCCGGAGAAGAAAAAAGCTCGCAAGGACTGGGTGCTGGAGATGGCCGGCATCGAGGAAAAAAGGTCCGTTTTGACCCGCAGCCTCGCCACCGGCTTCAAGCAGCGTTTGGCCCTGGGTTGCGCCGTTCTCCACGAGCCTTCTGTCCTCTTCCTTGACGAGCCGACCTCCGGTGTAGACCCGCTGTCCAGGCGCAACTTCTGGGACCTCATAAGGGAGATGGCCGAAAGGGGAACGACCGTCTTCGTCACGACCCACTACATGGAAGAGGCCGATTACTGCGACAGGCTGGGTCTGATCTATAGGGGGCGCATCATCGCGCAAGGGGCGCCCATGGAACTGCGTCAAAGGTACATGAAGAGAGAAATTCTCGAAATCGCGACGGACAGGACCGTCGAGGGCCTGGAGGTCCTCCTGAAAAACGGCATTGAGAGCGCCGTCTTCGGCAGCACCCTGCACGCGACCGTGGACGACGCGGAAGGCGCTGCACCAAATATCAGGCGTGTTCTTGAGGCACAGGGGGTCTCGGTCGAGCGGATGGAGAAGGCGGCGCCGACGCTCGAGGACGTCTTCGTTGCCCTGATCGAGGCCTCGTAACGATGAGTCTCATGAGGATCAAAGCCATCGCCGGAAAAGAGTGGATCCAGATACGCAGGGACCGCCTGAGCCTGGCCATGGCCTTTCTCCTGCCTGTCATGTTGCTCATCATCTACGCTTATGCGATCACCTTCGACGTGAACAACATACTCATGGCCGTCTACGACCAGGACAAAAGCAGCAAGAGCCGGGAGCTTATAGCCGCTTTCACGGAGTCGGGCTACTTCACCGGCGTGGCCGATGCGGCCTCCTACAAGGAGATCGACAGGTATATCGACTCGGAGAAAGCCTGGGTCGCCCTCGTCATCCCCTTCGATTTCTCGAAGCGCTTACGAACCGGAAAGCCGGTATCGGTGCAGGTAATACTCGACGGGAGCAACTCGAATACGGCGATGATCGCCCAGGGGTATGTGGCGGCCGTTGCCGAGCGGTTCAACAGAAGGCAGAGCAAGGGAACGGCCCGGCCCGTCATCGATCTACAAAGCAGGGTCTGGTATAACCCGGAGCTGAAATCGCGGAATTACGTCATACCGGGACTCATAGCCCTGATCATGTCGGTCATCGTCTCCGTCCTTACCTCCCTGACCATCGCGAGGGAATGGGACAGGGGCACCATGGAGCAGCTCATCGCGACGCCTGTACGGCCCGTGGAACTCGTCATCGGAAAGCTCATCCCCTATATCCTGATCGGTTTCGCAGATACGGTCCTCTGCGTGTTCGTCAGCTCGGTCCTTTTGGGCGTGCCCCTGAGGGGCAGCATCGTGCTGCTCTTTTTCGCCTCTTTAATCTTCCTGGTGGGGGGCTTGAGCTTCGGCGTCCTCGTCTCGACGGGCACGGGGAACCAGCTGCTGGCGAGTCAGGTCGGGATGCTTACATCTTTCCTTCCCTCCTTTCTGCTCTCCGGTTTCATTTTCAGCATATCGAACATGCCCGTCCCGCTCCGGGTAATCACCTACGCGGTCCCTGCCCGATACTTCGTTTCCATACTGAAGGGGGTGTCCTTAAAGGGGATAGGTTTGCGCTACCTGGCCCCCGAAATGGCGCTCCTCTCTCTCTATGCCGCGGTCGCCTTCTTCCTTGCGTGTAAAAAGATCAGGAAAAGGATCGAGTAGCAATGTTCGAGCGATGGAAATACCTGACCATCAAGGAATTCATTCAGACGTTCAGGGAGCGGAGGAGGCGGAATCTGCTCATCCTTGCCCCCCTCATCCAGCTTTTCCTTTTCGGCTATGTGGCCACCCTGGACGTGGACAACGTCCCTACCGCCCTTCTGGATCTCGATAAATCACAGGAGAGCCGGGAATTCGCACGGAGGCTGGAGGCCTGCGGATACTTCACCATCACGAGATGGCCGTCGTCGGCCGGTGAACTGGGACAATACCTCGACAGAGGGGATGTCCTGGCGGCAATACAGATCGATAGAGGTTTCTCCAAGGACATAAAGAAAGGTTCGCCGGCCCCACTCCAACTGCTTATGGACGGGACCGATTCCAACTCCGCCCAGATCGCCATGGGCCACATCGCAGAGATCGTAAGGCGCCTCTCCCGGGATCTTTCGGCGCAGCCTTCCCTTCGGAAGGGCGCCGATTGGTCGGCGCAGCCTTCCCTTCGGAAGGGCGCCGATTTCCGAACAAGGGTATGGTACAACCCGGACCTCCGGAGCAGGAACTTCTTTCTTCCGGGGGTCATAGCGCTCATCATTCTGCTGACCTGTCTCATGACAACATCCATGGCCATAGTGCGGGAGAGGGAGGTGGGCACAATGGAGCAGCTCATGGTGACTCCGATACGGCCCGCGGAGCTTGTTCTTGCAAAGATGTTCCCTTCGGCCGTCATCGGAGTCGGCCAGATGGCCCTCGTCACTGCCGCGGGCGTCTTCTGGTTCCACGTGCCCATAAAAGGCGCTCTCTCCTTCCTCTTTGTCTGTACGGGCGTCTATCTCCTGCCCGTGTTGGGCATAGGGCTCTTCATATCGACCATATCGAGGACCCAGCAGCAGGCCATGATGGCTTCGTTTTTCTTCTTTCAGCCCACGGTGCTCCTTTCCGGCTTCGCGACCCCCATCGAGAACATGCCCCTCGCCTTCCAGTACGTCACGTACCTGAGCCCCCTGCGTTACTTCCTCGTGATCGTCAGGGGCATTTTCCTCAAAGGCGTGGGCCTTGAGGTGCTGTGGCCCCAGGTTCTGGCGCTCCTCGTCCTTGGCGCGGCGATCATCTTCCTGAGCGCTGTGCGCTTCAAGAAAAGGCTGGAGTAGCGGGCAGCAACCCTCCCCAGTGCGCGCTTTTCCCAAACGTGCTATAAATAAGGCGTGGCCAGGTATGACTACGTCGGGAGGCGGCCGTCGGGCGGATGGCTCATAGAGGTGCGCAAGGGGCCGTCGATCAAAGGCAACATCCGCAAGAACCCCGTCACGGGCAGGTACCAGTTCTACCGAGGCTCGCGCAACGCGATCCGTCCCTTGCTGGAGGCCTCGGACGTGGGGGCGCTCAAAGAGCAGATAGAAAAGCTCGACCTCTAAAAGGCTTCTACCCTTCCGCTTCTTTCGACTGGTCCTTTTTATTCCTCAACTGTTCGATGACGCGGGGAAAGGCGCTCTCGTTCGTGTGGGGTATGAAGAGGGCCGCGATAAATTCGTCCATGAAGGCAGGGTTATTCGACAATTCGACGTTCGTCATCGTTTTGGCGATGCGTTCTGTCTCCTTCAAAAGCTCCCGGGAAAAAGAAAGCAGCCTGGCGCCCAATAGCGAGCCGTTGCCGACGAAAAGGAATTTTTCCGGGGGCACGTCGGGCAGGAGGCCTATGGTCTGCGCTTTCTCAAGGTCGATGGAATGGCCGAAGCCGCCGGCTATGATCACCCTTTCCAAATGGTCGAAGGAAAGGCCCACGCTGTCGAGGAGCGTCTTGCATCCCGCATAGATGGCAGCCTTCGCCCGTATCAGATTGTCGAGGTCGACCTCCGTAATGACTATGTCCCTCCCTATATGGCTCTCAGCCGCATAGCTGAGCACGTACTCCCACCCGTTTTCCCCTTCCCTCACCCTTGGGGAGGGCAGGTCCCGGTTGAACTTGCCGTTCTGATCGATAACACCCGCCTCGAAGAGCTCGGCGACGGCGTCTATGAGCCCCGACCCGCAGATGCCGGCGGGCTTTGCCCTTTCCACGGTCAGGATCATGGGCTCGTAGGTCGACGGGTTTATCTTCACCTTCTCGATTGCCCCTTTACCCGCCCTCATCCCGAACTTGATCCCGCCCCCTTCGAAGGCCGGTCCTGCAGAGCAGGAGGTGCAGGTCAGCCAGTCCTTGTTCCCGACGACGATCTCACCGTTCGTTCCTACGTCGATGAAGAGCGTCACTTCGTCCCGCTGAAAAACACCGGACCCGAGGATGCCCGCCACGATGTCCCCGCCGACGTAGGAGGCCACCCCGGGGAATATATAAGTGAAAACGTGGTCCCTGACGTTGAGGCCGATGTTGATCGCCCTCACGGGAGGGATGAAATTAGAGGTGGGCGTGTAAGGGCTGAGCATGATGTATTTGGGATCTATCCCCAGGACCAAATGGGTCATAGTGGTGTTGCCGGCAAAAACAAGGTGCGATATCCGGTCCACCTCTATGCCGCTCATCTCCAGTAGCTCCCCGATAACCCCGTTTATGGTGGAGACGATCACCTCCTGGAGTCGCTTCAGGCCTCCCGCCTTCTGGGCGAAAACGATCCTCGATATGACGTCCTCGCCGTAGCTTATCTGTGCGTTGTAGTCGGCTGTCTCTGCCAGGGTGCACGATTCGGTCCCGCCCTCCGGGCCTACCATACGCCTGTAAACCTGGCAGCGCGAGAGGTCGAGGAGCTGACCGCACACCGTCGTAGTCCCTATGTCTATGACGATCGAGTAATTCTGCCCTTCAGTGTTGCCCGGCTCTACGTTTATCAGCGTGTAGCCCTTCCTCGTCAGCACTATCGTAACCGTAACGCGCCAATCGGCCGACCTCAGAGTCGAGGCCAGTTTTTTCAGCATCCTGAAATCCACCGAGACATCGCTCATCTGGTAGGTCTTCCGCAGCTCCCTCGTCAGCCTCGCAAGGTCGTTGGTGTTGTCCTCGGGGGAGGGGGGAGGGAGCTCGATATACTTCTTAAAGACCGAGGGGTCTACCGACCATCCCTTTACCAGGCGATCCACATCGATGGCCGAGAGAATATGGGAAGGCTGAATCCTTTTCCTTTTCAGCGACACCCTATCGACCTGGGATTCGAAAGGGATCTCCACGACAAGGTCGCCCTGGGCGCGGGTCATGCAAGCAAGACGCACCCCTTCGTCATATTCCCACTTTTGTATCTTCGGATGGGTCTGGGAGCGTGTTTTTCCCTGGCGTATCCTTATCCTGCACTTTCCGCACGCCCCGTTGCCCCCGCAGCTTGCATTGATGTGTATGCCGCTCCGCATGGCTGCTTCAAGAACCGTTTCGGTTTCTTCGACGGGGAAAGTTTTTTCCATAGGCAGAAATGTTATCCTGTACTCGCTCATTATTTTTTCCTGTCCGGGCTAAGGCCGCCATGGGCGAACAGCTCGACGCACCCGAATCGAATGAAGGAATAAAACTGAAAAGCCCCTGAGGCAGGCATTGTTCACTATCCTAAACCAGGCTGCCACATTATATCACGTTTCCACCCTCTGTCAAGCTCTTGCCTGCTTCATAATTTTATTGACAGAGGACAAGGGAAGAAGATATTATAACTCTTTCTATTCAGTATAGTGAATCATGTATAACGCTCCGATACTTAAAAAAGCCGTCGAGGTGATAAAACTCATAGTCAAGGAGAACAAACCTCTCGGCGTCACGGACATCGCCAGGTCGCTCTCGATAAGCAAGAGCACAACGTTCGGCATACTGAAATCACTCGATGAAGAGGGCTTCCTGGTAAAGGACCCGTTGAGCAAAAAATACAGCACCGGGAGTACGCTCTTCGAACTGTCGAAGAAGATACTGAGGACTACCGATGTCGCCATGACTGCCCGGCCATACCTGGAGCGGCTCCTGGAAGCGGTCGACGAGACAGTTTTTCTGGGGATCAGGGAGGACGACGCGGTCAAGGTCCTCGATGTACTGGAGCCGCAAAAGGAGTTCAAGATATCGTCTTCCATAGGTTCCAGGATGTCCCTTGTCGCCGGCGTGGTCGGGAAAATCTTCCTGTCGGCCATGAACGACGGCGAGGTGGCCGAGCTGCTCAGTCAGAAGGGTCTGCGCAGGTACACGGAAAACTCCATCGTCGACGGCGAGCAGTTTCTTCGAGAGACAGCGAAGACACGCGCTCAGGGGTACGCGGTTGACCTCGAGGAATACATGAACGGGGTAAGGGCCGTAGGGGCCCTTGTCTATTCGGGTCATTTCCCCGTCGCGGGCATCTGGGTCGTCGGCTTCGCAAACTCCATGAGCGATGCGAAGCTGCCCGTCGTGACCAGCCAGGTGAAAGCGACAGCCGAGCAGATAAGCGTCAGCCTGTCGCCCTTTCTCTCCAAGGGAAGGGGTATGCAATTGACTGGCGAACCTGTGCCTTGGGCGCCCCGGTCGCCCAACCCATAAGCAAGGCATCCCCCGCTCCCGGCGGGCGGCAGTAACCGACTTCGTGCGACCCCCTCGGCGCTGTCCGCTGTGCGGGTACTCCCCTGCTCCGCCCCTTGCCTGCCGGCCGCCTCAGGTCACCAACCGGCTGCGTGCGAGGCTATTTCCTCGGGAAGGGCAAGATAGCGGAGCGCCTCTTCCTGCTTCCCCCTCTTCTTTGCACCCTGTGCCACCACAGCGCATTTCTTTCTCAGCTCCGCCATGGTGCACGGCCGCAGCTCGTCCGGAAGCATTCCCGATTCGAGGAGTCTCGCCAAACTCCTTATGCGGTAGGCGTCGATCACATCATAGGTTCTCGACAACTGGTCCGCGTGCCCGCCTCTCTTGATTATGAGCGGCCGGGAGATAAAGAGGACCGGGTGGCGGCATGAGATGCGGAGCCACATATCATAGTCTTCGCACACGGGCAGGGATTCGTCGAAAAGGCCGACGTCCTCGAATACGCCCCTTTTGATCACGGCAGACGAGGGGCTGATGATGCAAAGGGGGAGGCAATGCTCATAAACGCGGCCCGAGTACTTGCGGTGCCTTTTCTTCTGATTGATGCGCCGGCCGTCCTTGAGCCATATCTCGTCCGTGTAGCTGATCCCCCATTGGCCGGACTCCATGGCCGCCATCTGTACGCTCAATTTCTCCTTCTTCCACAGGTCGTCCACGTCCAGAAAGGCAAGGTACTCTCCCTTTGAGCAGCGGATGCCGAGGTTGCGCGCAGAGCTGATCCCGCCGTTTTCCTTCCATAGGTACTTGACGGGTTGACCCTCCACCACCCGGTCCGAGCCATCTGTAGACCCGTCGTCGATGACGATGATCTCTTTGTCCGGATAGTCCTGGGATAACACGGATTGGAGCGCCTCTTCCAGGAAATGGCGCCTGTTATAAGTAGTGATGATGACTGAGACCATGAAGCTCCCCGGCCCAAATAAAAATAGGGGGCAGGTAAACCTGACCCCCTATAATCGTTTTTATCAATGGCGGGGACGACGAGACTTGAACTCGCGGCCTCCGGCTTGACAGGCCGGCGTTATAACCAGCTTAACTACGTCCCCGCTTTAAGTCCTCTCCTTATGGTAGGCGGAACAGGGATTGAACCTGTGACCCCCGGCTTGTAAGGCCGATGCTCTCCCGCTGAGCTACCCGCCCATCTTGCGCTATTTATATCAGGTGTCGCCCTCAAAGTCAAAGGTCAGGCGATCTCGGCCTCTTCCTCATAAATGAGGATGGGCTTTTCGTGGTTGGAGACAACCTCCTCGCTTACCACGCACTCCTTCACGTTGGAGATCGACGGCAACTCGTACATCACGTCGAGCATAACCTTTTCCATGATCGACCTTAAGCCCCGCGCCCCGGTCTTCTTCTTCATCGCATCTCTCGCTATGGCGCGGATCGCCCCTTCCGTAAAGGTAAGCTTCACATTCTCCAGCTCAAAGAGTTTCTTGTATTGTTTGACGATCGCGTTCCTCGGCTTCTTCAATATCTCGACGAGTACGTCCTCAGCCAGTTCCTCAAGGGTCGCCGTGATGGGAAGCCTGCCTATGAACTCCGGGATCAAACCGTACTTCAGCAGGTCTTCGGGTTGCACCTCCTTGATGAGCTCGCCGTACATCTTATCCCTTCCGCCTTCCACGTCAACCCCGAACCCGATGCTCTTCCTGCCGATACGGTTGGCGATGATCGATTCGAGGCCGTGAAACGCACCGCCGCAGATAAAAAGTATGTTCGTTGTGTCGACCTTGATGTAATCCTGCTGGGGGTGCTTCCTGCCGCCCTTCGGCGGCACGTTCGCGACGGTCCCCTCTATGATCTTCAAGAGCGCCTGTTGAACCCCCTCGCCCGACACATCGCGCGTAATGGAAGGGCTGTCCGTTTTTTTCGAGATCTTATCGATCTCGTCGATATAGACGATGCCTTTTTCCGCCCTCTCGATGTTGTAATCAGCGGACTGGAGCAGGTTAAGTATGATGTTCTCCACATCTTCCCCGACGTAGCCCGCTTCCGTCAGGGTCGTTGCGTCCGCTATGGTGAAGGGCACATGGAGTATCCTGGCCAGAGTCTGGGCAAGGAGCGTTTTACCCGAGCCCGTCGGTCCCACGAGGAGGATGTTGCTCTTCTGGATCTCCACGTCGTCGAAGGTAGTCCTTGACTCGATCCGCTTGTAATGGTTGTACACCGCCACGGAAAGCACCTTTTTCGCAAAATCCTGCCCGATCACGTACTCATCGAGTATTCTTCTGATCTCGTGCGGCTTCGGTATGGAAGTCTTGATGTACTCGAACCTCTCCCGTTTCGCCTCTTCCTGGATAATCTCATTGCACAGCTCTATACACTCGTCGCAGATGTAAACCATTGGGCCCGCGATCAGTTTTTTTACCTCGTCCTGGCTTTTTCCACAGAAGGAGCAATGAAGCTTCATCGTCCTCCCGTTGCTTTTCTTCATTACCGTCATGCTCTTTTCTCCACTATTTGATCTATGATGCCATACTTTAAGGCCTGCTCCGAAGTCATAAAGAAGTCTCTCTCCGTATCCTCCCTGATGCGTTCTATATCCTGTCCTGTGTGCTTCGTGAAAATTGTGTTGATCTCTTCCCTCACCCTAAGAATCTCCCTTGCCTGGATGTCGATGTCCGTTGCCTGGCCCTGGACGCCTCCAAGGGGCTGGTGGATGAGCACCCGCGCATGGGGAAGGGCCATTCGCTTGCCCTTGGCGCCGCCCGCCAGCAGCACGGCACCCATGCTGGCGGCTTGCCCTATGCATATCGTCGCAACTTCCGGTTTCACGTACTGCATTGTATCATAAATGGCGAGCCCACTGGTAATCAACCCTCCCGGCGAGTTGACGTACAGGAAGATATCCTTCGCCGGGTCCTCGGATTCGAGAAAGAGCAGTTGCGCGATTATGAGGTTCGCCACTATATCGTCTATGCCGGAGCCGAGGAAAACGATGCGCTCTTTAAGCAGCCTCGAGTATATGTCGTAGGCCCGCTCTCCCCTCCCGTCCTTTTCAATGACCATTGGCACAAGGTTCATTCTTTCTCCTTTACCGTTGCCTTTTCTACTAGAGAGCCGATCGTTTTCTCTTCGAGCATGCTGTTCCTGAGATTGGCCTTGAGATCGTATTTTTCGTAGAATTCTTTTATATAATCATAAGCTCTCTTGCTTTCTTCCGCAATTTTTTTCAGCCGTTCGTCGACCTCCCGGTCCTCGACCCTTATCCCCTCCCGCTCGGCGATCTTCCCCAATATCATACCGATTTTGATCCGTTTCTCGGCCTCGGCTTCGTACTCTTTACGAAGGGCCGCATTGAAGCTCTCGTCTTCTTCCTCGGTCAGGCTGCCCGTTTTCATCCGGGATCTTGCCTCCTCCACGAGCGCCTCTACGCGCCTCGCGAGGAGCCTCGCCGGCACCGGGATATCGGTCCTTTCAAGCAGCATTCGCACGATCTCTCCGGTGATCGCCTGTTTCTTTCGCGCCTCTCCGACCTTCTCCAGCTCCTTGGTCACCTCGGCCCGAAGCTTCTCCATATCCGCAAATCCGGCGTCCTTCGCAAAATCATCGCCCGGCTCGGGCAGTCTCTTCTCCTTGATCTCTTTAACCAGCACATTGAAGAGCAGCTTCTTGCCCGCTATATCCTTATCGGGATAATCCGGCGCGAAGTTAACTTCTACTTCCTTCTCCTCACCCGTCTTCATGCCGATGACGGCGTTTTCGAACTCGGGCATGAGGTTTGAAGCACCGAGGTCCAGGGGGTAGGATTCGGAGGAGACGCCCTTGACCGGCTTGCCGTCTTGCGAGGCCTCGTATCGTATGATTACGAAATCTCCTTTTGCGGCTGCCTCGTCCTTCTGCCGGTCCACCATCTCCGCGTGCGTCTGCCGCATAGAATCGATGCGCCCTGCCACATCTTCCTCGGTAATCCTGACCGGCTTCACCTCCACCTCAAGGCCCTCATAAGGAGGAAGCTCAAAATCCGGGACAACCTCACACTCCATCTTGTACCCGTAGCGGTCATCCCCCTCCAGGAACTGTACCCTGGGCTCGCTCACCGGCTTCACGTCCGTCTCGGAAAGGGCCTGCTCCATCGTTTCCTGTACCATCTTCCTCTTCAGCTCGTCGACAATGAAGTCCTTATAATACGCCTGGATCAAGGACTTAGGCACTTTCCCCGGCCTGAAGCCCTTGATTTTTGCGCGTCTCTTTAGGTCCTCGTATATCCCTTCGCGGAGCTCGTCGATCTTTTCAGCGTCAAGGACGACCTCGATGTTCCTTCTCACCCTGTCCAGGCTCTCAATCTCTACCTTCATGCATCCTCCGCGATCTAGAGAAAAAAAGGGGAATATCCTTTGTCAGCGAACATCTGATTATACATAGAAACCGACAATATATCAAGTGCCCACCGGCGCTTCGCGGCCTTGCGCCGGACGGACGGGGCCGGGCCGCTTCTGTATCCAAAGCAGCACCTATCCCGATGGAGAGGCACCGGATTTGGGGAAGGGCATATCGATCGCATGAACCGGGCATGCCGCCGCACAGAAACCGCACTCCTCGCAGAATTCCCGCTCTATCCTGGCCTTCCCCTCTTCCTGCGTGATTGCCAGGGGAGGGCAGACCTCCATGCACTTCTTGCAGCCCGTGCAGGCATCCTCGTCAATAAGGGGAATCATAGCTGCAACCCCAGGCGATACCCGTCATGGATGGCATTATGGAGACGTCTCGGCCGCTTCGCG
>JBEKOT010000065.1:0-12907 GCA_049521495.1 Syntrophorhabdales bacterium | reverse complement strand
TAGTGGTCCGGAGCGGCAGAGCCCAGGCGGGGATGTGGATCACCGAGAGGAGGGACGTCCTTGCCGACTACCGGCGGCTGTTCGGAGAGAACAAGTCCCCGGTTGCGAGGGGGATCGCCATCCTCACGGATTCCGACAACACCCATTCCCGCGCCGTCGGCGACTATGGATTTATAAAAACGCTCCCTCAGTAGGGCGCTCCGAGATGCCGGTTTTTGGCCTCGCCCGGTCAAAGCTGTGCCATTTTTCAAATTCCCGTAAGCTGCGGCCAACCGAATGCTCGATAAGCGCGTGTCCAGCAGCCGCAAAGGGCCATAGCGCGAAGCGCAAGGGCAAAGAGTAAAAAAAGGCCCTCCGAGAGGCCGAGGTGATTTTCGATGCATGGCGCGGAGTCGGGGAGGCGCGCACCGCAGCATACTTTTTGTGTATGTGAGGATGCGCACCGAACACGACGACAAAGGCAGGCGCGAAAAGCGCCCGGCATCTCGGAAGGCCCTACTTCCCCATGGATGCTTGGCGGTTCTGGACATATGCGCTTCTCAGCGCCACGTAAGGGTCTATAGCCGCCCTCTTGAGCGCCTCATATTCGCCCAGATGAAAGGACAGGTAGTTGATCCTGTCGTGGGCCCTCAGGCCGAAAGAGGGGTACAAAGGCACGAACCACGTTATCGGATCGGCCGCGAAGTCGCCCGCCAGACCGACCGTGTCCCTGGCCGTCGACGGCCCGAGGACCGGCCATACGAGGTAGAAGCCCTGCCCCACGTGGTAAAAAGCCAGGGTTTGGCCGAAATCCCTGTCGTGTCTGGGGATGCCGAAACATTCTCCCGCGCAGTCTCGGAGGCCCCCCACGCCTATTGTCGAATTCACGAGAAGGCGCAGGAACTCGTCGCCCGCGTACCTGAGCTTCAACTGGAGCAAGCTGTTTATGATCCTGATGGGCGAGGCGACGTTCCGGTAGAAATTATAGAAGAGAACGCGAAAACCCTCCGACACGGCCCGCTTGTAGCCTTTCGCCACCGGATTGAGCACGTAGAAGTAAAGCCGGTCGTTCACCTTGAACCAGAACCTGTTCCATTTCTCCAGGGGGTCGGCAACATGGACCTCGGGAGCCTGCGCCTTGCCGGCTTCCTCTTCCGTCACGTTCCCGTATTCTCCCTCCGCTGCGGCTCCACCCGCCTCGCCGGCGGCCTGGGCGAAGGCGCGGTAGCGGTCCGTAAGCTCCCGCACCTCGGCGCCGTCGAGGAGGGTAAAGGCAGGACGGGGTTGGGGGACGGCGGAAAGGACGGAGCAGGGGTAGAGGACCGCAAGCGCCGCCAACACAGTGAAGAGCTTTTCCACGGAGGACCGACTGCAACGTCTCATTGGCCTTCTTTCAACCTCCTCCTCAGCGTGTCGAGGAGCGCCTCAGGGTCCTTGTTTGCAAGGATCTCCCTGAATTGGCTCCGGTAGTTCTCGATGAGGCTCACCCCTTCGATCACCACGTCGTAAACCTTCCATTGACCGGCCTCGTTTATCAGCCTGAAGACAAGGGCCACATTGCCCTTTTCCTAAGGACGTTGCTCTTTACCTCTGCGGTATTGGCGTCAAGGGGGACTGCGTTGGAGAACTCGATCTTTTCGTTCGTGTAGGCTGTGATGCGGTCGGCGTAAGTCTGCTCCAGAAGCTGCGTGTACAACTTGACGAACTCTTTGCGCTGGTCCATGTTGAGCCGGTTCCAGGCAAGGCCTAAAGTGCGCTTCGAGAGCTCCACGAAATCGAAGAGCTGCCCGGCCGCGCTCATGATGGCTTCCTTCTTCTGCCTCTCACCCTTCTCACCTTTCAGGGCCGGGTTGCGCAGCGTCTTCAGGACCTTCTCCACGTGGCTCTGCACGGTCACCCGGGCGTCCTGCTGGGCAAAAGCGGAAAGGGGCGCCAAAAAGAGCATGAGCCCCAGCAAAAGCGATACTTTCCTCATTTTCTTCCCCCTGTTTCCTCCGGCTGGCCCTTCACCTGCCCGAAGATGTATTTCCCGAGGAGGTCTTCGATATCGGGCGCGGCGGCCGTGTTCGTGATCGAATCGCCCGATTTCAGAGGCGTTCCCGCGCCGCCCGGGTCGATCTTGATATACTTGTCCCCTATCAGTCCCATGGTCTTCACCGAAGCGGCAGCGTCGCTGTAAGTATTGACGCCCTTATTGATCCGCATCGTTACCAGGGCCACCTGACGCATGTTATCTATGCCGAGATAAGAGATGCTCCCCGCCTCTATGCCGAATATCTCGACCGGACTTCCTATGCGGAGGCCCTCTACCGAGCTGAAACGGGCGTAAAGCGTGTAAGTGTCCGTGCGAAAAAACGAGACCTTACCGAGCTTGACCGACATATAGGCGATGCAGAGAAGACCGACCACTACGAAAATGCCGATTACCGTCTCCATTGAATACTTTTTCATCGTTCCTTACCTGCGCTTTCGCCGGCAGAGGCGGCGAGGACCCGCTGGCCCGATGCGGCCTTGTCGGCTATAAGATCCACATCGTCCTTGGAAGAGACCTCCGCAACGCCTCCCTTGAGGCGCACCGGTCCTTCTTTACCCGCATCCTTCAGCGCCCTCGTTGCCTGCTCCTTAAGCTCCCCCGCGTAGCTCACCATCAGCTGCTCGGCCTCCTGTATGCTCGTGTGGGGCAGTATGGTCAGGATGCCCCTGTTGGCGTATCTGACGGAGAACCCCCCCAGGGTTCTGAAGTGGCGCGCCATAGACTCCCCGAGGATCTCCATTACCTCCGCCGTTGCCTTTTGCCCTGTGCCGTTTTCCAGGGGATCGGTCTCCACCGTATAGAGTATGGCCGACGTGACCGGGGTAAGGGCCTCTTCGGAGAAGAGCGAGACGTAGCAGGACCGGAAGGACTCCTTGGAGAGAAGACCCATCATCTCGTCCTGCAGGCCCTCGAGGCTCTTCAGGAACTCTACGATCATGGGATGGGAAAGGCGCATAGCCTCTTCATAGGTCCCCTCGAACCCCACCGTGCCCTGCCACAGAAGAACGACGCGGTCGGACACGAAGAAAACGTCCGGAAGGTCGTGGCTTATAAGGACGGCCGTAAAGCCGAACCTCCTCCTGTACTGGGCGATCATGCTGAGTATCACGTTCTTCCTGATGGGGTCCTGGCCGGTGGTCGGCTCGTCGAAAAGCACGATAGTCGGGTCGGTAACCAGAGCCCGCGCCAGGGCAGCTCTCTTCTGCATGCCCCCCGACAGCTCGGCGGGATACTTATCCGCCGCGTCCGTAAGCTCCGTCTGCTCGATCCGTTTAATCACCCTTTCGGCAATCTCTTCTTTTGTCAGGGAAGTGGTCTGGATGAGAGGAAGGGCAACGTTATCGAAGACCGTCATGGAATCGAAGAGGGCGTTATGCTGAAAAAGATAGCTTATGCACCGCTTGTACTCCCTCCACTCTCTCCTTTTCATCTCGGAGAGCGGCTTGCCGTTGAAGAGTATGGTCCCTTCGTCCGGCCGGAGCAAGCCGATGATATGTTTCAGCAAGACGGTCTTGCCGGTGCCGCTCTTCCCTATGATCGTCGTGATCTCGTTCTCGTAGATCTTCAGGTTGACCTTGTTGAGCACCGTCTTTTCTCCGAACCGCTTTGTCACGTCCTGAAACTCGATCAAGGGGTTTTTCATCGCTCTTTCACATCAGGAAAGAAGTCACGACATAGTCGGATACGAGAATCATCGTGCAAGAAAGGACAACGGCGGCCCGGGTCGCGAGACCCACGTTCTTTGCGCCTGAGCTCTCAACCCGCATGTGGCAGAAATAGCCCTCGAAGCAACAGATCATGGAGACGAGGACCGCGAAGACGACCGCCTTGATGAACCCGCCCCTCACGTCCTGGACGGTAACCGAGGCCTGTACCCTGTAGAAGTAAGTGCCGGCGTTCGCGCCCATGAGGATTACGCCTGTCAGATAGCCGCCGATAATGCCGACGAGGTCGAAGAAGGCGGTGAGAATGGGGAAGCCGACGATCGACGCGGCGAGCCTCGGGCTGACGAGGTATCGGATGGGATCGATACCCATAGTGTCGAGGGCGTCGATCTGTTCCGATATGCGGAGGATCCCTATCTCGGCCGCCATTCCGGAGCCGGCACGGGCGGCGACCATGATGGCCGTGAGGACGGGCCCGAGCTCCCGTATCAGGGAAAGCGATACGGCAGTGCCCAGGGCGTTCACGGAGCCGAACTGCACGAGGGTGTAAAAGAGCTGGAGCCCCAGGACCATGCCCGTGAAGAGACCCACCAGGATGACGATGCCGCTCGAGGTGGCGCTCACGTAATAGAGCTGCCAGGCCGCCTCGCTCAATTGCTTCCGGGAGAAAATACCCGCGAAAGAAAGCACGAAGAAGATGAGGAGGGCGCCGAGGTTGCCGACAAAGGCCAGCGCCGCCCTGCCTGTGGCTGCGAAGGGCAGAAGGGCAAGGCGGGGCCGTTCCGGCGCTTCCTTCCTCAGCGGTTCTACTCCCAGCTCTCCCCTGACCATCAAGAGTAATTTATGGAGCCGACAAGCAAAAAACAATCCCCACGCGGGAGTGGCCCTTTATATTCCAGATATTCCAGCCGCATAATAATGCCCTTTACAGGTGCGCGGCTGATGCGTGGGCTTACTTTTCCACCGCTTTCAGGGCTTTATCCCTGTCGGGCGACAGGTCGGCGGCGTAGAAAGATTCATCGGACGGCAGCACGAGGATGAACGTGTTCGTGTAGTCTATCTCCAGGGTAGCCTTCAGGACCCGGAAATCGAGCACGTGACCCCCCGCCTTCCGGTCGGCCGTCAGGAAATGCAGGTGGTATCCGGGGACATTGACGCCCTTCACGAAGGGCGGACAGCGGAAGCCCACGATCGTGCCTTCCACGTTGGCGAAATCGAAAAGCGCCTGGCTTTTGACCACTTCCTCGAGGGGCCTGTAAGGGCTTGTCTGGCGGGCCACGCTCCTGGCCTTTACCGTCTCGAAGGTCCCCGTGATCTTGACTGCATAAAATATATTGGGCGTGGGCAGGAGCCTGTCGGTCTTTGCCGTGAACTGCCGAAAGTCGATACCTTTATCGAGCGGTATCGTCCGGTCGGCATCGAAGAAGGTTACCGCGGCAAAAGGCGTGCCCGTGTCGGGCCCCGGCTCCTCCACCGAGCCAGAGGCAGTGACGCGGTAGAACCGGCCGTCGAGAAGAACCATCTCACCGTCGAGGTTGTTGAAGGTGCCCAGGCCGAAATCGCCCTTGTCCTTCAGGGAGCCAATGGTCGTATCGCCGTCGTAGACGCCGCTCATGAGGGCATCGATTGTCGATATCTGGGTGAGGTCGTCCCTCCCCGAGGCAGTGGCGGCCCCGGGAAGCGCCAGCATGAGAACCATCAAAAGTGTGCAGGCTCTTTGCATTTCCCGCCTCCGGCTTAAGTTTCGGCAATGCTATAAGACTGCGGCGGCCGCAACGGTAATGGCCGCTGCAACCGCGCCGTCCTCCCGGCTGCACCCCGGACATACAGGATGAAGGCGCTTTTCACTCGACGGACGGTGCCTGCCCGCCCTCCGCAATCATCTCTATCTTCCTTGCAAAGAGCAGATAACCCGTGTGGCCGACCATGCGGTCCTCCGGCCGCAGGCGCGCCGCAACCGTTTTGTAGCGCCTGAAGAGGATCTCGACCACCTCGATGTCGCCGAAACCCTGCTTCAAAGACTGAAGGCATTCGGACACCTGGTTCGCGGTAGGCACGATAAAGCCCGCCATCGCCCCGGGCCTCAAGAAGGTCCGCAGGCGCTCCATATAGAGCCACGGCTCGCGCACGTCGACGAAGGCCGCGTCGAACTCCCGGCCCTCGAATTCGGCCGCATCCCCGTGGTGGAGGGTCACATTCCGGAGTTCGAGGTACTTGGCCAGGTTCTTCTGGGCGTTCTTATGATGGCGCTCCTCTTTCTCTATGGAGACGACGAGCCCTTCGGGCCCGACGACCCTTGAAAGGAGCAGCGTGAAAGCGCCGCTGCCCGTACCGATCTCGAGGACCCGCGAGCCGCACCTGAGATCGAGCTTCTGACACGTGAAAAAGGCGTCCTTGGGAAAAACGATCTGTGTCTCCCGCCTTATCCCGTACATGATGACGTCCTCGATAGTCGGCCTGAAGACATCGTACTCGCCGAACCTGGTGCCCCAGGGGCAGCCTATCACCGAGGCAAAGGGGAGGATGCCCCCTTTGCCGTGAAAGGACTTTCCCTCTTCGATCCTTTTGAGATATTTCTTGTCTCTGTATACTATTACGGCGAGATCGTTGGGCGAGATCATGTGGTACTGTATTACAACCCCTACGGTTTGTCAACGCCGGCAGGCTTGGCAAGCCCCATTAAGGGCGGCCGAGAATAGGCCCTCCGGAGCCGGGCCTTACCGGAGGATGAGCTCTACCCTGGACACCCCGTCCGGCTGATGCCTGATCGCAAAACCCGTCTTCTCGCAGATGCTGAGCATCCTCCTGTTTTCCGTGAGGACAAGGCCGTAAACCATGCCGAGCCTTTTCTCCTGGGCTATGCCGATGAGCACGTCGATGAGCTTGTAGCCCAGCCCCCTGTCCTGGTAGTCGTCGTGGACAAGGAGAGCAAATTCGGCGATTCCTTTATCGGCCTCTATGATGAGGCGGCTCACGCCGATCATCCGCCTCTTGCCGTCCTCTGTCAGCTCCGCGATGATGGCCATCTCCCTGTCGTAATCGATGTTGCAAAAGCGGGTCAGCTCCTCGTGGCCCACATGCCTTGGGGCCAGGAAGAAGCGGCCTCGCATCGATTCCTCCGACAAAGTATTGAGCATCTCGTATTCGAGGGGCTCGTCCTCCGGCCTTATAGGGCGCAGGATCACAGGCGTGCCGTCGCCCAGGCTCCAGGGGGTGACGTAGCGGGTCGGATAGGGGGAGATGACGAGGTGCGGGTAAGGAGGCAGGTATTCAAGGCAGTTATCGTCGATTATGATGCGGGCGTCGAGGGCCACCGGCGCTCCTTGCGAGATGGCGATAGGGTTTATGTCCATCTCTTTGATCTCCGGAAAATCGACGATCATGTTCGCGAAGCTGACGATGAGCTGCTCGAGCCGGGTCATGTCGGCAGGCCGTTTTCCCCTGAAGCCCCGTATAAGCTCGTAAACCTTGGTCTCCTCCATGAGTCTGCGGGCGAGGGTCTGGTTCAGGGGAGGCAGGCCTATGGAGAAATCCCGGAATATCTCCGCGCCTATGCCGCCCATGCCGAAAAGGATGACCGCGCCGAAGTCCCTGTCCTTCTTCGCCCCGAGGATAAGCTCGTAGTCTATGCCCTCTATCATTTTCTGGACCGTGACCCCTCGTATGGTCGCGCCGGGGCAGGCCGACTTTGCCCTTTCCAGGAGGCCTCCGTATTCTTCAGTCAGGCGGTCGGCGGAGTCGATGCCGGTGACCACCCCGCCTATGTCGGACTTGTGGCTGATGTCCGGCGAGGCTATCTTCAGCACGACGGGATAGCCCGTCTCTTTCGCCATGCCGAGGGCCTCTTCCACGTTCTTTGCCAGCCGTGTCTTTGTCGTCGGTATCTTGTAATTGCGGAGGAACCTTTTCGACTCGTCCTCGGTAAGGACCCTCCTCCCTCCTGCGCAAATCGCCCTTATTAGCGCCTTCAGGTTGTTTTTGGGCGGGGCCTGGTCCACCGGAAGGTCGGCGGGCGTCTCATAGAGAAGCTCTAAATTGCGCTGGTAGCGGTGCATGTAGAGGTAGGTCTTGACCGCGTCTTCCGGGGTCGGATAGGTGGGGATGTCGTTCACGTTGAAGATCTGCCGTGCCTCGGCAACCGATTTCCCTCCCATGAAGGTCGTGATCACAGGCTTGGACGCCCTTTTGGCCCTCTCCGTCACCGCTTTTGCGAGCTCCGTCGGGTCGAGAGGGCCCTGGGGCGTATAGATCAATACGAGCCCGTCCACATTCGGGTCGTTCATGCAGATCTTCATAGCCTCCACGTACCGCTCGACATCTGTGTCGCCGAGGACGTCGACAGGGTTGCTCCTGCTCCAGTAGGCGGGCAGAAAGGCGTCCAGCTCTTTCAGGCTCTCTTCGGTAAGGGACGCGAGCTTCCCTCCGCCGCCCACCAGCCGGTCCGTTGTGATCGCCCCCGGGCCCCCCGCGTTTGTCACGATCACCACCCTGGGACCCTTAGGCACGTTGCGCGAATCGAGGACGCTCGACGCGTTGAACAGATCGTCTATGCCCGGGACCCGGACGGCGCCTGCCCTCTTAAAGGCTGCATCGTAGACCTGGTCGTCCCCCGTCATGGCACCCGTATGGGAGAGGGCAGCCCTCGAGGCTTCCTCGTATCTGCCGGGCTTCAGGATGATAATCGGCTTCGACCGTGCAAAGCCCCTTGCCGCGCTCATGAATTTTTTAGCGTGGCCCACGCTTTCCATGTAGATCAGTATGCTTTTCGTGGCCTGATCGTCGCCGAGAAAATCGATGAGGTCGCCGAAATCGACGTCGAGCATGGAGCCCAGGGAGACGAACATGCTGAAGCCGATGTGGGCTTCGATGGCCCAGTCCAGAATGGCGCTCCCAAGGGCGCCGCTGTGAGATATGAAGGCGATCTTGCCCGCTTCCGGCGCGGCCTTGATGAAGGTCGCGTTGAGGCTTATTGAGGGCCTGATGAAGCCGATGCAGTTCGGCCCCACTATCCTCATCCCGTAATGCTTCCTGATCCCGTCTATCCGATCTTCCAGTTGTCTGCCTTCCCTGCCGATCTCCCTGAATCCGGCAGAGATTATGACGACCCCCTCAACCCCCGCCCTGCCGCATTCCTCGACGACCGCCGGGACCGTCGGCGCGGGCGTGGCAATGACCGCAAGGTCGAGATGGACCGGGACATCCCTCACGCTGGCGTAGCACTTCTCCCCTATGCACGACTCCCGCACAGGATTGACGGGGAATACTTGCCTCTTCCCGCCTTTCAGCAGGTTCTCGAGCAAGGTCCTGCCTATCGCCCCCTCCTTCTCGGAGGCCCCTATGAGCGCCACGGTCCGGGGGTCGAACATAGCCCTGATACTGCCCATCCTTCCGCCTCTTTTTTAAAGATATATAAAATATATGACCTACCCCACCGCCGGGCAAAGGGGGTTCGCTTTGCCGCGGGCGCCGCCGCTGTCGGGCACAAGACGGGCTCCGCCCGGTCCGACAAGAAACCCGGGCTCCCGAACCGACTCAAAGGGCGGCGTCGCCGCCCGGAGCTTTATCTTCCGTGAAACCTTTTCCCGGAGGGAGTATAATAAAAATAAAAGGTTTACGAATCTTTTAATTCCGGAGGGCAACGGTGACGCGGCGGGAGTTCTGCATAGCCCTTATGTCGGCAGCCTTCTTCGCCGCGGCCGGGAAGGGTTTTGCGAGCCCTTCGGCCCTCGCCGGAGAGGACGACCCCGGAGCGGTCCCCTTCAGCGGCGAATGGCTGAGGGCGAAGGCCCGGTCTCTTTCGAAAAAACCTTACATGCCGCCCCGTGACAGGTTGCCCGCCTGGGTCCCGGTAGACTGGGATGACTACCAGGCGATCCGGTTCCTCCCCCGGAAGGCGCTCTGGGCCGGGGAAGACCTCCCTTTCCAGGTGCGCTTTTTTCACCTCGGGATTCAGTACAAGAGGCCGGTACGGATAAACGAAGTTGTGAAAGGCTTCGCCAGACCCATCCCCTACGGTCCGGGATTCTTCAAGTTTCCCCGCGGCCTGGAACGGCGTGCAGGGGGCGAGCCGCCGGGGTTCGCCGGCTTTCGGATCCACCCGGAGGAGGACTTCGACCTGGACGAGGTTGCCTTCCTCGGGGCAAGCTACTTTCGGGCGACGGGAGGACAGAAGCAGTACGGTCTTTCGGCGCGGGGCCTCGCAATCGATACGGGCTTGCCCGGGCCCGAGGAGTTCCCCGATTTCCGCGAATTCTGGCTCGAACGGCCCGCGGCCGACGCAAAATCCCTGCGGGTCTACGCCCTTCTGGACAGCCCGAGCACCGCTGGTGCTTACGCTTTCGACATCCGGACAGGGGAAAGGACGATCATGGAGGTCGAGGCGACGCTTTTCCCGAGGCGGCCGATCGACCGGCTCGGGATCGCCCCGATGACCTCAATGTTCCAGCACGGCGAGAACGACCGGCGGCACAACGACGACTTCCGGCCGGAGGTCCACGATTCGGACGGGCTTGCATTGTGGACAGGCTCCGGGGAATGGATATGGAGGCCTTTGGTAAATCCTGCCTGCCTGCGGGTGAACTCGTTTCTCGACGACAATCCCCGCGGCTTCGGCCTCCTCCAGCGGGACAGGGACTTCCGGAGCTACCAGGACGACGGGGCCCGGTACCACAAGCGCCCCTCTCTCTGGGTCGAGCCGCTGGGGCCGTGGGGGAAAGGGGCCGTCCAGCTCGTCGAGATACCCACGGACGACGAGATCTTCGACAACATCGTCGCCTACTGGAACCCGGCGGCGGCAATCGAGCCCGGCCGGGAGGCCGTCTTCCGCTACCGCCTTTATTGGGGCGCCGACGCCCCTTTCCGCTCCGGCTCTGCAGAGGTGATCGCCACCCGTCTCGGCAAGGCGGGCGTGCTCGGAAAGCGAGAGGTAATCCCCGGCCGCAAGTTCGTAATAGATTTCAAGGGGGGGCGCCTGCCGGCGACCGGCATGGAAGGCGGGGTGGTCCCGGTGATCTGGTCGTCCAAGGGAAGGATCGCCATACCTGAGGCCCGCCCCTTGCGGGACCTGGGCGCCTGGCGTTGCAGCTTCGACCTCGTCTATGCAGGGAAGGAGCCCGTGGACTTGCGATGCTACCTGGCCGACGAGAGGGGCGCCCTGACGGAGACCTGGCTGTACCAGTGGCTGCCCGCCTGAAAGCTTCAGGCGCCGTTGATCCCTCCTTGGACTCTGCCGTTCTTTTATGGTAAAAGGGATAGATGAGGGGTGCTCCATGAGTCGTGCAGTCCCGGCAGAGGAATTGATAGAAACGGACGTGCTGTGCGTCGGGGGCGGAATTGCAGGCCTCATGGCCGCGATCAGGGCGGCCGACCTGGGCGCTCGGGTCGTTGTCGCGGAAAAAGGCAATGCCCAATTCAGCGGCCGCGGCAGGGCGGGCAACGACCACTTCTGGTGCTACATACCGGAGATGCACGGCACGGACATGGACCTTTTCATGAAGGAGTGTCTGAAAGGCCCCAAGCTGCGGCTCATGCAGCTCGGGACGCCGGCGAAGGTCGTACGCGCCTTTCTCGAGAAATCCTTCGATATTGTCAGGTTGTGGGATAGCTGGGGCATACCCATGAAACATGACGGCCGCTGGGAGTTCGCCGGCCACTCCTTCCCCGGGGACGTCCTGACGCACCTAAAGTACAAGGGGCGGTGGCAAAAAAAGGTCCTGACTGCAAAGGCGATCGAGAAAGGAGCGCGGATCGTCAACCGCGTCATGGTCTTCGACCTCCTCTCGGACGGCCCGAATGTAGTGGGCGCCGTCGGCGTGCACACCCGGGAGGACAGGCTCGTCGTTTTCCGGGCCGGGGCCGTCATCCTTGGCACAGGCGTGACGGACAGGCTCTACCCTCCGCCGGTGCCGGGCTGGATGGCCAGCACGCCCAACTGCCTCACCCTCACGGGCGACGGCCGGGCCATGGCTTTCAGGGCAGGCGGCACCCTCGTCGGTCCGGAGAATGTGAAGCGTCACCCCGGTCCCCGCTACCTGGCCCGCTACGGCCAGGCAACTTGGATCGGGGTCCTGAGGGACCCCGCCGGCAGGCCCGTAGGTCCCTATGTAACAAAACCGGACAGGGTCCACGGCGACATGACGATGGAGGCACGCTCTACCCTCCTAGAGGATTATCTCAAATCGGGCAGGGGACCGGTCTACATGGATTGCCGCGGCATAAGCGCCGAGGACTACGAGTACATGATGGCCGCCTTTGTGGACGAGGGCATGACATCCGTTATCGACCACATGAGAGAGGAAGGAATAGACCCGAGGAGGAACCCCATCGAGTTCGGGACTTACAACCTCATGCCGGAGGGTAAGATACTGATCAACGAGAAGGCGGAGAGCACCATTCCGGGGCTCTATGCGGCGGGCGACGAGTCGATCGTCAGCATCGGCCCTTCGGCCACCTACGGATGGATCGCGGGAGAGTCGGCGGCCGCCTTTGCCCGAGGCGTAAAGGACCGCAATAAGGGCAGGACGGCCTCCCAGGTCAGAGAGGCAAAGACAAAGGTCGGCAGGCTCGCCGCCGGAAAGGCCGGCCCTTCATGGAGGGAGGCCAACATCGCCCTCCAGCAGATCATGCAGGACTACGCGGGCCCTGTAAGGAGCGAGACCCTTTTGTCTGCCGGCTTGAGCTACTTACGCAGGCTGAAGGAGAAGGCCGAGGGGCTTTGCGCGCAAAACCGGTGGGAGCTGACCCGGTGCCTCGAGGTGAGGAACCTTCTCGAGCTGGCGGAGCTCGTCTTCCTGGGGGCGCTCGCGCGCAAAGAGACCCGGTGGCTCCACAACCGGCCGGACTATCCCATGACGGACCCGGTGCTCGACGACAAGGCGATCCACGTGAGGCTGGTGGATGGAAGGCCCCTGCTGGAGTGGAAGAAAGGGGCTTAGGAGGAGATATGCCGCCGGTCATAGACGAAGCGAAATGTACTGCATGCGGCGCCTGTCTGGAAGTGTGCGCCGAAGATGTTTACTTCGGGTCAGCGGCCGGGAAAGTGCCGGTCGTGGCCTATCCGGACTTCTGCTTCCACTGCAATTGCTGCGTGGAGGAGTGCCCGGCGCAGGCTATAAGCCTGAGGATACCTCTTGCCCAGATGCTTCTTTATAAATAGACCGCTCCTTCCGGCCTGCGGTGAAGCGTAAGGAGAATACCAATGAGAACGCCCTACCCCCTCAAGATCGATGCA
>JBEKOT010000064.1:0-12914 GCA_049521495.1 Syntrophorhabdales bacterium | reverse complement strand
AAGAATAAGGTGCGAGCGGCCGGGGGGGTTCTTGCACAAGTTCGTGACAGGTACCATTGGAGAACAGGAGAATAAGGTGCGGCCGGGGGTTTTTTAACCTTATTTTGGTGCTGATTCGGTCACTCGAACCCGGTAGCGCGGAAAGAGGATTTCCGAATGGTTTCGCCTTGGCTTTCCGGGCCCGGAAATGGCCCACCCTCCTCCCTATGTGGTAAAATATTCTTTTTCCCCGGAGGACCCGATGAAAAGAGTATTGCTTTCGGCAGGGCTGATGTTTCTCTTCGCGACCGGGGTCGGCCACGGGGCAAGCCTCCTGGGGCCGGCGGGTCCGGGCGGCTCGGGATACGAGCCGGAGGGCGGGCGCAAGTTCTCGGTCGGGTTAGGGTACTTCTACTACGACGACTACTGGAAAAACGGGGGCAGGTTCAAGCTCGGGCAGAACCAGAACTTCCTCGAAGGGAGCTGGCGGCCGGTCCCCGGCGCCGAGGTTTTTGCAAGGCTCGGCGGGACAGATTTGAAGCTGCAGAACAGTTTCGACTTCAAGGATAATTATAATTTTTACAGCGGCCTGGGCGCCAGAGCGGTCTTTTACAAGTTCGGCCCCAAGTTCGACCTGGGAGGAACCCTGTACGTGGACTCCTCCTGGTCGGATTACAGGCACAGGGACATCGGGGCCGACGGGTCTTTTACCGACGCAAGGGTAAAGCCTCCCTGGTCGGCCAATCTCGCGGTCCTCGGCGAATGGACGCCGGCCGTCTCCTTTGTGATGTACGGCGGGCCTAAGTTCTTCTACGGGGCCTCGAAAGAAGAGGTCCGTTTCATCTCCGCCGGCGGGGCAGCCGGCGAGTCTTCGAGGTCCATAAGGACGGACTACCCCGTAGGAGGGGTCCTAGGGGCAAGGTTCGCCATAATGGGAATAGAGCGTTTGAGACTCGGCCTGGAGCTGCAATTCACGACCAGGGTGTCCGTAGGCGGCACGGCCGGTTATTCTTTCTAGAAGGATGCGAGGCTCCCAAAAGGACGCGGCGCCACCCGCTGGAGGGACGGTAATGACGGAAGAAAAAGAGAAGAAAAGGGTCACCATCGTTTCCCTCGGGGCTGCCGTCGTCCTCGTCTTTCTCAAGCTTTTCGTCGGGATCGCGACCGGCTACCTGACGCTCCTCTCCGAGGCCCTCCATTCATCCCTCGACGCCCTCATCACGATCATCACCTTTTTTGCCATCCGATACGCGGGCAAGCCTGCCGACGCGGGACACCCTTACGGCCACAGCAAAGCCGAGAACCTCGCCGCCTTCACCGAATCCGTCCTGCTCTTCTTCGCTATATCGCTCATCCTGAGAGAGGTCGTGGAGAGGCTCTTCTTCAAGAGCGTCGTCATCGAGCCTAACGTCTGGGCGGTTTGCGTCCTCGCCGCATCCATCCTCTGCGACGTACAGCGGTCGAGGGCCCTGAGGAAGATCGCCGTTAAATACAAAAGCCCGGCAATCGAGGCCAACGCGGTCCACTTCAGGGCGGACTTCGTCACGTCCTCCATAGCGATGGCCGGCATCCTGGCTACATACGTCGCCTCCAGGCGCTTCGCTGCCGCCGGCCCCTCGCTCTACTCCATGATCGATATCGTAACCACCTGCCTCGTCCTCCTCATCGTAGTGCGGATGGTGCTCCGGATCCTCCTGAACGCCAGCGGGGTTCTCCTCGACAGGACGGCCCCGCAGAGAACAGCCCTGATAAAAGATATCGTCGCGGAGGTGCCGGAAGTGATCGACGTGGAGAACGTAAGGACCCGCGAGGCGGGGAAGCAGACTTTTGTCGATCTCACCGTCGATATAGACCGGAACCTGACCGTGGAGAGGGGATACTCAATCGGGCAGCGCGTGGAGGAGACGATAAAAAAGCACATCGACGACGCGGACGTGACGCTGACCGTAAAGCCTGTGGCCAGCGAGGCCGAGGACATCGTCGAGCGGATCAGGTCCATCGGGGCGCAGGCGGGCTGCAACCTTCATCACATCGCGGTGCACGATGTGTCCGGTACCCTTCACGTCGATCTGGACCTGGAGGTGGAGGGAGACCTCATCCTTGCCTCCGCCCATGCCCTTGCAGACGACCTGGAGGCCAGGATAAAGCAGGACAACCCTGCGATAAGAGAGATAAACACCCACATCGACTGGAGGCCGCCTTCGGTAACGGGCGTTTCAATAGGCGACGACAAGGCCCTGGCACGGACCGTGGAGGCAGTCGTGCGGGAGAGGAAAGAGGTCATCAGTTGCAGGAAGGTATCCATAGAGGAACTGGGACCGGAAGGGATCAGCCTCACGATCTACTGCACGATGCGGCCTGAAGAGGCGGCCGCGGCCGTCCGCGAGGTCTCGCAAAGCCTGGAAAAGAAGCTCATGGAGCGGATCGGGGGGTTGAGCCGGGTCATCATCCATTTCGAGCCGGAGGAAAAGACGTGACCCCTTTCTTTTCCCCGCCTGGCCGGCTAGAGGGACAAGACAGCCGCGCCGAGCATGGCGACCGGATAGAAACAGGCCTTGTTGAACAGGGCGAAAGCGCTCTCCACCGAGCCGTCGCGAAGCCAGCGCCAGGCCGGCTCTATCATGAGGAACCCACCGGCTGCGGCGGCCCCGGCCTCAAAGAGGACGGGGTTCGCGCAGGAGACGGACAGGGGAAGGAAAAAACTGGCCAGAACGGCTAGAGAGATGAGGCAAAAAGCGGCGCGGGACGACGCGGCTCTCCCGTAGCGGACGGGCAATGTCCTTATACCGAGGTGGGTATCCTCCTCCAGGTCCGTCCAGTCGTTCGGGATATTCCTCGCGCCCACCTCCCAGCCGAAGGACCAGATGAAGAGCAGCAGTATAAGAACCCAAGGCGGATCTTTGAGGACGGCGAAAACGCCCGCCAGCGCCCCTACGGCCACCATGACGCCCGAAAGGAGGGTCTTCCAATGGCTAACCCTTAGAAGGGCGCAATAGGCGACCTCAAGGGCGATGGCGCAGAGGAGCAGGAGAAAACAAAGGGGGTTGAGGACGTAAGCCGTAGCCAGCGAGAGGCAGGTCCAGAAGAGCACCCAGGCGAGACCCTGGCCGAAGGAGAGGGCCTTCTGGGCGATGGGGTGGCGCAGGCCCAGCACGTCGATGTCGAAAGGGGCCGACTCCCTCTGGTGTTTTTCGATCCTTTCAGTGTCTACCTTGAAGTCCATGAGGTCGTTCAGCGCGAAGACGGCCGTGTAGCCGGCGAAGGCGGCGACGAGGCCGAGAATGACCGTCGGATAAGGCGGCCATGCGCCTAGGGCGAGGAGGGCCCCCACGGCCGGGTGCCCGATATCGAGGACCGAATGGTGCATCCGCGAGAAACCGAAATAGATCCTCATCTTCTTGGTCAGAACGCCGGTGTTGACCATGCCTGCCTCCTTTCCGCAGCAAGGGCTGCTCCTATGTTTTCCAGGACCAGGTCTCCCCACTCGGCTCGCTTTTCTCTAAAGGCCAGAGCACACGAGCGGCCTATCATCCCGCCCAGGGGATGGGGGTTATAGATCAGCCTGCGCACGTCCCAGGGCCACACGGAGATGGGGTCGTACCCTTGCCTCAGGGAGCCCTCCGCGAGGGCCTTCTTCTCAAGGTCCGTGTGGGGCTGGATCGCGAGGAAGAAGACCACGGGCACGACGCGGTCCGGGCCGAAGATGGCCCTTATCCGCTCCATGACCCCTATGGTCTCCAGGAGCGTCTCCCTCGTCTCGCCCGGGCTGTTCAAAGAAAGGTCCACCTTTACCCTTCCCTTGTACCCGGCGGACCGCAAGACCGCAAGGCCGTCGAGCACCTCCTCCGCGGAGAAGCCCATCCTGAGCTCGTCGAGGACGGACCGGGCGCCCGAATTGAGGGCTATCTCCACGTCCCCGAGGCCCGATTGCACCATGAGCCGCGCGAGGGCGGGCCTGAGCCCGTTCACCCTCAGGTAGCCCGACCACGACAAATCGAGGCTCTCCGCCAAGACGCCCCGGAGGATCTCGGTGAGGTGGTCCCCGTCGGCCGGCGACGAGAGAAGCTGCGCGTCCGTGAACCAGAAGCTCTTCGCCCCCCACCTCCTGCGGTAATCGGCCACCTCCCTCACTACCAGGCCCGGCGAGCGCCGCCTGACTTCCTTGCCTTCGAGGAAACCGTAAAGGCAGTAAAGACAATCGTGGGGGCAGCCCCGTTTGGTCTGCACGCCTATTTCCGAGTCCTTGTACTCGATCCATTGAGGGAAGACCCGCTCCAGGGCGGGGAGGTCGGGCGCGGGTTCGAAGGGGTCCTCCCCGGGCGCGACGCGGCCCAGGAGCGGGAAGAGCTGCGGGAGTTCCGCGATCAGGCGCACTCGGGCCGGCATGTGGGGGCGGAGCAGGTCGCCGAATATCCTGATGCCGGGTCCGCCGACCGCGACGAGCGCCGACGGGGCGGTCTTGCAGGCCTCGCTGATGAGAGAAAGGCTCTCCCCCAGGGCGCCGCGGTAAAAGAGGATGTCGCGCAAGCCCCCAAACGCCGCACGGGCCTTCCGGAGGGGCGAAGGGTCGTAGAAGAAAGTGAAGGAGTGCCTCATAGCGCCGTCCAGGTCCTGGGGCGAGAAGACCTGGACGTCCCTCCAGGAGAAAGCGATAACGTCGGGCTTGAAGGCGCGTATCCGCTCCCTGAGACTGTTCTTTCGGGACCCAGGGGCGATGACGGCCAGGTCGAAGAGGTGCAGGGGCACATCCGGGGCCGCGGCCTGCACGGCGGCCGCCACGTAAACGGGCCCTATCGGGTAAATCTTCCTGCAAGGTAGTCTTACCAGAAGGAGCGGGGGGTTCGCAGCCGTCGCACAACCTCCATGGACCGGGCCCGGAAGGGCCGTTTCTCTTAGTGTAGTTACCTTGACGGCAGCTTTCAACGTGGAGGAGCGGGTTGATCTCCCGATGCTGCGTCCAAAAGGTATTTTTTAACTGCGCGTAGCGCACCCAGGAGATCGCTTTACCGCGAAGCGTGGCGGGGCGCGCCGGCCCTTTCCTACCTCCGTGGACTGTAATACCGTCCGTTCACTTCCTCCCCGATTATAGCAAAATTGGCCCGCGATTCCGACAGCGGGTCCGATTTCCAGGAAAAGCCGATTGAGGGCACCTCGACGGCAGCCTCGAGCTGCGAGACGGCTTTAAAGCCTTCCACCCGGAATTGTTTCAACGGGTCGTCATACACGACCGGCTCATCGGTCGCCTTCCAGATCATCCTGAAGCTCATGACTGCCGCCATGCCGACGGCGTCAAGGACGGGCCACCTGGGCTGGTCGACGACCGCAATGTTCTTCATCTCGAGTGTTGCCGTCTTTCCGTCCGAACTGATGATAAGCCCCCCTTCGGGGACCGGGACCACCCAGTACAACCCGGAAGGGGAAATAGGAGGATGGAAATCGTGGATCTGGTTTGCGGGGGCGGCCTGCCCCCGGAAGAGAGTCAGTCATATATGGGTAAACGTTCCCCTCTGCGGAGCGCGTCCCGCAAAGTATTCTCCCTGCATAAACCCGTAGTCGGTGGTAGGTGTGCCGAAGGGAATGCGGTTGCCTTTGTTGTCGGTGCCCATACCGGCGAAATCCGCGCACCGCGCGACCCGCCCCTTGAAATGGTAGATGTGTGAAGGCTCCAGCTGCGGCCCTGCCGGCTGGTTGTGGCTTCCGTTCTTATCGAGCCACGGTATCGGATAGGGATCGGTGCCGCCGTTGTATGTGCGCAGTTTCGGCTGCGCCTGCCTATCATCGGCGGCGGCGTCATGAGAAAGCATCAGTGACGCTGCACATGCAAGGCCGAATGTGGTGCCTAGAAACCTACGCCTTGTGCAGTACGGCCGGACGTGGTCTGCGGGATTCATTGTTTTCCTCCTTGGAATGTTTTGGCACCCCTCTGCGTCTTCTTGCCTCTCATTGCAAATGGTTCTATATGCAGTGTAGTTACCGGGACGGCCGCTTTCAACGTCTAGGGGCGGGGGGAACACTCTTCCCCTCGCCGTTGTCCAAAGCAAGGGTAGCAAAAGGATGCGAGAGAAGAGAGATAGCCTTTTCAATGCCGCGCTCAAATAATGGCAAAAAAGTATTGTTTACCTTTTCTCGTTCTTGGTAGTATGGAGAGACAAAATGCGGATAGATGGCTGACTCGATTGTCGCCACGTTTTTACGGTGAAGCCTGCTGAACGAACCTGATAGGGGTATTATTATGAGGAGAGGTAAATTGCTATGCGCTCTGGTTCTGTCGGCCGTCATACTTGTTTTCGTACTTGTACCTGTCCGGGATGCCAAAGCCGATGAGTCCACAAAGCTCATGCGGGCCGTCCAAAATGCCAAGGGCTCCTATGACATTCCCATGGAATGGCCGGCCTCTTGGCCGGTCCCGACCGGCGGCAAGAAGGGGGCCGAGTTCAAGATATTCTTTTATCCCATACCGGGAAGAAAAGTGCCCGATGCCGAGTTTAGGATATATGCGCCTCAGGCCGAAGCGACGCTCGATATAAGGGACGGCTCGGTAACCCGCCATGGGCGGTATGGAGGCCCAAAGAAAGAGATATCCTCGAAGCGCTGGCCGGACGAGCTTTCCAATATCAGCATGGAAGAATTCGAGAAGCTCGAAGACAGGCTGTACAAGGCTACCGAGGAGGTGGCCGTGATATATGCAGCCGGGCGGAGACCCACGCCCGCTGAAGGACGGAGAATCCAGACCTACGGGAAGCTGTTTTTAAAGATGTGCGAGCCTGCCCTTCGCCCGTATTACTACGCGCTGAACCCGGACTTCTTTGACTGGCTGGGAAAGTGCGGCGCACCGACAATCGGCAGGTAGAAGTGTACCACGCATCTCTGCCGGACTGTAACGGCGGATCGGTTCAACCGGCTATATGGGAATTTAGAGACGCATTCGGAGGAAATAATGTTTATGTCTTTACCTTAAGTGAAGATGGAGAGACCATTACCCGGAAGGGGATGAGTACGCAAATATATAATCGGGAAAGATAAACAGATGCAGTAATCTGCTCCCTCCAGGCGGGCTTGTCTTAAGCTATCCTCCGGATCTGCGATAAATTCATGAGAGCTGGATCGAAGGAAGACGGGTGCTCGCCGGGCCGCAACAAGCCCAGCAGCCACACGCCTACTGAATGGAGGAAGAATGACAGGCAAGAAAGCTTACATAGGAATGGCCCTCGCAAATGCCCTTCTCCTCGGCCTGGTTGTCGGCACCTCTGTTTTCTTCAACTCACGCTTCCAGGTCCGGCTGGATGAAATAACAAAGCGCGACCAGGTGGTCCTTCAGAACCTCAATGACATATACTCCGGTGCCCTCTGGACCAGCCATGCGACGAGAAATATCTTCATAAACCCGCAAGACTCAGCGGCCAAAGCGAACTATCAGAAGGCCTGCGACCAGTTCACCCAGGCTTATGACACGGCCCTCGGTCTTTCCTCCGGCGAAGTGAAGGAACTTCTTGGGGCTGTGAAGGCTGCGTGGGACGAAGATGACAGGCTCAAGAGAGAGGCACAGGCCCTCGCCACCGATGGCAAGAAGGAAGAGGCAGCCGAGCTTCTTTCGACTAAACAGCTGAGCGTCAACAGGGGGCTGCGCGAGACCCTTCGAAAAGCAATAGACGCCCAGAAAGGAAAGCTACAGAGCACGGTTGCCTCCGGCCAAGCCACGTTGAAGAAGGGCACCGTCGCTGTTTTTTCGGTAACGCTATTAACCCTCGTCCTTTTCTCCCTCTTCTTGTTCCTTGTCTACAGGACGATGCAACGGAATCTTCAGAGGGTCCTTTTCTGCCTGGACACATTAAAGGAGAAAGATTTGAGGGAAGAAAACCGCATTACCGATTCCAACCACATATTGAAGGATACCTATAACACCATTCTCGACAAATTCAGGGAAACGGTGACGAAGATACAAGCGCTCGCATCGGGCATGAGCGTCAGTGTGCGATCGGCGCGGGAGAAAGGGGCCGCCATCGACGCAGCCGCCAGTGCGCAGAAGTCACAGGTCGAGCATATAACCTCCGCGGTCGTCGAGATGTCTCAGACGATAGTGGAAGTGGCGAAGAATGCGGCATCGGCTTCCGACGCAGCCAGAGAGGCGACGACTATCGCGGACAGGGGAACGGAGGCAGTCAACCAGGTAGTGGCCTCCATACTTGCCGTCTCTGATTCCCTGGGGATTTCTTCGGATGTGATCCGGGAGCTCGGAAAGAGCTCGCAGGAGATAGGTCAGATCGTGACGGTGATCAACGAAATCGCCGACCAAACGAACCTACTCGCCCTCAATGCCGCAATCGAGGCTGCCAGGGCCGGGGAGCAGGGCCGGGGATTTGCGGTCGTAGCAGACGAGGTGAAAAAGCTGGCGGAGAAGACGTCCAAGGCGACGGCGGAGATAGCCGGGAAGATCCGGGCCATACAGGAGAAGTCGCAAGCTTCGGTCTCGATGATAGCGAAAACGAGCGAAGATGCCCGGGGAGGGGTGTCGATAGCCGAGAAGGCTGCCTCCTCACTTTCCGCCATCGTTGAGGCAGCCCGGCAGGCGATGGAGATGATAGGCAGGATCGCTGTCGCTACCGAACAGCAATCGTCCGTGTCGGACGACATCGCCCGCAACATGGAAGCCCTTGACGAACAGGCGCAGAAGACGGCGCAGATCATAATGGAAACGCATGGCGCCATGATGGACCTTAAGGAAACCGCGAAGGAATTGAACCGGTCGGTCAAGGATTTTACTTTGTAAGAGTGTTTCATCTATGTCAGCAGGAAATCAACGCACGCACCCATTCACCATCCATCCCCATTATTCACTTTGACTTATTTTCGATTCGTGCAATAGTATCACGTAATGTAAAGCGGCATATCGGTGAACGGGCGTCCTTGGCCATACAGGGGCGACGGAAGGGCAAAGTCCGTCCACCCGGTAAATTACAGGAAGGGGACAAGCATGATTGTAGAAATTAACGGCAAGAGACCACGCATAGACCCGAAAGCGTTTGTTGTCGAGAGCGCCACGGTCATAGGTGACGTCGTGGTAGGGGCAGGGGCGAACATATGGTTTCAGAGCATTATTCGAGGTGATACAAATTATATCCGTATCGGAGCGAACTGCAATATCCAGGATGCCTGTGTGCTTCACGTAGTAAAAGACCGGTACCCCTTGATATTGGAGGACGATGTCGTGCTCGGTCACCGCGCTGTAGCGCACGGGTGCCGCATAAAGAAAGGATCGCTCATCGGAATCGGAGCAATCGTACTGGACGGGGCAGAGATAGGCGAAGAATCCATTGTCGGGGCAGGGTCCGTCGTGGCGCCGAGGTTTATTGTTCCGCCGAGATCGCTGGTATTGGGAACACCGGCCAGGGTCGTCCGCTCCCTTCATGAAGACGACGTCCGAACGATCCGGGGGATGGCCGATCAGTACCTGGAGCTGACGGAGATTTACAGACAAGCGCTTTCCTGATGGCACACTCCCCGGCAAGACTTGAGAATCCTTAGCGGAAACATTATATTGCCTTAAGCCCATGCGTTCCATCTGGTCAGGAGCCATCAGCTTCGGCTTGATCCACATCCCGGTTAAGCTCTACACGGCGGTAGCGGAGCTCGGTCTGGACCTCGATATGCTCAGGCGGCAGGACCTCTGCCCCATCCGCTACGCCCGCGTTTGCCGCGACACCGGGGAGGAGGTCCCTTACGAGGATATCGTGAAAGGATACGAGTACAGGAAAGGCGATTACGTGGTCCTCGAGGACGAGGACTTCAAGCGCGCCAGCGCCAGAAAGACCCAGACCATAGATATTACGGAGTTTGTCGACAGCAAGGAAATAGACCCGAAGCTATTCGAGAAGCCCTTCTATCTGGAGCCGACCAAGCAGGCGAGGAACGCCTATGCCCTCTTGCGGGAGGCGCTCAGGAAGACGGGAAAAGTGGGCGTGGGCCAGTTCGTTCTCAGGAACAGGGAGCATCTTGTGGCGGTCAGGCCGGAAGAAGACGTCATCGTGCTCGAACAGATGCGCTTTGCGAGCGAGGTCAGGAAGCACGCGGGGCTCGACCTGCCGGGGGAGGACGAGGTAAATAAGCGGGAGCTGGAGATTGCCATAAAGCTCGTGGACCAGCTTACCGAGCCCTTCAAGCCCGAGCAGTTTCACGATACCTACAGGGAGGAATTGGAGAGGGTGATCGCCGAAAAGGCTCAAGGTAAGCCACCCCGGCCCGCCGAGGAGGCGCCCGTACCTACGGCCGTGCCCGACCTCATGGCAAAGCTCCGTGAAAGCCTGGAGCAGGCGCGTAAGCGAAATACGGCCTGATCGTGTACGACCCGCAAAGCATGACCCTCGACGAATATCGAAGGAAGCGCGATTTCCGCAAGACCCCTGAACCGCCCGGCCGGGAGACAAAGGAAGGCAGGCGGCCGCTCCGCTTCGTAGTCCACAAACACCTCGCGTCCCGTCTCCATTACGACCTGCGCCTGGAGTTCGACGGCGCTCTGAAGAGCTGGGCAGTGCCTAAAGGGCCTTCCCTCAACCCCGGCGACAAGAAGCTGGCCGTGATGGTGGAGCACCATCCCCTCGACTATGCCGACTTCGAGGGCGTAATCCCGGAGGGCCATTACGGCGCCGGCCCGGTGATGATCTGGGACAGGGGCAGCATGGCCGCGGCAGGCCACGGGGACCGCGAGTCGAGCGAAGAGGCCCTCCGGCTTGGCCTCGCAAAGGGCCACATCAGCTTCATTTTGGAGGGCCGAAGGCTGAAAGGAGAGTTCGCCCTCGTAAAGCTGAAGAGGGCAGGGGAGAACGCCTGGCTCCTCATGAAGAAGGCAGACGAGTTCGCCCGAAGCTCAGGCGAGATCACCGAGGAAGAAACGTCCGTCGCGTCCGGCCGCACCATGGATGAGATCGCGGCTGAAGGCGCGCCACCGGACCCCGTTGATTTTGCCGGAGCGCCCAAGGCCCCCATCCCCGCCTATGTCGAGCCGATGAAGGCCACCCTTGTCGATGCGCCCTTCGACCGTCCGGGATGGCTCTTCGAGATAAAATGGGACGGCTACAGGGCCATCGCCGAAAAAAGAAAGGACACGGTCCGCCTCTATTCCAGGCATGACAAGACCCTCACCGGCCAGTTCAAGCCGGTCGTCGATTCCCTGGAGAAGCTCCCTTTCGACGTCCTTCTCGACGGCGAGGTCGTGGTCCTCGACAAATCGGGAAGGTCGGATTTTCAGCTCCTTCAGAACTACCTGCGGACAGGCCGGGGCAGCCTGGTTTATTATGTCTTCGACATCCTCCACCTGGCAGGCCATGACCTAACGGGCCTGCCGCTCGCCTCACGGAAATCGATCCTCCGGCAAGTCCTCCCCGCCCTTCCCCACCTCAGGCTCAGCGACCATGTTGAAACAGAGGGGACGGGTTTCTTCGAGGCTGCCAGGGAGAACGGCGCGGAGGGCATAGTCGCCAAGGATGCCGCCAGCCCTTACAGACCGGGCCGCCGGGGCAGGGAATGGCTCAAGATCAAAGCCCTCATGCGCCAGGAAGCGGTCATAGTCGGCTTCACCCGGCCGAAAGGCGGGAGGACCGGCTTCGGCTCTCTGATCCTTGGCGTATACGATGACGGAAAGCTCGTCTATATAGGCCACTCGGGCGGCGGCTTCACGGAAGAACAGCTCAAAGAGCTTCATGAGCGCCTGAAGCAATTGGAGACGACCGAGGCGCCCTTCGCAAAGCCGCCCGGGATGGAGACCGGCGTCACATGGGTGGCGCCGAAGCTCGTCTGCGAGATCGCCTTCTCCGGCTGGACGGACGAAGGTCTCATGCGCCAGCCCGTCTTTCTTGGCCTGAGAGAGGACGTAGAACCGGCCGAGACGAGAAGGGAAAGGCCCGAGGCGCCTTTTGCCCCTACCCTCCAGTCGCGCCCCGGCAGCGGCTCGGCCGCCCAGGATGTCGACGGGCGTCCCCCCGGGGTCCGCTCTCCCGCTGAAGAGTCCGTCCAGGAAGGCGGCGGGCAATCGCGGAAAAGGCGCGGCAGGCTCGTTGCCATCGACGACTTCAAGGTGGACCTTACGAACCTGGACAAGGTGTTCTGGCCCGAAGAGGGGTACACGAAGGGTGACATGATCGAGTACTACCGGGGCGTGGCGCCCTTCATCCTCCCCTATCTGGAGGGCCGGCCTGAATCCCTCCGCCGCAATCCCGACGGCGTCGCGGGAGAGAGCTTCTTCCAAAAGAACGTCGAACGGATCGTCCCCCCATGGGTTGAGACGGCATCTTTCCGCTCCGAGACGGAGGGCAGGAAAATAGTCTATCTTCTCTGCCGGGATGAGGCGACTCTGGTCTACATGGCGAACCTCGGCTGTATAGAGATAAACCCCTGGCATTCACGCGTCTCCCGGCCCGATCACCCCGACTACATGGTCCTCGACCTGGACCCTCTCGATATAGCTTTCGAAGAGGTCGTAAAGGCCGCCCTGGCATGCCGCGACGTGCTCGCCGAGATAGGCGCAAGAGGGTTCTGCAAGACATCGGGGGCCACGGGCCTGCACGTTTACGTGCCCCTGGGCGGGAGGTACACTCACGAGCAGGCGACCGAATTCGCGCGGCTCGTAAACATCCTCGTCGGAAGCCGCCTGCCGGCCACGACGAGCCTGGAGCGGGACCCTGCAAAAAGGCGCGGTAAGGTCTACCTGGATTTCCTGCAGAACGGCCGCGGTCAGACGCTGGCTGCGGCCTACTGCCTTCGCCCGAGGAAGGGAGCCCCCGTATCGACCCCCCTGGAATGGGACGAGGTGGACGGCTCCCTCGACCCGGACCGTTTCACCATGAAGACGATAATGGGCCGCCTCCGGACAAAGGGCGACCTTTGGAAAGGCGTTCTGGGGCCGGCCATCGACATGGAGCAATGCCTCGACAGGATAGAGGCGA
>JBEKOT010000063.1:0-13340 GCA_049521495.1 Syntrophorhabdales bacterium | reverse complement strand
TAGGGCATAGACGAAGATCGCTATGGCGACGATAGCAAAGACAAAGAATTGAATAAGTGCAGCCGGTCTTCCCTCGGGCCCTATGCCGATCTTACCCATCGGTTTTTCCTTTACATTGACATTGATCTTGCCAGTTGCTTCTCCATTTCCCATAATCCCCCCTCTTGCTTGAGTTGGGCGGCCAGGCCTTTCTGCCTAGCCGCCTTATTGCCGCACTCGATAAGCGCACTCCTGAGGATCGTCAACTCCTTCCCATCCTTTGCCGTCCGGTCCGAAAGAAAATTTTGACAGCACAAGATAAGGCGCATTCGTCTGCTTCCTCCAGCCAAAGGTTGACGACCTGGAAATCTATATCTTGACCTTTGTGGGAGTCACAGCCTTTTCAAAGAGCAATTCAAAGCCGGTCTTTTTGCCGAGCACCGGTTCTTTCTTTTTCTTTCCCCATACGCTCTCAGGACGAGTCTGAACTAGAAAGATGCTTTCAGGAAATGGAAGGCTCCCGGAAACCGAGTACTCTATATCCTGCGGGCCTCCGAAGTGAGCCTCAACTTTTCTGGCAATCTTCGCGAGCTCCAGGATTTCCCGGTCTTCAAGGCATTCGAGCTTCCTTTTGTCTGGAGGCGTCTCTTTATAAACCATCCTTTTGATCACCGGGTCGTATACGAATTCGCTCCCCTTATCCGACACGAGCCTCTCGTCTATTCCCAGAGTCACCTTGTCCACCAAATACCGGTCGGGCGTTACGCTCCCTGAAACAACCGCCTCACCGTACCCGAAGCTTGCCTCAATCGCCACCTTCGATTCATCACCATTAATCGGGTTGACCGTGAACATGACGCCGGCCGCCCTCGCGTCGACCATAGTGAGAACGGCGACACCTATTGGATCATAGTGCAAACTGAGGCCGAGGCGTGCCCTTGCAATGAGTGACCGGGCGTTGAAGGTGCTCGACCACACCCGTATGACGTTCTGTACGACATCATCCCCACCACACACGTTCAAATACGTCTCATACTGACCGGGGTGACTCGCAGGTCCGGCCGACCGCGTTGCGACGAACAGCTCTTGAACCCCTGCTGTCGTGCACAACTCGGAGTAATAGTCTTTTACGGTTCCTTCCATATCAGGCGGCATTTTTGTTGACTCAACAATGGCCCTCATCTCCTTAGCTGCCGTCTCGAATTTCATGGTGTCGGCAAGATTGTCCGAATCTGCCTGGAACGTAGTCAGGAACTCTAACAAGAGGGCCGTGGCCTCCGTCTCGTTCATAAACCGGTCGTATGCCTGTACGCCCAGACAATAACCGGGCGGGACCCGAAAGCCTGCCTTCGTCAACTCTCCGAGGTTGGCGCACTTCTTTCCCACTATATCACTATGGTCAGAGCCAACCTCGCTCAGCCAGTATATCCATTTGTCCGGCATGTGTTTCTCCCTTCGGGACCCCTTAAAAAAGCGCAGCAGTCCCCGCTTCCGAATATCTCATGCCTGTGTCCTCTTGAGGATGGTCACCGTGCCCATGGTACCGTCCACCCTTATTATGTCGCCCGTCTTTATCACGGATGTTGCAATGCCGGTGCCGGTTACGGAGGGTAAGCCGTATTCCCTTGAAACGATAGCAGCGTGGGAAGTGAGGCCACCAATATCGGTAACAGCGGCCTTTATCTTCGTGAAGACGGGGGCCCATGATGGATTTGTGCACGGAGCGACCATAATCTCGCCAGGCTGCATGCCAACGACGTCTTCCAGAAGCTTCAGCACCCTTGCAGGTCCTTCGACGACGCCGGCTGATGAGGCAAAACCCTTAAGTTCGGTAACATCCTTCGCTTCTACAGCCGCCCCCTTCAACCATTCACCGACTTTATCCGTGGTTACACCCCAGAGCATGACAGTGAAAGGTTCGGAGACCTCTTCAGGTGGAATCCCTAATGCAGGTTGGGGCATCCATTGTCTCGCCGCCTCAAGTATTTTTTCTCGCTTCTCGGCCTTTTCCATCCAGAACTTGCCCCTAGGCGGAACTCCAATGCCCAGTGCCCATGAGGTCGCCAGATCCTCAATGAGCATGGGTGCTTCGAATCGGTTAAAGAGGTATATGTCCTCCGGTTTTTTCAGCAACCCATACTTGGCGAGTATACTTCCGAACTGCCTGATCTTTTCAAACCATATTGTGTGCAGCCAGTGTTCCACCCAGAAGAGGTGGTCTTCAGCGTACCTGTAAATCCTCCGCACCACCTTGTAGGCGTCTTCAAAAGACTTCCTGTCATCCTCGGTCCTTATGAGACTCCTGTACTCATCAACGATCCTGTCCCTTTCCGCGGAAATCTCTGTCAACGATCGCTCTATCTTTTCCCCTTTTTCAAGCCTTTCGACATAGCCCTTCATGTAACTGAAAGGCACATCCATTTTGTTTATCCAGCTGCCCTCGTAGTGATACCATCCACTTCCACACGAGACGTAGAACCACGGGTTTTTTATTCTCTCAAGCTCTTCAAGCCATACCCTACCGGCTTCCGTTTGCTTCAGTGCCTCAATTTTTGCTGAAGCAGGAATCTCTTTCTTGAGGATCTCCGCGACCGGCGGTTGTGCGACAGCCAGCCTGCTCAGCCTGCACAGCTCCCCGTCCGGCCGGAACATGGATACATCGGCGCCAGCCACCATCTTGCCGATGGTGCTCTCCTTGATGCCAGGAAAGAGCTTTCTCCCTGTATCGACAAACATAAGATAGGCAAGATAAGCCAGATTCAGATACTCGAAGTGGTACTGCCATGCCTTGAAAATGAGGCTTATTATAGTGTTGAAGTCCTCTATCAATTGGTATGCCTCGGTGTAGCCTCTCGGTACCGGGAAGACCTGTTCGTCGGGCACATAATTGCTTAGTTCTTCCGGTATCTTAATTGCTTCCATTTCAGATCCGAGTTTCTGGAACTTATCGTACCACTGATCCCACAGTTTGTCGTAATTCTCAAAGACGTAGAATGCGCGCTTTCCAAATAACACTGCCTTCTCTTGAATAATTTCCGGGGGGGGCGGCTCGACCGGGGTGATGTACATATAGCACCCGAGCATCCTCTGAGCGATGCCCTGGGCCGGAGGGATACAAAACACCCTTGTCGTGTACGCGGAAAGGGATATCTGCCATGCCTCCTGAAAAATATCGTCCAGGGGATACATTGGTTCGGGAGCGTGGATCTTGTCCTGGAACCAGAAATGCTTCTTCTCCCATTCGTCCCTATCCTTACTGAACAAACGATGGGGCGGGTACATTTCTTCCCATCCCTCCAGTTCGGGCGGAAGAACTACTTCTTCTGCGTATGGGAATTTCTTGATCTCCGGCATAATAACCTCCTCTCGATTTGAAATTTCCGCATGTTCTCGATTATCACGTCTCTATCGGGGGATACGTATGGGAACGCTATCTTAACAAGATATACGGGCGGACCTACGATTCCCCTTATAGAAGTGGAGGAAACGTGAGACTGGATCGAAAGCATCGACGGAAACCGAGAGCTTTCCATTCATCCACCCGTATTGTTTTGTCTTGGTGCGAGCATGCTACATCCTATAAAATACTTTGTCAAGGCATTTTTGACTGTTCGAAAATGTGAACTATCCCTTCTCATGCCGTTCCCGGTTCTGAACACCTTCTGGATTTCCGGGTCGTCAGGCTTGATGTTGAGGGTGCCGCAATAAGGAGAGAACGAACTTGAGACTTTTCGAAAGCTGATAGTTTACCCATGGTTTAGAGCCTGAACCATTTCGGCTCGTCGAAGCGTTCCGTACACCGGAGGATCCGGTTCTGGTAGCTCATAACGAATTCCTCCTGAAGCTTTCCCGAGGCCCGTCTGAATTCCTGGCTGTTGAGCATCCGGCCGATATCGATGGGGTCCTTGAAAGTCAGCTCTCCTATAATCTCGCTAACCCCGCCGAGGGCCACGTTCCATCCTCCCGTGACTTCCAAGTAGTCCAGCTGCTGGAGGGCAGGGATGTACTCACCCATGATGAAGTCTGCATATTTCTCTTTTCGGCCGGGCCGCAGGTCGTAATACTGGTTGAACTTCCAAACCCCTTTCTGGATCACGTACTCCTGCCGCTTTACCGTCCCCGTTGGCTCGAGAAGGGCTGCCCTGTAGTTGGAGATGAGAGATTTGAGCCGGAGGATGACCTGCTTGAATTCGACCGACCCAAGAAGACGGCACACGTCGTCCGTATCGTTGGCCCTCTGCACCGCGACTATTCTCGGGCCGAAGCCCACCTCCACGTAGTATCCCCCGACCGGAACGAAACCTAATGCAGCTATTTGAGGCAGAAATGTATTCGTGATGAATTCTACATAATCGTCCTCCTTTCCATGAATGACGTCCCATGACTGGGTAAACAGAACCGACATAAGGGCCCTCCTTTCTTGCAAGCGATTGCGGGATCCCTCCGGCTTCGAGGAATCGTTCTTGGACCAAGTCGCCTAAAGTACCATTCTATACCACTGGTGAAGTCTGTCAATCAAAACATTTAATCTCATACAATATAAGAAAAACTTATGTATGGACTTGCAGACACAACAAACCTGGAATACGGACAAGCAACCTTTTGAGCTCCCATGCATCCTGAACCGGCCGCGGCTGCCGCGGCGGCTAAGTTACGTGGAGCTCCACCTCTATGGTGTCCCCATCGCTGATCCCGAGCGCCTGTTTCAGGTGTAGCGGCGCGACTATCTCGAGGACATCGTCAGGGTAGTTCATCACTAGCGGGAGTATCGCTCCGCACGGATGCCGCCCAGCCACCACTCCTTCGAACACAAGGGCCTCGCAGAATCCCTTCTCTGCGGGAACCACCTTAGTGCCGTTCCCGGTTTTCAGCACTTTTTGGATTTCCGGGTTGTGCAGCTTGATATTGAGGGTGCCGCAATAAGGGGAGAACTTGAGACTTTTTGAAAGCTGATCGTTTACCCATGGTATGGAAAGGAAGGAGGCCGACTCACCCAGGCCGCTTACTACCGTGCCGGTCACCTTCACGACTCTTCTTCCTCCTTTGCTTTTTCCTGCCTCTCCCATCCTTCTCTTTTTACGCAAGCTTGCACCGCCTTCCGTCGTCGACTGTCCCCCATCGCTTGAAGAGATGGTTGTCGACCGAGAAAAGATCGAGCATCTTTCCGACCGTCTGGTTGACTAGGTCATCGATTGTTTTCGGCTCGTGGTAAAAGGCGGGCACGGGGGGCATGACGATCGCGCCCATACGCGTCACGCGGCTCATGAGCTCGAGGTGGCCTTCATGCAAGGGAGTTTCCCGCACCATCAGCACCAATCTCCTGCGCTCCTTCAGGATGACGTCCGCGGCACGGATGAGAAGATTATAGTTGAACGAGTTCGCTATGCCGGAGAGTGACTTGATCGAGCACGGCGCAACCACCATGCCGTCCACCTTGAAGGAGCCGCTCGATATTGCTGCGCCGACGTCATCCATATCATACGTGTATGACGCGAGCGACCTCAGGTGCTCCGGACTGTATTCCGTCTCGAGGACGAGATTCCGCAGGGCCGACTGCGTTACTACGAGATGGGTTTCCACCCCGCACGCAGCCAAGGCCTCGAGGGTGCGGACCCCGTAGATCACGCCCGTGGCACCCGATATTCCGACTATAAGGCCGCTCATCCCACACCTCCGATGGCATTCACTATCCTTTCTATCCTTTCGCTCTCGCCCGCCGCCACACGGGCCCTTTCATCGATGTTCTTCCCCTGGGCGGACGCATCGAAACCTATCTTGGCCAGGCCTAGGCCACGCTCGGCCTGCGGGTCTATGGGCTGCCCCTGCAGTCCCGGTACGATTATCACATCTTTGTCGGCGAAGCAGCGGGTCACGACGGCCCAGTCCACGTCGCGCAGGTCATGGGGGTCGACGTCCTCATCCACGACGACCACCTTTTTTATCATCGGAAAGCCCATCATGGAAACGATCAGGTTGCGGACCTTCGCCCGCTCTGCCGGTTGTATCGACACGACCGCCGACGAGCCGAAGGTCTTCTGGACAAAGACTATGTCTTTGATGAAGGGGAAAAGCTTCTTGATGCTTTCTTCTATATGCGCCCGGCTCACGAAGGTGAGATAAGCGTCCCCCTCCAGGCTCGTCGGGAGGAGGGCGTGATATAGAGGGCAGGGCCGGTAGGAAAGGGTGTTCACCACCAGAGTGGGCGTCCGCGGGAGCGCCATGTAATAGCCGCCGATCTCTCCCAGTGGACCGTCCCGCCTCACGTCCCCTTGGTCCAGGTACCCTTCCAGGTAATACTCGGCGCCGGCCGGCATGTCCACTCCGGAATCGATGGACTCGATCATCTTGACCCCGCGGCCCTTGAGCCCTCCCGCCACCTCCATCTTGTCCCGGTCGGGGGCGACTTTCAGAGCCATCGAGAGAAAGAGGAGGGGGTCCACGCCGAGAGCGACGCCGACTCGCATAGGCTCCCCCATTGCCCTGTACTTTTGCATAATGTCGGACAGGGGCGGGTTGATGAGGGCCAGGCCCAAACGGTTGCCTCCCCGGTACTCCATCCGGTGGATGCCCCTGCCCACTACGCGGGAATCGGGGTCCAGGGACGAGACGATGCCGGTTGTGATAAAGGGCGCCGAGTCCTTCTCATGGTGCTTGAGTATGGGGAGCAGGGACATGAGATCGCCCGTAGACACGTCCACGGTCTCGAGCCCCCGCCTTTCCACAAGTATCTTTTTTTCCGTTTTCTTCACGCCTTCGAGGAACCTGGCGTATGGGTCTTCAGTGCCCAGGAGCGCTCCGAGGGCGTCTTGGGAGGGCACGAGATTGGCAACCACGCCGCAATCGTATCCCTCGACCGATTCAAAATGGATGGCCTTTCCCCGGTCCGAAAGGAGCTCTATCAACCGGGGGATATCCGTCCGCTCCACCTTCTCTTTGATCCTCAGGAGAAGATTGCGGTCCTTCATGAAGCTGAGGTAGTCTCGCAAAGTTTCCACGCTCTTTTCCTCACAGTCCTTCAGGTATGACTCTTACGAATTCAAGAACCTCCATCGAGCAGGGGGATTCGACGAGCTGGCCTCTGCCAAGGCGCACTATAAGCTTCTCCGGGTATTTTCCAGGGTCCTTGGAGAACTTGACCCTCGCGTAAGTGGATCGATACTTGCGCCTGCCCGGAGTGAGATCGCGTATCACGGCAATGTGTTCTTCGTCTTCTTTCATGTCTTTGAAGTCCCCCTCGATAAAGGTATCCCAGGCAGCCATTTTTCCCTCCTAATCCTTGAACCCGTAATTCCGCCAGTTCGAGAGCACCTTCTCCTTTATCTCCTTGGGATATACATTGTTGAAGGAGACCGTTATGGGAATCTCGGAGGCAGGCCACTCGAGGGGGAAGGTGCAGTCGAAGACTACCTTTGGCGCCGTGCCGAGGCGCCTCTCCCTGGGGCCTACAAAGGGGTTGAGGGGTGTTCCGACCCCGTGTTCCATCACCCTTATGCCGGTGACCGGGTGGCACTTGGTGCTCAGGGCATGGATAAGCTCGTCCTTGCTGTAAATGTCCGTCTTGTCGTCCACGACGACTACGAGGTGAAACCAGGGTCCCAGCTTGCTTCCGAAAACGAGCTGACCTATCTGGGTGGCGATGTTCGCATAGATCGGCTTGACCCCGACGACGACGAGGTGGTGCGTGGACTCGGGCAGCATGTATACTCCCGTAACCGGGATCCCCTGGTCCTTCAGCATCCTCTCCATCTCGAGGCCGAGGGAGAAGGCCCGGAGGAGCTGCCCCTCGTCGGTGGGGATGCCCATATTGGAAACGGGCATGATCGGATTCTTTCTCATGGTTATTGCCTTCACCCTGTAAACGGTCCTCTTTTCCCGGGGACTTGTCCTGTAGCCCGTGTACTCACCGAAAGGCGCCTCCTCTATGGTGACGTTCGGGACTACCACGCCCTCAATGATGATCTCTGCATGGGCGGGCACATAAAGGTCGCAGGTCTCGCATTTGACGACCTCGACGGGCTCGCCCATGAGGAGACTCGTGAACTCGTCCTCGGGGATCGCCGCCGGCGCGCAGCTCGCGATGGCTGAAAGGGGATCGGGGTTGATGACCGTAGCGAAGGGCATCGGGATTCCCCTGGGGGCATACTTGTTGTGGAACATCTTCCCCATGTCGGAAAAAGGAAGGACCGGGCCGACCATAGTCTTTTCGTCGAAGAGCATCTGGCGGTACATGCCCCAGTTGATGGCCGGCGTGTCGTAGTCCTTTGCTACGACGAAGTGCCAGGTGCCGATGTATCTGCCGCCGTCGCCGTCGTGGACCATCGGTGCCGGCAGGTTCATGAGGTCCGCGTCGGCGCCCTGGAGGATGACCTCCTTACAGGGAGCGTCCTTCTTGTCGACGATTTTTGGAGGGAAAGGCTTGCCGGACGAGGTTCTCCTCAGGTACTCGGCCGATATCTCGGGGATGGACGTCGCTGGATCGAGGCCGAAGGCGATTGCAAGCCTCCTGTGGGTCGCGATGGGCGCTCCGATCGCCTCGAAGCCGGGATAGTCTTTTATTTTCTTGAAGAGGACGGCAGGTCCCCTTCTTTCGCAGGTCCTCCGCACTACGGCCCCGAGCTCCAGGTCCCAGTCGACCTCCTGGTTTGCGACGACGGCGTCTCCCGTCTTCAGGAGCGCGCTGATGTAGCTTCTGTTATCCTTGTAGTATTTATGCGCCATTATTATCCTCCGCCATTGATGCGCGCCACGAACCGGTCCCACTTTCCCTGGGCCTCGAGAATGAACTGGGCGAGCTCCCTGACGACCCCCTTGCCGCCGCCCGCCGCCGTGACATAATCCGCCACACCCCTTGCCTCGACCGAGCCGTCCGCAGGGGCAGCGGAGAAGCCGACCCGCTTCATGACCGCAAGGTCGATCATCTCGTCGCCGACATAGCACAAATCCTCGTCCTTTAGGCCTGTTTCCTTCTCGAACTCGTCAACCTTCGCCATCTTCGCGCTCTGGCCCCAGAGCTTGTCGGGCGTGATGCCGTAGATCTTGGCCATCTGCTCGTCGGCGCGGGATATCTTGCTGGTGAGAAAAGAGATGCCTAGGCCCGCATCCATGAACGCTTTGATGCCGAGGCGGTCGTGCAGCGAGAAGCCTTCCGATTTTACCCCGTTCTGGGTATAGTAGAGCGTATTGTCGGTGAGGACCCCGTGGATATCGAGGATGACAAACTTCACCTTCTTTGCCTTTTCAACGGCCTCTGTCTTGTTCATCGCAGCCTCCTACTTATATCCCATCTTGGTGACTTTCTCCACCCATTCGTCCCACTTGCCCATGGCCCTCAAAATGAACTCGCATGCTTCTCTCATGGCGCCCCTGCCGCCGGGGGCGGCCGTGATGTAATGGGCTATGGTCTTGACCTCGTCCCTGGCATCGGCCGTGGCTATCGCAAGGCCGGCCTTTTTCATGAGGGGTATATCGGAAATCTCGCATCCGAGGCAGGCGACCTCATCATCCCCGATGTTCATCTCTTTTTTCAGCTCTTCCATCTTCGCAGCCTTGTCCTGGACGCTGTAGTAAAATTTGTCCAGTTTCAGCTCCCTGGCCCTGAAGAGGCCCTCGCCGTCGATGGAAGTGCTGTCCAGGAAGACGACCCCTATGCCGTTAGCCGTGAGGGAGAGGTCGCCGAAGCCGTCCATGTGCCAGAAGCCGTACTGTCTGTTCCCCTCTATGTCGCAAAAGAGGGTGTTGGACGTTAATACGCCGTGGATGTCGTGGCCGAAAAGCTTTATCTTCTTCGCCCTTTCCTCCGCGTCCTTTATGTCCTTCTGGAATGCCATACATGCCTCCTTAGTCTATCCCGTACTCGCTCCAACGCGACTTTACCTTGTTCATGACGCTTTCCGTAAGCTTGATCTCCGTGGGCTTCTCCCTCCACTCGTAAGGTATGGTGGCGTCAAGGATGATCCGCGACGTGATGAGCTTGTTGCCGCCTGCCTCCAGGGCGGGGTCCAGGGGCGTCGACCTTCCCCTGTTGATGATCTGGGTGCCCCTGGCAGGGTTGTAGCGGGTGCCGAGAGCCCACCAGACCCTCGGGAGATCGTCGGCGTCGATATCGTCATCGACGATAATGATCATCTTGATCCCGTAAGAGCCAGTGTTGCTTGCGATGACTGCTGCGGCGACCTGGTCGGCGTGGCCCGGGTACATCTGCTGCACCGAGACGACCACGGTGAAGCGGCCCGAGGCCTCAGGCAGGGTATACACGGATTTGATTCCGGGGATCTGCATCCTGGTGAGATCGGTCCAGAGTGACGCATTACGGGTAAAAGCGTAGAGCATGTGCTGGTCGCCCACGGGCCTGCCCACGCTCGTCTCCCAAAGGATCGGCTTGTTCCTGAAATAGACCCGCTTTACGTCGAGAGCCGGCTTGGGGATGGGTTTGATGAGCTCCTCCGTGTAGTAGCCCGTATACTCGCCGAAGGGGCCTTCGTTCCTGAGGGCGGAGGGGTCGATTTCCCCTTCCAGCACGATCTCCGCTGCAGCCGGGATAGGCAAGCCGCAGAGCTGGCTCTTTGTGACCTCGACCGGGGCGCCTCTGAGGGTGCCGACCACGTCGTAGCCGCTCTTCGCCTTTGTCACCGTGGCGGCGCTGGCGAAGATGTGAAGGGGGTCGCCTCCTATAATGGCGCATGCGGGCATTTTCTTTCCCATCTTGCCGTACTTTTTCATGATCCTGTCGCCCTTCTTGCCCTTCAGGATTTGTACTCCGATGGTCTTATCATCGAGGATACCCATGCGGTAGGTACCGAGGTTCACGTCGCCCGTCTCCGGGTCCTGGATCACCATGAAGACCGCGGTCCCGAAATAGCGGCCACCGTCCAGCTCATAGAACTTGGGTGAGGGAAAGGAGAAGATATCCACATTCGGGCCGTCTACGATGTTCTCGAAGATGGGACCGTCCTTCACCTCTTTTGCCTGAATGACCTCCTTTACCGCCAGGTTCACCCATTCCTTCGTGAGCTGGACCATGGAGAGGTCGGGGCTTTTTCCTAGGATCATTGCCAGCCTCTGGGTGGTGCCGAAAGCGCCTGTGAGGACCGGGCTCTCATATCCCTTGACGTTCTCGAAGAGAAGGGCCGGGCCTGACTTCTCCTCGACAATCTTGCAAATATGGGAGATCTCGAGCTCCCAGTCTACCTCTGCTTTCACCCTCTTGAGCTGCCCCACCTTTTCGCACATGCTTATATAATCTCTCAGGTCCATAAACGACTCCTCCTTAAGGGAAAATTTGACTTGTGCCGGCTTGCGCTGATCGCGCTCTCATGGTCGATTTTATTTCGCGTCTCGCGACGCTTCCACGAGCAGGGGCTTCCATTAGCATGAATAATACTATGCTGGACCGATATTAGTTGATAGTCAATTGATTTCTTTTTATACTATATAATAAAAGATTATGTTTTTTTATTCGCTCACGTCCCTTATGGTATTTTCCCAGGTGGTCAAATGCAAGAGTTTTTCAAGGGCCGCCAGCCTCCTGTTTATGACCCAGCCGGGTGTTTCCAGGCATATCGCCCAGTTGGAGGCCCAGACGGGGGTCACCCTCCTGAGGAGAGACAGGGGTCGGTTCGAGGTGACAAAGGAAGGGAAAGAGGTATACCGGTATGCCGAGCGAATCGAAAAGACGGCGCGGGATTTAGAGGATAAGCTCCGCGCCGCAAGAAACGGCGCCATGCCGCTCCTTCGCCTGGGCACGACCATCAGCTACGCGAAGAAGATAATGCCCTACATTCTAGGCGGCTTTCAAAAGAGCAATCCCGGCGTCAGGATCAAGCTAAATACGGCCTCGTCCAACGAGATGGAGAAAACGCTGTTGACCGGTCAAAACGACCTGGTAATAGTAGCCAACCAGCGTCCCTCGAATAAAATACAGTCCATTCCCTTCGTAAGAGAAGAGCTGGTGCTGATCACTTCCAAGGAGCATCCTCTCTCGGCAAAAGGCGTCGTCTCTTTGTCCGATATCAGCCCTTACCCCTTTGCCATCAGAGAGGACGGCTCCGCGACGAGGGAGTTGGTCCTCGACGCCTTTTCGAAGAAAAACATAAGCCCGTCCGTATTCGTAGAGGTGAACAGCACCGAATTCATCAAGGAATGGGTCGCCCAGGACAAGGCAGTCTCAATCATTATAAGGCGGGCGGTCGAAGGCGATGAGGCTGACGGGAGCCTTGCGGTCCTGTCCCTTGCCGAGCCTTTATACCTTGAGGTTTCGGTGCTTTTTCTGAAATCCAACAAGCACAACTCGTCAATCCAGAAGTTCGTCTCCTACCTTCACGAGGTCCCTACGTGCGAGGCCGCCGCGGGAGCGGCGCCGGGAGATACGGTGGAGCTTAGAGAGACAAGCAAGCAAGTCTGAGCCCGGCCGGTTTTTCCTTGCGCCTCGACTATCCGGTGTATAGTTTTTGTATGACACCATGGTCCTTCCGGCACCGAACCCCTTCGGCAAAAAAATCGTCTTCTCGGGCGTAAGGCCCACCGGCAGCCTGCACATAGGCAATTACACGGGCGCACTGTCGGTCTGGGTTGAGAACCAGGAGACTTATTTCAATATCTTCTGCGTCGTAGACCTTCACGGCATCGTGGTCCCCGAAGAGGTGGAGCCGGCATCCCTCCGAAAAAAGTCCCGCGAGGTTGCGGCCCTTTACATGGCCTGCGGGATAGACCCCGAAAGGAGCGTTATTTTCATCCAGTCCCACATCCACGAGCACGCCGAGCTCGCGTGGATATTGAACTGCGTGACGCCGGTCGGCTGGCTGGAGCGCATGACCCAGTACAAGAGCAAGTCCGGCCGGGCCGGAAGCGTCAGCGCGGGCCTGCTCGACTATCCCGTGCTGCAGGCCGCCGACATCCTGTTGCACCGCACCGATTACGTCCCCGTAGGAGAAGACCAGCGCCAGCACGTGGAGCTCACCAGGGACATAGCTCAGAGGTTCAACAACCTCTTCGGCGACGTCTTGTCCGTCCCGGAGGTGATGGTGCGCGAGAGGGGATCAAGGATCATGGCCCTGGATGATCCTGAATCCAAGATGAGCAAGAGCGTAGCGCAAAAGAAGAGCGGCCACGCAATCGGCCTGCTCGATCCACCGGAGGCGATCAGGAAAGCCATTGCCTCCGCAGTGACGGACCCTGGAAGAGAGACCCGGTTCGGGCACGCATCGGGAGGAGTGCTCAACCTTTTGAACCTTTACGGGGCATTGACGGGGGAGGGCCGTGAAGAGATAGAGGAAAAGTTTGAAGGGAAAGGGTACAGCTTCCTCAAGAGCGCTGTAACGGATGTCGTTCTATCGGCCGTGCGGCCGATTCAGGACAACTTTAAC
>JBEKOT010000062.1:0-13357 GCA_049521495.1 Syntrophorhabdales bacterium | reverse complement strand
ACCCTTCCGATGCGGGTCGCTCTAGTGGAGCACCAAGCCTTGATGGAATCCTCTTGTGAGATCCTTCCCTAGGAGAGTCTAGATTAATGGCGCAAATGGAATACTCCGGAAGGGCCTTGCCGTCTATATAGCAAGAGACTAAGAGACTAAGAAGAGAAAAAGAGAAGAGACTGAAAAGAGGCAGGGCCTGGGAGAAGTGTTGGGGCGAAGGGAATTCGCCGGAGGGCCTTGCCGGGATGGACGGAAAGACTGAAGGTAACACAAAAGAAGCAAACAAAGAAAAAGGGTCGGGGAAGAACAGCGGAGCGAAGCGAATCTCATGGGCCGCGCCTATAGTCGGCGCGGTGTTAGGGCTACTATTAAACGGAGTATTTTCAAATGCGCTTACGCTGGGGGACCCCGACCCTCGCCCTTTACAGGGACCGGGAAGGGGACCCTAGCGACAAAGGGGAACCCTTTTCCCCCTGTGGAATTTTTTTCCGCTGCCATGACGCGCATTTTGCCCTGTTTTCGCTCAAAACTCGTGGCCCTGATCTTGCAGATCATGACGCGAGCTGTCCCCTCGGAAAGGGGGGCGGCCGCAGGAGGGTGTCATGATCGACGGTGTCACGGGTATGACCGGTGCTGATGCAATGTCCCAGATGCGCCAGATCCTGTTTCGCAGATTCGATACGAACGGGGACGGCGTGATCGACAAGGCGGAGATGACGGCGGCCCTATCGGCCGGCAGGAAGCACCCGGCCGGGTCACCCAAGGGAAGCCCCACCCTCGACCAGGCGTTCGCGAAGCTTGATACGAATAATGACGGCGTTATCAGCCAGAGCGAATTCTCGGCGGCCCTGTCGTCTGGCGGTTCGGGCAGCCTTTTCTCCGGCGCCACCTCGTCCCTGGTCGATTTCCTCACCTCGGGCGCAGGGCCGGTGTCAGGCCCCGAAGGGGCAACCAGCGGTCTTTTGAAGAACTACCTGGCCCAGTGCAGCGAGGTAGCAAAGCAGAGGGCTGCCCAGACGCATACATTCACGAAGATCGTTTAGGCCGGCCTTTCAAAAGCCCAGGGCCTCTCCGACGATGAGGACCGTCATGTCCGTCCGCGCGGGCTTTTTGGCGAAGACCACATAGACGTTGCATATCCGCTGTGGAGAGGAGCAATCTACGCACTCGCCCGTCTCAGCGCAGGGGGTCTTGTATGTGAGCCGCCTGGCGTTCATCGGAGCCGTCCATTCCCTTACCCTCACCTCCGCCTCGGCAATGTCCTTGACGATCTTATTTACACCGCATACGAGGATCACTTTTTTCGGACCGAAAGTCATAGCCGCCACCCGGTTTCCGGAGGCGTCGACGTTGTACAGCTTCCCGTCCTCGGTAACGGCATTGCAGCTCGCCAGGAAGACGTCGGCCGTGAGGATCGCCTTTCGCATGTTGAGGGCATCATCGGGTGAAAATCCCGGAGTTCCCGGATTAAGAAGGGTCAGCGGGTGTTTCTTTGCCTCATCGAAGAAGCCGATCTGGCTGAGGGTCATCGATCCGCCGAGGCCGACCGTCGAGCCTGAAGGCATCATCGAGAAGACCTGCTTCAGGGCGTCAGACGAGTCTTGGGCGAACCTGGCGTCAAAGTTGTTTTTTTTCAAAGCCTCGATTGTCCTCTTTACCTGCATCTCGCGAAACCATTTTTCGTATTCTGTCGCCACCTGGCCCTCCTTTGCAAGTTATTCGGTGAATTCTTTTCGTGTCGCCCATTTCGGGCGTCAGCGCTGCCTTTCCCGTCGGCCTTGTTTTTCTGTTCATAGTCTAAGATTTTAGACCGCGAAAGACAACGGAAGAATGGCGGATTTCTTCTTCCATGCCGATTAATTATTGACAAGCGTCCCCTTCTGTTGTACAAGATAAAAGATAACTGCGTTCAGGTGCAGCGACTTAATAGGGAATCCTGTGGAACTCAGGAGCGGTCCCGCCGCTGTAATCCCGGAAACAGCAGCCTCTGCCGAATAAGCCACTGCCTCAGGATCGGGGACGGGAAGGCCGGCAGAGGTCGGGAGAGCCAGAAGACCTGCCTGAAACGCAATGAGACAAGTGCCTTCTCGCGGCTTGGAAGGCGGGGATGAAGTAAATCAGGGTGCAATCCCCAAAGCAATGGTGCTTTGGGGATTTTTTTTGTCGGAGGAAGGATGGGCAAATTGGTATTTGTCATCGGCGGGTCGCGGAGCGGCAAGACCTCCTTCGCCCTCGCCGGGGCTGCAAAGGCGGCAGGCTCCGGCAGGAGGGTCTATATAGCAACGGCCCAGGCCCTCGACGGAGAGATGGCGGAAAGGATCGAGAAGCACAAGGCCGAGAGGGGCAGCGCCTGGGATACTCTTGAGGAGCCGGTACATCTGGACCGGGCTATCAGGAGCTGCGGGGGGGCAAGGGTCGTGGTTGTCGATTGCCTGACCCTCTGGCTTTCGAACCTTCTTTGCGGCGGCCTTGACGCGGCGCAGGCGGAAGAGGCATTTTTAGGCGCCCTTGCTGCGCTCGACAGCGGAGTGCAGGTTTACGTAGTCTCCAACGAGGTCGGTATGGGGATAGTGCCCGAAAACGAGACGGCCAGGCAGTTCAGGGACATGGCCGGAAGGCTGAACCAGGCCATTGCCCGGCTTGCGGAAGAGGTCTACATGATGGTGGCGGGAGTGCCGGTGAAGGTCAAATAGAGCGCTACCGGGAAGGCGCGGAAAAAGGAGACTTCATGGAAAGGGAAGGCATGGGATTTGTGCCGGAGATCGTCCCGGCGGACAGTCGATTATTGGAGAAGGCCCAGGCGAGGCTCGACGATCTCACTAAGCCGGTAGGGAGCCTTGGCAGGCTCGAGGAGTTTGCCCGGAGGATCGTCTCGATTACCGGGCAGACGATGCCGGCCCTCGGCAGGAAGGTGGTCTTTACTTTTGCCGGCGATCACGGCGTGGTTGCCGAGGGTGTATCCGCATACCCGAGCGAGGTAACGCCTCAAATGGTCTTCAACTTCCTTAACGGCGGCGCGGGGATAAACGTTCTCGCCCGCCACGCGGGGGCCGAGGTGGTCGTCGTGGATATAGGCGTTGATTACGAGTTCCCCGAGACGCCCGGACTCCTTATACGCAAAGTTGTGAAGGGAACGAGGAATATGCTCAAGGAACCGGCAATGACCAGGGGCGAGGCCGAGCAGTGCCTGAAGGTAGGCATCGACCTTGCCGCCGAGTATGCCGGAAAGGGATACGGCCTCTTCGGCACGGGAGACATGGGCATCGGCAATACGACACCATCCTCCGCCATTGCAGCCGTGCTCACGAAAAGGGGCGTAGCGGAGGTGACGGGCAGGGGGACGGGTATATCGGACGGAGGGCTTGCCAAGAAGATCGCGGTCATAGAGGAGAGCATAGCCTTGCGGAACCCCGATCCCAACGACCCCCTGGACGTGCTTGCAAAGGTCGGCGGCGCCGAGATAGGAGGCATAGCCGGTTTGATCCTCGGCGCTGCGTCAAAGAGGGTACCTGTCGTCATCGACGGCCTAATCTCGACTGCGGGCGCCCTCATTGCCTACGCCCTGGAGCCTCGCGCGGCAGACTACATGTTCGCGGCCCACAACTCCGTAGAGATAGGGCACAAGGCCATGCTCGAAAAGATGGGTATGGTCCCCATCCTCGACCTCGGCCTGAGGCTGGGCGAGGGCACGGGCGCCGCCCTGGCGATGCTCCTGATCGAAGGCGGCCTTAAGATATACAGGGAGATGGCGACGTTCAGCGAGGCAGGCGTCTCGGGCGAGGTACCCGGGTGAAGGGGCCTCTCCCATCCGGAGGGTAAGGTGGCGAAAGCGCTTATGGTGCAGGGCACAGGGTCCGGCGCGGGCAAGAGCCTCCTGGTCGCGGGTCTGTGCAGGATCTTCCGGGACGAGGGCGTGAGGGTCGCACCCTTTAAGGCCCAGAATATGGCCCTCAACTCGTTCGTCACTGCCGACGGAGGTGAGATAGGGCGCGCCCAGGTACTCCAGGCGGAGGCCGCCGGCGTGCCGCCGACCGTGGACATGAACCCGGTGCTCCTCAAGGCCTCGGGCGAGATGGGTTCGCAGGTTATAATCCAAGGCCGCCCTTACCGCCACATGTCCGCCAGGGAGTACTACGGCTTCAGACAAACAGCATGGGAGGCGGTGAGAGAATCCTATGGCCGCCTTTCGAAGGCCTACGATCTTATCCTGATGGAGGGAGCGGGGAGCCCGGCCGAGATCAATCTGGCCGACGTGGACATCGTAAACATGGCAGCGGCGAGACTCGCCGGGGCGCCGGTGCTCCTCGTAGGGGACATCGACAAAGGGGGCGTGTTCGCCTCGCTCTACGGGACCGTGAAGCTCCTCGGGAAGGATGCAAGGCGAATCAAGGGCTTCATAATCAACAAGTTCAGGGGAGACATGGCAGTGCTCGCGCCGGGCCTGGAGATGATAAGGGCGCGGACGGGCAGGCCGGTCATAGGCGTCCTCCCCTTCGTGCAAATGGGGTTGCCCGAGGAAGACAGCCTGGCGCTCAGAAACGGGGCCGCGGCAAGAGGGGACGGCTCGCTCAGGATTGTAGTGGTACGTCTCCGGTACATCTCCAACTTCACCGACTTCGACCCCTTTTTGTGCGAGCCTGATGTTGAGCTGATCTATTCGACGAACGGGATCGACATAGAGAATGCCGACCTTGTGCTCATACCGGGCTCGAAGAGCACAGTAAAGGACCTGCTCTTTCTCTTCGAACTGGGGATCGACAGGAGCATCAGGACGGCCCTGGACAGGGGCGCCGGGGTTGCGGCAATCTGCGGCGGTTACCAGATGGCGGGCAGGAAGATCTACGATCCCGACCGCGTCGAGAGCGAGCACGGGGAAGTCGACGGCCTAGGCTTGCTCGACATAGAGACAGTCTTCGGCCGGACCAAGACGACCTGCCAGGTGGAGGCGAGGATGGTGCGGGGGCTCCTGGGCGTCACTTCGGGAGAGGCGGGGCGCATGAAGGGATACGAGATCCACATGGGGGACAGCACAGGCGATATAGGCCTCTTCGAGATAAGACGGCTCTCCGGGCAGGCCGGCGCGAAAGAAGGCGCGCCGGTCCTTGACGGCTCTGCGCGGGGGAACTGCTTCGGCACCTATCTCCACGGGATCTTCGAAAACGACGCCTTCAGGAGGTCTCTCCTGAACAGGCTGAGGGCGCGCAAGGGAATGGCGCCCCTCGATATTTCGGCCCGTTACGCCCTTCTGAGAGACCAAGCGCTGGACAGACTGGCAGACCTTTTGAGGAAGCACCTGGATATGGAATTCGTAAGGAGGGTCCTCGACCTGTGATAGCGCCGGCCTACTTAGCTGCAGCATTCTTCGTCGACCTTCTCATCGGCGACCCCCCTTGGCTGCCCCACCCGGTGCAGGTCATCGGCAAGGCGGCATCGGGACTGGAGGGACTGCTTAGGTGCTCCCTGGGCGCAAGACACGAGAGGGCGGCAGGGGTGCTCCTCGTATGCGCCATCGTGCCCGCAGCCTGGGCTTCGGCCTTTGCGGCAGCCCGCATACTCCTTTCCTTTTCCGCCCGCCCTCTCGAGTTCATCGGCGCTCTAGCCTTCATCTACCTGGTCTCTACGACTCTGGCCCTGCGCGCGCTGATCACCTCCGCCCGCGTCGTGATCCGGGCAGTGAGGGTGAAGAGCATGGCGGACGCAAGGCGGAGGCTTTCCATGATCGTGGGCCGCGATACGGAAGGGCTTGCCGAAGAGGCGGTGCTCAGGGCGACCGTGGAGACCCTTGCGGAGAACCTGTCCGACGGCTTCGTTGCGCCCGTGCTCTACCTTGTCGTCGGCGGGCTTCCCCTTGCCATGGCCTACAAAGCGGTCAACACGCTCGATTCGATGGTGGGCTACAAGAACGCCAGATATATCAGGTTCGGCTGGGCAGCGGCGCGCCTCGACGACTGGGCCAACTATGTACCTGCAAGGATAACGGGCCTGTTCATCGGCCTTGCTGCGTTCCTCTATTTCCTCCCGGCCGGTCCCTCCCGGGCCGTCACCGCGGCCCGCCGTTCCCTGGCCATGATGAGGCGGGACGGCAGGAACCACACCAGCCCCAACAGCGGCATGCCCGAAGCGGCGATGGCCGGCGCCCTCGGCTTGAGGCTGGGCGGCCCCTCGATGTACGGCGGCGCCCTTGTTGAAAAGCCGCACATCGGCGACGAGCAAGGGGCCGATTATCTCCGGTCTGCCGACAGGGCGGTCGGACTGGTGGCGACCGCCGCTTCCCTGACGGCAGCTCTTGCTCTTTTGGTCCTTGTCCTGGGGAGGATCGCATGATCGTCCACGGCGGCAACATTTTCGCGGCCTCCCGGAGAACGGGTATTCCGCCGGAGAGGATCATCGACTTCAGCGCCTCCATCAACCCCTTGGGTGTGCCGGAGAGCGCGGCCCGCCTCATGAAGAGGAGCATCGACCGCCTCCCCCCCCACTATCCGGACCCCTTTTCGGAGGGGCTTGCCGCCTCCATTGCCCGGCGGCTCGGGGTCGGGGCCGATACGGTCATCTGCGGAAACGGCAGCACGGAGTTGATATACCTCGTCCCCAGGGCATTGGGGCCGTCAAAGGTCCTTATAACCGCGCCCACCTTCGGTGAATATGAAAGGGCCTGCCGAAACGGCGGCGCAGGCGAAATAGTCACTTTCGCTCTCAAGGGCGACGAGAGCTTCGACCTCCGTCCGGAGGAATTCATCGAAGCTATGGCCGGAGGGGACGGACCGCGGGGCCGACCGGGCCGGTCAAAGAAGAAACCTTGCGACATGGCCTTTCTCTGCAACCCGAACAACCCGACTGGGCGGCTCGTCGAAAAGCAAACCGTGCGTGAAATAGCCGGTGCGGCAAGAGAGGTTTCCTGCTGCCTTGTTGTCGATGAGGCCTTCATCGATTTCTGCCCGGCCGAGTCCGTCGTGGAAGAAGTGGAGCGGAACCCCTGGCTGGTCGTCTTCCGATCGATGACCAAGTTCTACGCGCTGGCCGGCCTGAGGATAGGATACGGGGTCTTTCACCCTTCCCTGGTGGAGCGCATAAAAGCTTACAAGGAGCCCTGGACGGTCAATGCCCTCGCCCAGTACGCAGGCTCAGCGGTCCTGGAAGACAGGGTCTACGAAGAGGCCTCGCGGAAGGGGATGGAGAGGGAGAAGTCTTTTATGGAGGCGGGCCTTGCGCGAATAGGCATCCATTTCCTCCCGTCCAGGGCCAACTACTACCTGCTCAAGGTGGACCGGGGGCGGGAGGTTGCAGCCGCCCTCGAGAAGAAGGGTATCCTCGTGAGGGATTGTTCAAGTTTTGATGGACTCGACGGGACATACCTGCGTGTTGCCGTGAGGTCGAGGGAGGAAAACGAACGCTTGCTTTCGGAGATGGCTGAGGTATGCGCGCATTTGTAATAGCAGGCACTCACTCGGGATGCGGCAAGACGACTGTCGCTTTAGGCCTTGCAGCGGCCCTGAGAAAGAAGGGGCGCGTCGTACAGCCCTTCAAGGCAGGACCCGATTTCATAGACTCGGGCCTCCACCGGCTCGCGGCCGGCAGGACGTCGCGCAACCTCGACCTCTGGATGTGCGGTGAGAGATACGTGCGGAACTCCTTCGCGCTCCACTCTGCAAACGCCGATACGGCGGTCATCGAAGGGGTCATGGGGCTCTTCGACGGAAGCGAGAGCACGGCCCGCCTCGCCGGGGTTCTCTCCGTCCCCGTCGTCCTCGTTGTCGACGGCTACGGCATGGCGGAGAGCGCGGCCCCGATCGTCAAGGGCATGAGGGAATGGGGGGAGGCGAACTACGGCATAGAGTTGAAAGGCGTCATCTTCAATCGCGTTGCCTCTCGCCGCCATTACGAGCGGCTTTGCCGGGGGGTCGAAGGGGTCGCGCCCCTCGGTTATCTGCCAAGGGACGGGCGCTTCGAGATACCCCACAGGCACCTTGGACTTGTTGTCGCCGATGAAGAGCCGATTTCCCGGGAGGGGCTTGACGGGCTCTCCCGGGCGGTCCTTGAGCATATTGATATCGGCGGCCTTGAGGCCCTGTCCGCCTCGACCTTTCCTTCTGCCCTCTCCGAAGGGCAGGACCGGGGGCCGGCCGCTCCCTCCGTCCGAATAGCCGTCGCGGCCGACAAGGCCTTCTGTTTCTATTACGAGGACAACATCGACCTTTTGAAGAAAGCCGGAGCGGAGATCGTTTTTTTCAGCCCCCTTTCGGACGGCCACCTTCCGGCGCCTATCGACGCGGTCTATATAGGCGGCGGGTACCCTGAGCTTTATGGAGAGGCGCTCTCCAAAAACGGGGCGATGCTTCGCGATGTCAGGGCCTGGAGTGAGGCGGGTCGGCCGGTTTACGCGGAGTGCGGCGGCCTCATGTACCTCTGCCGGTCCATAGTGGACTTCGAGGGCCGGCGCTTCGAGGCAGCGGGCATCTTCCCCTTCGAAGCAGTGATGGAAAAGAAAGGCGCTCACCTCGGCTACCGGGAGGTACTGCTCCGTGAAGACTGCGTCCTCGGCATCAAGGGAGAGCGATTACGGGGGCATGAGTTCCGTTATTCGGACTTGCTTGATGAGGGGCCCGGAAGCCTGCCCGGCCGGGCCTACGCCGTGAAGAACGGATCGGGCGAAGAGCAGGCAGCCGAAGGGTATAGGTACAAGAACACTTTAGGAAGCTACATACATGTCCATTTCGGCAGCAATGAGGCAATATCCGGCCGTTTCGTCGATTTTGCCCTTAAAGGAAGGACCTGGAGCCAATGGAAAGAATAATTCTAGTCGGGCACGGCAGCCCCAAGGAGGACGCAAACAACGTCGAGGCCATCGGCGCGCTCCTCCATCGCTTGATCCATCCCGGCTGTCAGGACCGCTGTGTCGGAGCAGCATACTTGCAGTTTGTCGCACCCGATATCGGGGCCGCCATCGATGCCTGTGCGGCAGAGGGCGCCGAAAGGATCATCGTCCATCCTTTCTTCCTCTATGCGGGCATGCACGTAACGAAAGACATCCCGGCCATAATCGCAGAGGCGCGAAAAAAGCACCCCCGCGTGGAATTGATCTATTCCCAGCCCCTCGGCGTCCACGAGGGCCTTGCCCGCATCGTCCTGGAGAGGATCGGGGCGTCTGCGTCGCCCGACCCGAAAGAGATAGAAAGACGAAGCTTCGAGACCATCTCGGGCGAGGTAGACCTCTCCGGCCTGCCTGCGGAGCAGCGTCCGATCGTCCAAAGGGTGATTCACGCTACGGCCGATTTCGAGTTCAAAGAGACCCTCTTCTTTCATCCGGACGCCGTCAGGAGGGGCCTCGAGGCGATAAGGGGCGGGTGCGACATACTTACGGACGTTGAGATGGTGCGGGCCGGCATCAACAAGCGGCGCCTTGCAAAGTGGGGCGGGACGGTGCTGTGCGGACTGCCCGCCGACGGCCCTGAATTGACCCCGGGGGTGACGAGGGCTGAGGCGGGGATCGAAAAGGCCCTGAAGGAACGGCCGGACAACATAGGTATGGTCGTCGTCGGCAATGCCCCCACCGCCCTCTTGAAAGTGATCGAAATATTTAACGCCGACCCGCCCGCCCTGGCGCCCCTTGTCGTAGGCGTGCCCGTCGGGTTCGTGAGGGCCGTCGAGTCGAAGGCGCTCCTTTCCACCCAGGCCTTTCCATTCATTACGAACCTGAGCAGAAAAGGCGGGACCCCGGCTGCCGTCTCAATCGCCAACGCCCTGCTCATAATGGCGGAGGAGGAGAGCGCGTGACTGCTTTCTCGCGCCGTAGGTTCATAGCCGCCCTCCTTTTCGGCTGCGCCCTCCTTCTGGGGCAGCCCCAGGCGGCCAGGGCTATGCATATCTCCGAAGGGGTCCTTCCCTTTGGCTGGGTTTTGCTCTGGTTCTGCCTTGCGGTCCCCTTTCTTGCACTCGGCCTTCGCCGCCTCAAGGAGGCTTCCAAGACGGACCTCTCCTACAAGCCCCTTGCCGGCTTTATGGCGGCCGCCATCTTCATCATATCCTGCATCCCCGTCCCGGTGCCGGTCGTCGGCTCCTGCGCGCACCCCTGCGGGACCGCTATTTCCGCGATTCTGCTGGGGCCGGCTGCAAGCGTTGTCGTCGCAGCGGTCGCCCTGATGATACAAGCCCTCTTTCTCGCGCACGGGGGTCTCTCCACCCTAGGGGCGAACATCGTCTCCATGGGCGTCGCGGGCTCTTTCACAGGCTTTGTCGTGTTCAAGCTGCTTCGGTCCTGCGGCGCGAGGCTCGCCGTCGCCGGCTTCGCGGCAGGCGTTGCAGCAGACTGGGCCACTTACCTTACAACCTCCCTCATTATGGCCCTCGCCTTGAAGGGAAGCACGCCGTTCACCCCGCTTTTCTTGAAGATCTCGGCGGCTTTCGTGCCCACCCAAATTCCTTTGGGCATAGTCGAAGGGGCCATGACAGCCGGAGTGGTGGTGCTCCTTGCCCGGAAGCGGCCGGACCTTCTTGTCAAGATGAGGGTGCTGAAGGCAAACGAGGCTTCCCTATGAGCAGGACCCTAAAAAGGCAGGTCCCGATCGTCGCTGCCCTCTGCCTCTTTTTCCTCTTCGGGCTGCTTATCGTCCCTTCTTTTGCCTTGAGCGGTCCGGAGGCGCAATCAAAGGCGTGGCAGGGGGTGGACGAAGCAGTCGTCGGGCGTATCGCAAGGGAGCAGGGCAGGGAGCCCCGTCCTCCTCTCGTAAGGACCGATATGGGCGACCTCCCCCTTTTCGCCTTTCTTGCGGCCGGGGCAATAGGCGGCTTTGCGGCGGGATACTGGTGGAGGGTGCTCCTGGAGCGCCGGAAAAGGTAGATATGCACACGTTTCTATTCGAGGAAAAGGTAAACCACCCCCTTGCGAGGGTCGACGCGAGGATCAAGCTCTTCTGCGCCGCAGCCGTTCTCTCCATGGTTCTGACCAACAGGGGTATCCTCTTCCCTTCCGCGGCCGCGGCCGTCTGCCTTTGTCTTTGCGCTTCCATGCACATACCGGCCAAGAGGCTGCTGGCGCGGTTCTCGGCGCCCGCCTTCATTGCAGTCGTCGTTATCGCCATAAAGCTCCTCTCCGGCAGAGAGCCGATGGGGACTTTCCGTCTCCCCGGACTGGAGGTCTCTCTTTACAGGGACGGGCTCGTTGACGGGCTCCTCCTCGGCTTGAGGATAATGAGCGCAGCGTCCGTGGTCGCTCTGCTCGGTTTCGCGACCCCTTTTACCCGGCTCCTTGGCGCCCTTGCCTGGCTTCGCGTCCCGAAGGGCATCGTCGAGACCGCGCTCTTTGCATACCGTTATATCTTCCTCCTCCTCGAAGATGCGGCAGTCATTTACAACGCCCAGAAAAACCGCCTGGGCTACTCCAGCGTCACGCGGGGCGTCAGCTCCCTGGGCACCCTCGCGGCGGCCCTCGTGCTCAAGGCCTTCGACAGCAGCCAGCATGCCGCCGTTGCAATGGCCCAGCGGGGCTATGACGGCAGCATGCCTGACGTGGGCCAGGAGCGGTTGAAGAAAAGCCATCTTGCCGTCTCCCTCCTCTTCCTTCTCCTTATGGGGGTCCTATGGAAGATGTAGTGAGGTTCAATGTAGCCATAGAGTCCTTTGACTACCCCGACGGCACGGCTGCCCTGCGCGACGTCAATATCGACATTAGAAAGGGTGAATTCGTGGGCGTCCTCGGCTCGAACGGCTCGGGGAAAACGACGCTTCTGAAGGTCGTAGACGGCCTCCTCAAGCCCTTGAAAGGCAGCGTCCTTCTCGACGGCGTCGACATAAGGAAGCTCTCGCCGAGGGAGATCTATTCCAAGGTCGGCCTTATTTTCCAGAACCCGGACGACCAGCTCTTTGCGCCCACCGTCTTCGAGGACGTGGCCTTCGGCCCGCTCAATATGGGTTTTTCCAGGGAGGAGACGGGCGAGAGGGTTATGAAGGCGCTTGTCGAAGTCGACATGGAGGGGTATCGGGATAAACCGATACACACCCTCAGCTTCGGCCAGAAGAAGCGCATCTGCATTGCCGGCCTTCTGGCCATGGGACACGCCATCCTGCTCCTCGACGAGCCCACCGCCGGGCTTGACCCGATGGGCGAGTATAGGATGATGAGCCTCCTTCTGAAGCTGAACAGGGAGAGAGGGGTAACGATTGCCATGGCCACCCATAGCGTAGACCTCGTGCCTCTCTTCCTCGACAGGCTCTATATACTGAGCAGGGGCCGGGTGGTCAGGAGAGGGACGCCGGAGGAGGTCTTCACCGCCCCTGAGGAAATGGAGCACGTGAGGCTGCGGCTTCCGCAGATAGCCGAGATGATTTACAGGCTGAAGCACGAGGACCATCTCCCCCTCGGAAGGCTCCCGCTGACTATAGGGGAAGCGAGAAGGGAAATAGTGAGGCTCCTGGAGGGTCGCCATGGGTAAGGGTTACGTGCAGGTCTATACGGGAAGCGGCAAAGGGAAGACGACAGCGGCCCTCGGGCTCGCGCTTAGAGCAGCGGGCGCCGGCCTGAAAGTATTCATCGCCCAGTTCGTCAAGGGCGCGAGGTGCAGCGAGCACCGGGCGCTGGAACGCTTCGAGGACGCCATAGTGTGCAGGCGGTACGGCCGGGGCTTTATAAGACAGACGCCGAGCAAGGCGGACATTGCCGCAGCCCGCGAGGGCCTGAGGGAGGCAGCCGAAGCAGTACACTCAGGGGCCTACGATCTAGTCATTCTTGACGAGGTGAACGTGGCGGTCTATTATGGCCTTATCGGAGTCGACGAGGTCCTCGGGCTCATAAAGGGGAAGCCTGAAAATGTAGAGCTCGTCCTCACCGGGAGGAACGCCCCTGAGCGGGTAATCGAAGAGGCGGACCTGGTCACCGAGATGCGTGAAGTCAAGCATTATTATGAGAAGGGGGTAAAGGCCCGCCGTGGGATCGAAAAGTAGGCCGCTGAGAACAGGCTATACGACAGGAGCTTGCGCTGCAGCGGCGGCGAAAGCGGCAGCTCTGGCTCTCTTCGGATGCGGCGGGACCGGGAAGAGGGCAGCGGCGGCAGGCGAGGTGGAGATCCCCTTTCCGGACGGCACGAGGCACAGCCTGAAGGTCGAGAGGACCTGGCAAGAGGGGTCGCAAGGGGCGTCTTGGGCGTCCGTGATCAAGGACGGGGGTGACGACCCTGACGTGACGCACGGGGCTGAGATAATGGCAAGGGTCGTTTTCCGGGGTTCTTTCGGAACGGTCGGGGCAGGTGCGGGGCTGCCTTCCATCGCCGTCCTGGGCGGAGAAGGCGTTGGAGTCGTGACGCGGCCGGGACTCTCCGTCGCGGTAGGCGAACCTGCGATAAGCCCGACGCCGAGAAAAATGGTTGTCCAGGCGGTA
>JBEKOT010000061.1:0-15552 GCA_049521495.1 Syntrophorhabdales bacterium | reverse complement strand
GACTCCCGTCTCGACCTTATCGACGAGCCGGCCCGCCTTCTCGACGAGTAGTGCGAACATGCGTCTTGCCCCTTCCGCATCCATGGCGTCGGAGAAAGAAGGGCGCCTGCCTTTTTTGCAATTGCCGTAAAGGGTGAACTGGCTTACGAGAAGGAGCGCTCCTTTCGTGTCGAGGAGGGACCTGTCCAGCCTCCCCTCCTCGCTCTCGAATATGCGCAGATTAACGATCTTTTCGAGCATCCAGTCCATGTCCCTGACCGTGTCGTCCCTGCCGATGCCGACGAGCGCCAGCAGCCCTTGGCCTATCTCGGCCACGGCCTTTCCCTCGATACTGACGCCGGCTTTCTTAACGCGCTGGATCACCGCTTTCATGAGTGTATTCCCGCCTATTCTATTAGCCGTGTTCAAGCGCCGCTGAAAGAGGTCACCAGAGCTAATGCGTCAGCTTATACCCGGATGGCTCCACTTACCTCTCCTCAATAACAAGAACCTTATTGCCGAACAACCGTGAAGCTTCTTCAGCTGCCTTCTCAGGAACTATGATTCCCGAGATGATTTCTGTAATATGCCTTCCTTCAAATTCTTGAATGACAAAGGCATCATCTATGCGAGGGAACGTGGCTTTGTCATCCCGAACCTAGACGCCATTCCCTTTGCCGGTAGTACTCCAACAGGCTGACATGAATCTCGGCACTCGTGTCACGGCGGCAAGGATGAGGCCTAGAGGCGGTGGGCGCACGAGCCCCCCTGGGCGGAGGCGTACATTTTAGTCTACTTCTCGGCGGCTTCCCGTTCGCGGTTAGCCTGCTCGATTACTTTTTGGGCAATATGGGCAGGCACCTCTTCGTAATGAGAAAACTCCATCGTGAAGGTGCCCCGGCCGCCCGTCATCGACCGGAGGTCAGGCGCGTATTTCAGCATCTCCGCCATGGGAGTCACCGCTTTGACGATCTGGTTGCCCCCCTTTGCCTCGACCCCCATGATCTTACCGCGCCTCGAGTTCATGTCTCCCATAATGTCGCCCACGAACTCCTCGGGCACGATGACCTCCACCTTCATGATCGGCTCGAGCAGCGTCGGCTGTGACTGTTCCATCCCCTTCTTGAAGCCCATGGACGCGGCTATCTTGAAGGCCATATCGGAGGAATCGACCTCATGGTAGGAGCCGTCGTACACCGTTGCCCTGAAATCCGTCACCGGGTAGCCTGCGAGGATACCGTGCTCCATGGCATCGACGATGCCTTTCTCTACCGAAGGGATGTACTGCCTCGGGATCACGCCTCCCACGATCTTGTCGACGAACTCGAAACCGGCGCCGTGAGGAAGGGGCTCCAGCTCCAGCCAGCAGTCCCCGTACTGTCCCCTTCCGCCCGATTGTCTCTTGTACTTGCCCTGTATTTTGGTACGGCCCTTTATTGTCTCCTTGTAGGGCACCTTCGGCTCGCGGAGCTCAACGTCGACGCCGAACTTCCTCTTCATCTTCGCTGCCAGGACCTCTATGTGTATCTGTCCCATGCCGGAGATGATGAACTCCTTCGTCTGCTCGTCCCGCGAATACCTGATGCTCGGGTCCTCCTCGATCAGCCGCCCGAGCGAAGTGTTGAGCTTGTCCTCATCGCCCTTCGACTTGGGGTGGAGGGAGAAGGAGATGAGAGGCGGGGGAAGGGCAACCTTCGGATACGCTATGGGGGCCTTCTCGTCGCACAGCGTGTCGCCCGTCGCCGCTTCCTTGAGCTTCGCTACCGCGGCGATGTCGCCCACCGATACGAAGCCGGCGGCCTTCTGCTTCTTTCCGACCAGGTAGAATATTTGGCCTATCCTCTCTTTTTCGTCTTTATTCACGTTAAGCACGACGCTATCGGGATGAAGCTCGCCCGAGTAGACCTTGAAAAGGGTCAGCTTGCCTGCGAAGGGGTCGGTTATCGTCTTGAAGACGAAGGCGCTGAAGGGCGCGCCTGCATCCATTTGCCTTTCAGCCGGCTTGCCGGTCGCCGGTACGATGCCTTCGACCTTGCCTACGTAGACGGGATTCGGGAAATACCTGACCAGGTTGTCCAGGAGGGGCTGGATCCCAATGTTCTTTGCTGCCGCCCCGACCATGACGGGCGCGAGCTTGCGACCCCATATGCCTCCTTTCAAACAGGCCTCGATCTCCTCGTCCTTGATCGCGTCCCCGTTCAGATAGCGCTCCATCACTTCATCGTCCATCTCGACCGCCGATTCTACCAGCTTCTCCCTGTAACCGGCCGCTTCGGATGCAAGGTCGGCCGGGATATCCGTGCGTTCGAAGTTTCCCGACTGGTCGTCCTTGTAAATGTATGCTTTCATGGAGATCAGGTCGATCATGCCCTTGAAGCTATCTTCGCTGCCTATAGGCAGTTGTAAGACCACTATGTTCTTATCCGTGAAATTCTTCCTCAGGTCTTCCACGGTCCTGCCGAAATCGGCCCGCTCCCTGTCCATCTTGTTGATGAAGAAGCAGACGGGCACGGAGAAATCGTTCGCATACTCCCACACTTTTTCCGTCTGCACCCTGACGCCCGATACGGCGCTGACCACTACGACCGCCCCGTCCACTACCCTCATGCAGAGCTTGGCGTCGTAAATAAAATTGTCATCCCCCGGCGTGTCCAGCATGTTGATCTTGTATTTGTTCCAATCGAAACAGGCAAGCGTCGAGGATATGGTGGCCTTTCTCTCTATCTCCTCGGGCTCGTAGTCCATGAGCGACGTGCCGTCGTCGACCCTGCCCAGCCGCGTGTTCTCTCCCGCAAGAAAGAGCATTGCGTCGACGATGCTCGTTTTGCCTTCCCCTCCGTGTGAAAACATGCCCAGGTTCCTTATGATCTCAGTTTCGTACTTCTTCATGCGGGCTCCTTTGCGTCCAACTTTTGTCCCGGATAGGAACGGAACATATTTGTTGACGATCGTGCGACGGGACGAATCTCAAATTCTACCTGCCTGGGCGGAAAAAATCAACACCAAATGACTGCGGGCACGCGACACCGGCCCGGAACGCCTGCGCTTTGCCGCGATCGACGAGCCGTACGGTATGCTTCCCTCAAGCGTGCTTTTGGGCGGGCGGCTCCCGCCTTGTATATCCGGCGTCGGCCGATATGGCCTCCGCCGTCGCCACCACCCGCTTCGCGAGCCCCTTTAGCTCCTCCGGGCCGACCGAAGAGTAAATAAAGCCGATGCCAAGGGCCGCTACTACCTTGCCCGTGTAATCGCGGATAGGCGCCCCCACGCCGCCCACGCCCTCGATAACGGCCCCCTCGTCCACCGCATATCCTTGCTCGCGGATCCGGCGCAGGGCCGCTTCGAACTCCTCCTTGCTCGTGAAGGACTTCTTTGTCGTCACTACTAAAGGGCTCCTCCCGAGAAGGGCGTCCACCTCTTCCTTGGACAGATGGGCTAGGAGCGTCTGGCCAAGCATGCCCCAATAGGGAGGGCGCCGCATGCCTATCTGGGAAGTGAAGGTTATCGCGTCCCTAAGCCCCTCTCTTTTGTCCAGGTGGAGCAGATCGCCGTCATCGAGCACCGCGAGAAAGACTGTCTTGCCGAGGTCCACCTGGAGTTCGGTCAGGTGGGGCGAGGCTATCCGGGTAAGGGAAAGGGAGGAGGCCACGATGCTCCCCAGCTCGAACAACTTGATGCCCAGGGAATATTGTTTCAGCTCCTGGTCCTGACGAAGAAAGCCGTACTTGACAAGGGTCGTGCATAGCCTGAATACGGTTGCCTTGGACAGCTCCAGGGCCTCCGAGAGCTGTGCGAGGGTAAGGGACTTTCTCTCGCCGCTGAAGACCGTCACTATCTGAAGCGCCCTTTCCAGCGACCTGTTGTAGAATGCCTTCTTGCCAAGGCCGTCAGCCTTTTTCATGCAGTTCCTCTCCATTTGTTCTCTTTGATAGGGCCGTCAAGATACCATCTACTGAAACAGTATATAATAGAATGAACTGCATTGATACGGGAAAGTTTGCCTTACCGCTATTTTCCTTAAAGTAATCCTGTTAAACGCCGATAAACTGTGATTGGGAAGGCAATAACCAGTGTTCGCAATCATAGGGTGTATCATTGTAGTCACATCGGTGCTTGGCGGCTTCGCAATGGAGGGCGGCCCCTTCCTCGTCCTCATGCAGTTTGCCGAGTTCCTCATCATAGGCGGCGCGGCCTTAGGGGCGCTCCTTATTTCCACGCCGCCAAAAACGATGAAACAGATCGTCGCCAGAGTGACGGGCACCTTCAAGGGCGCCGGCGTGGGGAGCCAAACCTATCTCGACCTCCTCAAGCTCATGTTCGAAATTTTTCAGATCAGCCGCAAGGAAGGATTGATCGCCCTTGAGGGCCACATAGAAAGACCGGCGGAGAGCACCATCTTCGCCAATTACCCGAAGTTCCTCAAAAAGCCCCAACTCCTCAACTTCATATGCGATACTTTCCGCCTCGTCATCCTGGGCGGCGTCCCTTCCTACGATATGGAGGCCATCATGGACGTGGACATAGAGACAAAGCATCACGAGGGCTCGAGGCCGGGCATGATACTCCAGAAGATCGGCGATTCCATGCCGGGCTTAGGAATCGTGGCGGCGGTGCTGGGGGTGATCATCACCATGCAGAGCATCGGCGGGGCAGCCGAGCAGGTCGGCCACAAGGTAGCCTCGGCCCTGGTCGGGACCTTCCTCGGCATCTTCCTCTCTTATGGTTTTATCCAGCCTCTGGCTACGAACATCGACATATATAACGACGACGAGTCGAAAGTTTACGAGGCGGTCAAGGCCGGCATGGTCGCCTTTGCGAAAGGCTTCAACCCCATTGTGTGCGCCGAGTTCGCCAGGCGGACCATCCCTGAAGATCACAGGCCGACCTTCCAGGACATGGAAAACTACGTTAAGGGCAAGAAATGATCGAAGAGGAACGGAACGTCCCCATAAGGACCGTGATAAAGAAGAAGAGAGGCCACGACGGCCACCACGGAGGTGCATGGAAAGTGGCCTACGCGGACTTCGTCACCGCCATGATGGCCCTCTTCATCGTCCTCTGGATAGTAGGCCAGAGCAAGGATGTCAAAGAGGCCGTAGCCGCCTACTTCAAGGACCCCGGGGTCTTCACCAGCAGCAGTAAAGGAACCATAATTCAGGGCCAGCCCAAGGACGCCCCCATCACCTCACCCTTGCCACCGGACAAGCAGGAGGAGGACTTGCAGAGACTTAAGGCCGAGGCGGGGAAACTCCAGCAGGCCATCGCCTCAGTGCCGGACTTCGACAAGTTCAAGGACATGATCCAGATGGAAGTGACCAAGGAGGGCCTGAGGATCGATCTCGTGGAGTTATCGGAGGGTCTCTTCTTCGACGTCGGCAAGGCCCGCCTCAAGCCAGGGGCAGTCCGGGTCCTCAAGGTCATAGCGCCCCGTCTGGCGGCCCTGGGGAACGATATCGTGCTCGAAGGCTATACGGACGCAAGGCCTTATGCCTCTCCCGGGTACTCGAACTGGGATCTGAGCGCGGACAGGGCGAACAGCGCGCGAAAGGCGTTGGAAGACTCGGGTTTGCGTAAGGACCAGGTGCGTGCCGTGCGGGGCTTCGCGGACAGACACCTGAAAATGCCCGATAAACCCTACGATTATCGGAATAGAAGGGTCAGCATCGTCGTACAGACCCGAAAACCCGAAGAAGGAATCGGCAGAGTGCGCCCTGTTGCCGGGCCGGATTTTTATCCGATAGGGAGGCAATGATATGGCAGACTCCGGGGTGAGACCAGCCGTGCTCGCCATCAGTGAGGACCCCGGGATGCTTGACCTGGTCGCTGGGATCCTCGGACAGGACGAGGCCTTTGCTGTCAAGCGTGCCCCGAGCGCCTACGATGGTTGGCGTTCTGCAGGGGAGGACATGCCCGACCTCATAATCTTCGACTTCCAGGCGGCAGCCGAATGGCTCCGCCTCGCTTTCTCTTCGGACCCTTCTCCGGCCGCGGGGCCCGAGCATCAGTCGGCTGAGCATCAGCGGGCCGCACGGAAGCGGGTAGCCCATGGGCGAGCCGCGGGCAGCGGGTCGTCGGATTCAGGGGCGGACTGCACCGTTGTCTATCCCCTCTCTCTTATGGTATGCGAAAGGAACGAGGTGCCCCTCATCGGGCCTATGCTGGAGCAGGGGGTCGATGACTACATCGAGAAGTCCTTTTGCCCTGTCCTCCTCCTGCCAAGGGCACGATCAATGGCAGGCGCCAGGAACCTCTGTGACGAATTGAAAGCGGAAGGGGAGCGGCTCAATGAGATAAACATGCTCCTCAAGAGAAACTTCAAAGAAATGACGGCGCTGCTGCTTAGGATACTGGAGGCGCGAGTGCCGGGCGCAAGCGACCGCGCGGACGACGCAAAGGCCATGGCGCAGCTCATCGCAAAAAAACTCGACTACCCGGAAGAAAGGCGCAGGAACCTCATCTTCGCCGCCCTCATGCATGAGATAGGAAAGGTCGGTCTGCAGGACTCTCTGGTGGGCAAGCATTACAATAGCCTGCCCGCAGCCCTTAAACCGGCCTACCGCCAGTATTCGAACATCGGCGCCGTGATCATATCGAATATATCGGGATACAGGGAATCGGCGGAGGCGGTCCTCCACCAGCTCGAGAACCTGGACGGCTCCGGTTTTCCGGACGAGCTGGTGGGAGATGAGATACCTCTCGGCGCGAGGATTCTCAGGGCCATCGTCTACCAGGAAGAGCTCAGGCTGGAGGGCCTCTCGACGGAGAAAATAGTGGAACGGATGCGCGACGCCATGCACTCGGTCCTCGACGAGCGCATCGCCAACTTCCTGATCGAATTCCTCCTTGAGCAGAGGAGGAAAGTCGACACGAACAGGCTGAAGCTGCGCGTCGACGAGCTTAAGGCCGGGATGGTGATCGGCGAGGACGTCTACGCGGCAAGCGGCGTCAAGCTCCTCCCCAAGGGCGTCCAGCTCCAGGATAAGACGCTCGCTCTCCTGGCGGAACGCAATGAAAGCGACCCCATTATCGGCGGGGTTTATATACTGACCGACTGGGGGCTACTCTACGGGGCTTAGGGGAGGAGCCCGGCCGCCTACCCACCTGCGCCTCGGCCCCTGGCAGCTTGACAAGGGAAAAGCAGATTGCTAACATGTCGCTCGGAGGTTTTTGACATGAAAAGCAATTTGATGAGGATTAACCCGAAAGTCCTGGAGTGGGCGCGAAAAAGGGCTCGTCTCAGCCAGGATTCGCTCGCCGGCATGATCGGCGTATCAAAGCAAAGATACCTTGAATGGGAATCCGGAAGGTCCTTGCCGAGCGCCGGCGAGCTCAACAGGATCGCCTTCCATCTCAGGTGTCCCGTCCTCGTTTTCCTGTGCCTGGGAGTCGGCCGGGCGTTGCTTCTCGGTTAGACTCCATATTCGTTAGCTACCCTGTTCTATTTCCTGCCTTTCGTCAAGAATATGTTAAGTAATGTTGAATTGTGCCGATCAAACATATAAGAGGCCGGAAAGCAGGGATCGACCTGGCGCACGATATGATTAGACTGACCACGGCGGCCATTGCGCCGCCCGAAAAAGGCATGCCGCGCCATAGGAGGGTGTGAATGAAGACGCTCGTGGTTGATGATTTCGCGACGATGAGGAAGATCGTGAAGAACGTGCTGAAGCAGATCGACATTACCAATGTCTCAGAGGCTGAGAACGGAAAACAGGCGCTGGAGATTTTGAGAAAGGATGGAGACTTCGAGCTCATAGTCAGCGACTGGATAATGCCCGAGATGACCGGCATAGAATTCCTGAAAGCTTGCAAGGACGATGAGTCCATCAAAAAAATCCCCTTTGTCATGGTGACGGCCGAGGCGCAGAAGGACAGTGTGATCGAGGCTATCAAGAATGGCGTCGACAACTATATAGTCAAGCCCTTTACTCCTGACAAACTGCAGGATGCTATCCACAAAGCACTCGCCAGGGTTAAGAACCAGTAGGCGGGTGGCGGATGGACGCAGGATTCGTCAATGCATATCTGACTGCCGTGCAACGGGTCTTCAAGACAATGCTCGGGCTTGATATCGTCATGGGCAAGCCCATTCTGAAAACAAGCGCCCGCAGCTCCGGAGACGTAACAGGGGTCATCGGGTTTGCCGGTGACAAAAAGGGCATATTCAACCTTGCCTTCAGCACCGCCGGGGCAATATTCGTCTACAAAAGGATCGTGGCGGAGGATGCCTCTTCCGTAACGCCGGACGTCGTCGATGCAATCGGCGAGCTCACTAACATCATTTGGGGCCAAACCCGGGTGGAGATCGAGAAGGTCGGCTACAAGCTGAACGCGGCGCTCCCGACGGTGGTGGTAGGCCAAGATGTGGAAATCAACTTTATCACCAAGCTTCCGGTCGTCTCTCTGCCTTTTACATTTCAGGCCGACGGCGCCCAGGAGAACCTGTTCCTGGATTTCTCTTTCGAGTAGGGTCTCCTTACTCGTCCTCGTCCTTCGTTTCTCTCCTGCGTATATCCTCGAAGGCGACCTCAATGTCCTTGCCGCCGTAAACTACGCGATAGAGCTCCTCGGTTATGGGCATCTCCGTGCCCAGGTTGCCGGCGAGCTTGTGGGCTGCATCGATGGTATAGAAACCCTCGACCACGGCCTTCCTGGATGCTATTAGCTCGCGCGGGTCCCCGCCCCTTGCGAGCTCGAGGCCGAAGGTCCTGTTCCTACTCAGCGGGCCCGTGCACGTGAGGATCAGATCGCCCATTCCCGAAAGACCCATGAAGGTTGTTTCCCGTGCCCCGATGGCCCTGCCCAGTCTCTTGATCTCCGCCAAGGCGCGCGTGATATAGGCTGCCAGCGTGTTGCTTCCAAGACCGAGTCCCTCGATGATGCCGGCCCCGATGGCCATCACGTTCTTGAGCGCCCCGCCCAGCTCCACCCCCGCTGTGTCTTCGCTCGTATAGACGCGGAATCGCTCGGTATGGCTCATTTTCTGGAAATGGCGCGCCAGCCCCCTGCCTGCAGCCGCGACGACCACCGAGGTGAAATGACCTTTCGCGACCTCGATTGCGAATGAAGGGCCGGACAGGACAGCGCAAGGGGCGTCCCGGCCGACGACGTCCTCGATTACCTGGCTCGCGCGGAAGAGCGTCCCCCGCTCGAGCCCCTTCGTGAGGACCAGCATGCGCTTGCCTGAAAGGGCGCCCGCGACACGCTGAAGGGTCGGTCTCAGCGCAAAAGAGGGCGTGGCGAGGACTAAGTCTTCCGCGAAAGCGACGGCTGCCCGAAGGTCGTCCGTAAGGTCGATGCCTTCGGCAAGGGTGAACCCCGGGAGGTAATATACGTTCTCCCTGGTCTCACTCATGAGCCAGAAGAGATCGGGCTCGTAAACCCACAAGAGGACCCTGTGGCCGGCGGAGGCCAGTTGCATGGAGAAAGCCGTGCCCCATGCGCCTGCGCCTATGACCGCCACATTCATTCCTGTCCCCTCAGTCCTCGCTTTGCAATTACCGGGGCTCAGCGCCCCCTCCGTCAGCGAAGCCGCCGGAGCCTTCCCCCTCAACGGATTTATTCCTGGGGCTTGCGTCGCCCCCTCCATTGGCAAAGCCAATCGGGGTACCCACGCAGTGGGTCGTCCCCCTCATAAAAAGGAAGGAGCATTTAAAGGCTTGCTTGTCCCCTCAGTCTTCGCTTATCGTGCCGAAGCCGCTTATCCTCTCCTCGTCGTCCTTGAGCCCCATGAGCTTTACGCCGAGGCCTCCTCTGAGGTGGACGGGTATGCTTTCCGCGTTGAACCTTATGGTCCTTCCCGTGTTGGTGACGAGGATGACCTCGTCGTTCCGGCTGAGGCGCTTAACGCCTAACACATCGCCGTTCTTCTGCTCGCACTTCACGTTTATTACGCCGATGCCGTCCCGTGCCTGTGCCTTGTACTCGGAACAGTTGACTCGCTTTCCGAACCCCTTTTCCGTGACCGTGAAGAGCGAGCATTCGTCGGTCACGACGTCGACGGAGACGAGCTCGTCACCCTCACGGAGCTTTATGCCCCTCACGCCGTACGCTTCCCTTCCCATGGACCTTATGTCCTTTTCTCTGAACCGGATGGTCATGCCCTTTTTCGTCGCAAGCACGACCTCTGCCCCGGAGTCGAGGGGCAGCACGTCCATCAAGTGGTCGTCCTCGGGCAGTGCTATCACCTTGATGCCCGTGCTCCGCACGTTCTTCAAAAGACCCTGGCTGATCTTTTTCACCTTCCCTTTACGGGTGGCGAGGAAGAGATACTTGTCGCCCGGAAAGTCTCTTACGTGCGTAACCGCGGTGATCTTCTCGTTCTTCTCCGCCTTTATCAGGTTGATAACCGGTCTCCCTTTGGAAGAGAGCGGCGCTTCCGGTATGGTGTGTACTTTCCTGATATGCGCTCTCCCGGCAGTCGTAAAAAGGATGATGTAGGAATGGGTAGAAGCGATATAGAGCTGGTTTACGAAATCGTCCTCCCTAACCGAGATGCCGATCTTGCCTTTGCCCCCGCGGAGTTGCTGTTTGTACTGGTCGAGGGATGTCCTTTTTATATAGCCGCCGTAGGTGATGGTGACCACCACCTCTTCTTCCTTGATCATGTCCTCGATGGTGATCTCGGGCAGCTCGTCCACTATTTCCGTGAGCCTTTCGTCCCCGTACTTCTCCTTGACCTCGATGAGCTCTTTCTTGATGAGGTCCATGAGCAGGCCCTCTTCCCGGAGGATTGCCGATAGCCGCTTTATCTCTTCCTGGATGCTCTTGAGCTCGTCCGTTATCTTTGTGCGCTCGAGCGACGTAAGACGGGCAAGGCGCATGTCCAGGATGCTCTGGGCCTGCTTCTCGGAGAGCCGAAAGGTGGTCATAAGACCGCTTCTCGCCTCTTCAGTGTTTTTAGCCCGCCTGATGAGGGCGACCACCTGGTCGATGTGGTCGAGGGCGGTCTTGAGGCCCTCAAGGATATGGAGCCGGTCCTGCGCCTTGTTCAACTCGAAGGTAGATCTGCGCGTTACCACTTCCTTCCTGAAATTGACGAACTGGCTTATCATCTCCTTCAGGCTCAGGTATTTCGGCTGGTTGTTCACAATGGTGAGAAAGATGATGCCGAAGGTCGTCTGGAGCTGAGTCTGCTTGTAGAGCTTATTGAGGATCGGCAGGGCCATCTCGTTCCTCTTGAGCTCGATGACGACCCTGATCCCCTCCCGGTTCGACTCGTCCCTTATGTTCGATATGCCCTCTATCTTCTTTTCGTTGACCAGCTCTACGATTCCTTCTATGAGCCGTGCCTTGTTGACCTGATAGGGGAGCTGGGTGATGATGATCGACTCCCGGCCGTCCTTTTTGCTCTTCTCGATGTTCGTCGTAGCCCTGAGCAGGATGTGGCCGCGACCCGTCTCGTATGCGTCCCTTATGCCTTTCCTGCCGTAGATGAGGGCCTCAGTGGGGAAATCCGGGCCCGGTATGTGCTCCATCAGCTCCCCGATCGTGATAGACGGGTTGTCTATGAAAGCTATCGTACCGTTTATCACTTCCGTCATGTTGTGGGGCGGTATGTTGGTCGCCATACCGACTGCGATCCCGGACGAACCGTTTACGAGGAGGTTCGGGGTGCGCGAGGGTAGAACGATGGGCTCTTTGAGCGACTCGTCGTAGTTCAGCTTGAAGGTAACCGTGTCCTTCTCTATGTCCTCCAGTATCTCCTCCGCGATCCTGGAGAGCCTGACCTCCGTGTACCGCATGGCTGCAGGGGCGTCGCCGTCTATAGAGCCGAAGTTGCCTTGACCGTCGATGAGGGGATACCTCAATGAAAAGTCCTGGACCATCCTGGCTATGGCGTCGTAAACGGCCTGGTCGCCATGGGGGTGGTACTTGCCTATCACATCGCCCACGACCCTCGCTGACTTCTTGTACGGTTTGTCATGGGTATTGTTCAACTCGTACATGGCAAAGAGGATCCTCCGATGCACAGGTTTCAGCCCGTCCCTGGCGTCCGGGAGCGCCCTGCCGATGATGGTGCTCATGGCGTAGTCCAGATAGGACCGCCTCATCTCGTTTTCTATAGGTATTACAGTTGCTGTGGGCATGATTCTCCTTACATCTTTTCACTGTTTCCGGTAGGACCTTTATGGCGGCGGCCTGTCGGGACCTATCCGAGATTCGTCTTTTGCAGGGCTCTTTTCTTCCCGAAAAAACGGTCAAAGCCGGGTTATACTCTACCATAATTAACAAGGCGTTGACAATCGGACCGACATCGTGGAGAATAATTATCATGAAGCGTTTGGTTTTTCTTTGTTTGCCCCTGCTGCTTCTCGCCTGCAACACCTATGAGAAAGAAAACAATCGGCTTAAGGACGAGATCAGGCTGCTCCGGGAGGAAAACAACTATCTAAAGGCCGAGATAATCGGTCTGAAGAAGGAGCTTGGGGACCTGAGCACGAAGGTGGAAGGGGAAAAGCAGGCCCTCCGGAAAAAGGCCGAGGACGAGCGTGCGGAGATGCAGGGTAAGATCGAAGAAACGCGGGCTGCAGTTCAGAAGAGGACCGAAGGGGACAAGAATAGGACAGTGAAAAAAGACCAGGCCGCAAACGGCAAGAACGGGAGCCCCGGAAAGCCGCAAACCCAGAAGGAGGGCCTGCCCTGAAAAAGGACCACTCCTCGGGCTTGCCGTGAGGAATATCTGCCTTACCCTTTCCTATGACGGGACCGACTACCACGGATGGCAGCGGCAGCCGAATGCGCGAACCCTGGAGGCGACTTTTGCGGGGACCGTCGAAAAGATCCTCGACCACGATGTGAAGATCTGCGCGGGTGCAAGGACGGACAGCGGGGTCCACGCCATGGGGCAGGTCGTCAACTTCAGGACGGATAAGGGCCTGGACCGTCAGAGCCTGACGAGAGGGCTCAACAGCCTCCTGCCTCGCGACATAAGGGTCCGCGACGCGTCGGATGGGGATGAAGCCTTCCACGCCCGGTACTCGGCAAAGAGCAAGACCTATGTCTACTGCATCCTCAACAGGCCCTGTAACTCCCCGTTCCTTGCCCGTTACGTCCTCCACTTCCCCCACCGACTCGACGTAGGCCAAATGAAGAGCGCCCTCGAGTTCATCCGGGGCGAGCACGATTTTTCCGCGTTCAAGAAGAAGGATGAGGTGTACAGGAGCACCGTGCGCGAGGTGAGGAGGGCGGCCCTTGCAGCGAAGGGGGAGATGGTCTACGTGATCGTCGAGGCCACGGGGTTTTTGCGCTACATGATGAGGAACATCGTGGGCACCCTGATCGAGGTCGGGCAAGGCCGGATGGACGGGGAGGGCTTCAAGGAAGTGCTCGATTCGCTGGCAAGGGAAAAGGCGGGTCCCACCGCACCTGCCCATGGGCTATTCCTGAGAGGGATCAAATACTAACCCGGCCGCTCGTTCCGCGTGAGGCTTCAGACAACGCTGACGAGGTCGCCTACTGCCTTCCCCACTTCTTCGGTCGATGCGTCGCCGCCCAGGTCTTTCGTCTTTATGCCCCTCTCCCCCACCGCAACCTCTACCGCCCTCTCGATTGCCCCCGCCGCCTCCGGGTAGCCAAGGTGTTCGACCATCATCGCTCCCGAGAGTATCTGGCCGATGGGGTTGGCGATCCCCCTGCCCGCTATATCGGGAGCGGAGCCGTGGACCGGCTCAAAGGTGGACGGAAACGCCCGCTCGGGGTTGAGGCTGGCAGAGGGCGCAATGCCGAGGCCCCCTGCGACCGCAGGGCCGAGATCGGAGAGGATATCGCCGAAGAGATTGCTTCCCACCACCACGTCGAACCTCTCCGGGTGCTGCACGAACATGGCCGCGAGGGCGTCGATATGGTACTGCTCCGTTTTTACGTCGGGGTATTGCCTGGATATGCGCCCGAACGTCTCGTCCCAATAAGGCATCGTGAACATGATGCCGTTCGACTTCGTGGCCGACGTGACCTGCTTCTTGGCCCTCTTCCTTGCCAGCTCGAAGGCGAACCGCATTACCCTCTCTACGCCGGCCCGGGTAAAGATAGTCTCCTGGACCACGAATTCCTGCTCGGTCCCTTCGTACATCTTGCCGCCCACGTTTGAGTATTCGCCCTCGTTGTTCTCCCTGACGACAAAGAAGTCTATGTCCCCCTCCCCGATGTGCCTCAAGGGGCTCGTCACCCCCTTCATGGTTTTTACGGGCCGCAGGTTGACGTGTCTTGAGGATATCGAGTCCGTCGGCGGGCATCATCCGGCCGGTGGCGGTAAAGTATTCGCAGCCCCAAGGGAAAGTCTCCCAGGCGAGAGTGAAGCCGAACCTCCGGCCCGCAGCGTCAAGAACCCTCATACCCCGCGGTGCAACCTCTTTTCCGATGCCGTCACCCATGATGACCGCGATCCTGTGCTTCTTGCCCGCCATTCATCCCCCTTGTTCTTTTTTTCTTACCCTAACAGATTCGGCCCCTGACCACAAGAGGTTTTAAGAAGGCCCAGGGCAACCGCATTTGGGGAGCCTCTCTTTCGTCGCCCGGGCACCGCGCCGAAGGCGTGGTCGGTAAGTTGCCCCCCGGGCTCGCCAACGCACGCCTTTACCTGTAAGCCGGCTCTCATGCCCGAGGTCTACACATTGCTTAGCCGAAGGCCCGCCCCGTCCCGCCTCAGCACCGAGAAAAGCTGACGCTCCTTCTTCCGTCAAGCGCTCCCCCCGGGCACGCCAACGCACGCCTTTATCGCTTAGACGACTCTCATGCCCGAGGTCTATCCATTGTGCAACCGAAGGCCCGCCCCATCCCCCCACCGCTTTGGAGCCGTCCTATCGCTCGCACAGACTTGCTCGCTCCAGACTTGACAGCTCCTTCGCTACGGGGGGCATTTTACCTCGCCGGAAGTCGTCGCGTGCTTTTCTAAGCTGCCCTTTCACATGGACGAGTCGGTAACCCACACCCGCCGCCTGTCCAAAGGCCCGTCGCTATCTGGCCTCCCACATTTGGATTATGGAATAGTTTTTCAAATGCGCTCGCCCTGAGAAGGTCGGAGAGATTCCAGGGAGGCGCGCGCTATGTTCCCGCAGTCATTAGCATAAGGCAGCAAGCGTCCGGCTCTGAATGAAATATTCAATTGGCTTATTTGAAAAATTATGCAATATTACAAAAGGCAAGGGCCCGGCGCCCGGATGAAGCGTTTCCTTCGGGGAGAGCAGCCGAGAGGGGAGTGGCGGTAAGTGCTGAAATTGAAGGGTGTCTATCCGGCCATGGCTACCGCGCTTACGCCGGAAGAGGAGGTCGACAAGACGGCGATGCGCGGGGTCGTCCGGTATTGTCTGGACGGGGGCGTGCACGGTGTGCTTGTCCTGGGAAGCACGGGCGAATTTCCGGCGATGACCGAGAGGATGCGCAACGACGCGATTGAGGCGACCCTTGAGGAGGCGCAGGGGAAAGTCCCGGTCCTGATCGGCTGCGGCGAGCCCGGCACGAAGCGCACAATCGAGCAGGTCAAGGCTGCGGCCGGCACGGGGGCCGACGGCGTGCTCGTGGCTATACCGTACTACTATCCCCTGGACCAGCCGTCGGTAATCCGCCACTACGAGA
>JBEKOT010000060.1:0-13738 GCA_049521495.1 Syntrophorhabdales bacterium | reverse complement strand
ACCCAGCGGAGCGTTTCGGGGATCCTCTTCCTCGCCTTTGGAAGGTATGCCCCGAGCTCGAGGTTCTCCAGAACCGTCATTTCCGGAAAAAGTTTCCTTCCCTCCGGGATGACGCTGATTCCCATCTCGACGGTCTTGTGGGGCGGCATATTATGGATGGGCCGGCCCAGAAACTCGATGCTGCCTGAAGTAGGGTGGATCATGCCTATGATTGTATTGATCAGGGTCGTCTTGCCCGATCCGTTCGACCCCACCATGCTTACCATCTCCCCCTGGGAGATCGTGAGCGTCGCGTCCCAGAGCACCTTGATGTCGCCGTACTGGGCTGAAACCTTCTCCACTTTCAGCATCACCTGACCTGTGCGTCGACTCCCTCGGTCCCGAGATATGCCTCTATCACGTCCTTGTTCATCGAAATCTCGTCAGGCTTCCCCTCGGCGATCAGTTCTCCGAAACTCAGGACCAGGATCCGATCGGAAAGCCCCATGACCGCCTTCATGATATGCTCTATCATGAATATAGTGACTCCCCGGCTGCGGATATCCCGTATCAGCCCCATGACGGCTTCCGTTTCTGCAGGGTTGAGGCCCGAGATCGCTTCGTCCAGAAGGAGAACCTTGGGATGCGTCGCCAGGCCGCGGGCGATCTCCAATTGTTTCCTTCCTACGAGGGTGAGGTGTTTCGCGGGAACGTTTGCCTTCTGGAGAAGGCCGGTTAACCGCAGCAGTTCAGCGCCTTGGTCTTCGATAGCGGCACCGCTTCCCCCCTTTCGCGCCTTGCCGAAGTAGAGTCCCACCAGGACGTTCTCATAGACGGTGAGACTTGAAAAAGGTCTGACAAGCTGATAGGTTCTCGATATCCCCGCGCGGCATATCTGGCGGGCCCCCTTGTTTGCAATCTCGATGTTTTCGAATTTGATGGAACCTGAGGAAGGTGGAAAAGCGCCTGCGATGATGTTGAAGAGGGTCGTCTTCCCCGCCCCGTTGGGCCCGATCAGGCCTAAAATCTCACCTGCCTTGACGGAGAAAGAAATATCGTGAAGGGCCCGCAGGCCCCCGAAATATTTCGTGACCCCTTTGACCTCTATAAGGTTCATTGCCCCCCGTGCTTTATCGGAAAGGACCCGACCGGTTTTGCTGCGCTGCAACCAAATGCAGGATATACAAATGCTGTGCGGGGTGTCAAGGAAAAAGGGAAGGGAAACAGGATCGGCAGGGCAGGAGTTTTAGCGAAAAAGGAGGTGAGACAGGATGACGCGGGTTGACGGCAGTTGGACGGATGGCTTACAATTACTTCATCATGAATGTTGAAAGGTCTTCCAGGGTTCGCATGAAGGTTTCAAGAGCGGCATGGCTGTTCCTGTGGCTGATATTCTTAGTTTTTCAGGAGGCAAATGCAGCGGGAGGAAATGACATGGAGATCTCGTCGAGCGCGTTCAAGGACGGAGGGAAGATACCTGTCCAATACGTTATGCCTGGAGCGGGCGGGAAGAATGTCTCAGTTCCCCTTTCGTGGAGGAACGTTCCGGCCGGTACGAAATCCTTCGCCCTTTCCATGGTCGATCCGCACCCTGTGGCGCAAAACTGGGTCCATTGGCTCGTGATCGATATCCCGGCGGACACCGTCTCCCTGGAGGAGGGGGCATCCAAAAAAAAGATGCCAAGGGGGTCCGTGGAGCTGAAGAACTCTTTCGGTGACGTCGGCTACGGAGGACCCCAGCCCCCGAAGGGTACCGGGGAACATCCCTATGTGTTTACGCTCTACGCCTTGAGCGTCGGGAAACTTGATCTGCCGTCCGCCGCAACGCTCCCTGCCTTCAAGAAGGCCCTGGAGGGGAAGGTCCTGGGGTCGGCGACGATCACCGGGAAATACGGGCGGTAAGCTCTATCCCTCCGGAATGGACTGCCCTTGTTCTTACGGGGCCGCGATCAGGTCGCTGTCGATGACCATCTTAGCGTAGAAGTTGATGCCTTCGAGGAGGATCATCGCCCTTTCTTCCCCTTCGAGCTCCCTTTCGAAGATACCGCCCAGTCCCTTGAAGGGGCCGTCCTTGATAAAGACCTTCTCTCCTTTCTTGAACCGCCTTTTCTCGACCCGCGCCACGCCGTCCACGAGCCTGCCTCTGATGAAGTCGATGAATTCCTCCTGGAGGGGGACCATCTTGCCTCCGAAGGTGACGATCTTATTGACGCCCCTGGCGTACTTGACCATGTGATAGTCCTCTATGGCGTGGAATTTCGCGAATATATAGTTGGGAAACATCGGCTCGACGATATCGAGGAACCGACCGTCCCGGTATTTTCTTACCCTTAGCCTTGGGTGGAGTACGTCGTATCCGGCGCTTGAGAGGTTATGGGATGCGCGATTCTCGTTCTTCGGCTTCGTGTTCACCACAAACCACTGTCTCATAAGCCAGCCTTCTTATGACGTGCCGATCAGAAGAAACTCGCGGATCTCCGTAGCTCGTGGGCCTCTATGCCCTCCATCGACAGGAGTCGTTTTTTTATATCGAGTCCAATCGTGAAGCCGCCGAGTAATCCGTCATTCCTGATTACGCGATGGCATGGTATGACAAGGGGGATAGGGTTTCTTTTCAGCGCCTGCCCTACTGCCCTCGCCGCCTCCGGTCGGCCGAGACGCAGGGCGATAGAGCGGTACGATGCGACCCTGCCGTACGGGATTCTCCTGGTTTCCTCGAGAACCCGCATGGTGAACGGCTTCAGCCCGGAAAGGTCGACGGGGAAGGTAAATTCAACCTCCTGACCCTTAAGATAATTGTCCAGAAGGCGGGCAACCGGCTCGAAGTGGCGTGGGTCCTCTTCAGCTCCGGGAAACGCCTTGCCAGCCCACGCTCTAGCGTCCGCCGGACCGCCCGAGGGAAAGAGATCAAGCTGGGCAAGATGGTCATTGCGGGCGAATAGCGCGATACTTCCGAGACGGGATTGGAGGACGCTGAATTTCATTGCACTATACCTTCTTATGCTTGGACCGGCTGGAAATCACAGGGTGTAGGATACCATAAACAGAGCCTGGATGGAAGGCCTGACGCCTTCCTTCATTCCGTTTCGAGACCTGCAGGCATGCCTCCGTTGAGGACTTGCAGCATCTCTTGGTGAACGAGACCGTTCGAGGCCACTATCTGTCCGCCGTATATGCTGAAGGGCCCCCCGGCCAGATCGGTCACTACACCCCCGGCCTCGGTCAGTATGAGCATTCCTGCCGCCATATCCCACGAGTTGAGCTTCAGCTCCCAGAAACCTTCGAACCTGCCGGCTGCGACATAGGAGAGGTTGAGCGCAGCGGAGCCGTCGCGTCTCACGGCCTGCGCCCGGTATAGGAAAGAGACGAAATGGTCGATGTTGTTCACGTTGCTCGTGTTAATGTCATAGGGAAAGCCGGTGACGAGCAGGGATTGCTTTAGCTCACCGGTCCGCGAAACCGTGAGCCTCCGGCCGTTGAGATAGGATCCTTTTCCTGCCTCAGCGAAGAAAAGCTCGTCGAATATAGGGTTGTATACTGCCCCGCAGACCACCTTTCCACCCGCCTCATATGCCACGGAGCTGCAGAAGAAAGGATAACCGTGGGCGTAGTTCGTCGTCCCGTCGATGGGGTCGATGATCCACCTGTTGCCGCCGCCGTCGAATATATTGTCTTTCTCTTCGCTTATGATGCGGTCGTTGGGAAAACGCCTGGCGATGAGGCTCATCATCCTTTCCTGGCACGCCAGGTCGACATCCGTGACGATATTGATCTCCCCCTTGTGGAAGATCGAGTGGCGTTCCCTGTAGCGCCTCTTCTGGATCCTGCCGGCTTCAAAAGCAAGGTCTACGGCAAATTCGAGAAGGTCGTTCATGCTATATGATATGCAACCGGTGCCCTATTTGCAAGGGCTGAGCGCCCTATGCATTGACATGCAAATCGGCTTGTTTTAATCTTTGCAAATGAAGGTCATTACCACTCATTTCAACGCGGACTTCGACGCCCTTTCCTCGATGGTCGCGGCCAAGAAGCTCTATCCCGACGCGATCCTGGTCTTTCCGGGCTCCCAGGAAAAGACGGTCCGCGATTTCCTCATCCGCTCGACCCTCTATTTTATGAACATCGCAAAGATCAAGGATATCGATTCCCGCAAAGTGGATACGCTCATCGTCGTCGACACCAAGCAAAAGGGAAGGATCGGCGAGTTTGCGAAGCTCGTCGAGGAGGGGCGGGTGAAGGTCCACGTGTATGATCACCATCCGCCCTCAAAAGACGACATCGAGGGGGAGATTAGGGTGACCGGCTCGTCGGGCGCGTGCGTGAGCCTCCTCGTGGACCTGCTGCGCAAAAAGGGCTGCGACATCTCGCCCGAAGAGGCAACTATCATGATGCTGGGCATCTACGAGGAGACGGGCAGCTTCCACTACCCCTCCACGACGCGGAGCGACTTCGAGGCCGCCTCGTTCCTCCTTTCGAAAGGTGGCCGCGTAGACCTTGTCGCGGATATCGTTGTAAAAGAGATGTCGCCCGAGCAGGTGCACGTGCTCAACGACCTCATAGAAGCAGCGGTGGTGCACAACGTCAACGGCCTGGACGTGGTGATCACCGAAGGCAGCACGGAGAGTTACGTGGGCGACCTGGCCGTCCTCGTGCAGAAATTCCGCGATATGGAGAACCTCAACGCAGTCTTTGCCCTTTTCCGCATGGACGATAGGGTCTACATAATAGGCAGGAGCCGCATCCCGGAGGTCGACGTGGGCCGGATACTCGCGCCCATGGGAGGGGGCGGCCACAAGGAGGCGGCGTCGGCCACCCTGAGAAAGGGCACTATCGTCGAGGCGAAATCCAGGCTTATCGAACATCTCCGCAGTATGGTCAAACCCCTGTGGGCCGCGAGGGACATCATGTTCTTTCCCGTAGTGTCGGTCGACCAGGATGCGACCATACGCCAGGCCCGCGATATCCTTACGAAATACAATATCAATTCCCTGCCTGTCACGTCGGCAAACCGGGTGGTCGGCATCATGACCAGGCAGATTGTCGAGAAGGCGGCCTTTCACCGGCTGGAAGAAATCCCGCTGCGGGAGTATATGGTAACCGATTTCTCCGTTGTCCGGCCCGCCGATTCTATAGAACGGGTGAAGGAAATCATAGTCGGCGGCAATCAGCGCTTTCTCCCCGTGACGGAGGACGGGGCCCTTGTGGGCGCCATAACGAGGACGGACCTGCTCCGTGTCCTGGAAGACGAGATCAGGAAAAGCGTGCTCGGCAAACTTGACTATCACGACGTCTACGAAAAGAGGAAGAATGTGAAAAGGCTCATGGCGGAGCGCGTGAGCGGGCCGATGCTTGACCACTTGATCGCCATGGGCCGCCTGGCGGACGAAATGGCCTATCATGCCCATCTCGTGGGCGGTTTTGTCCGGGACCTGCTGCTCAGGAACGACAACTTCGATATAGATATCGTCATAGAGGGCGATGGCATCCCTTTTGCCGAAGAGCTGGCAAAGCGCTTCGGCGCCAGGGTACGGGTACATAAGGAGTTCGGCACGGCGAAGGTACTCTTCCCCGACGGGTTCAAGGTTGACGTGGCAACCGCCAGGCTCGAGTACTACAAGGCCCCTGCCGCACTGCCCATTGTCGAGCACAGCTCTTTGAAGCTTGACCTCTATCGGAGGGATTTCACCATCAACACGCTCGCCATCTCCCTGAACAGGAACACCTTCGGTGAGCTAATCGACTTCTTCGGTGCCCAGCGGGACATAAAGGAAAAAAGCATCAGGGTGCTCCACAGTCTGAGCTTCGTGGAGGACCCTACAAGGGTCTTCCGGGCTGTCAGGTTCGAGCAGCGCTTCGGTTTCCAGATCGGGAAGTTCACCGTCAATCTCATAAAGAACGCGGTAAAGATGGATTTTCTCTCGAAGATAAAAGGCGTCAGGATATGGAGGGAGCTCTCGCTCTCCCTCCTTGAGGCGGACCCTGGGGCGATCATGAAGAGACTGCAGGAGCTTGACCTCCTCCGCTTCATCTTCCCGACCCTCGTGTTCGACGTGGAGAAAGAGAGGCTCTTCAAGGAGATGGACACGGTCCTCAAATGGTACAATCTCTCGTTCAAAGGTAGGTATAACCGCGTTTTTTACTACCTCCTCGGTCTTTCCGACCGCATGACCCTTTCGGAAGTGGGTGACTTCGCGAAAAGGCTAGGGACTCCGGAATCGGTCAGGAGAAAACTTCCTCAGGAGGCGGCCAGGGTGCGGGAGGTCATGGGAAGGCTTTCTATAGGCATCCGCTTCATGAGGAAGAGCGAGGCCTTCAGGCAGCTTGAGCTCCTGACCCAGGAAGGGCGCCTCTTCGTCATGGCCAGGACCCATTCCGACGACGTAAAGAAGGCGGTCTCGGGCTACATAACCTATGCCGAAAGCCTCCGGCCTATTGCGACCGGAGAGGACCTTAAAAAGATGGGCATCAAGGAAGGCCCGGTGTTCAGGGAGATTCTCGACGCGCTCAAAGAGGCCAAGATCGATCGGAACCTAGCAACCAGGGAGGAGGAACTGGCCTTCGTAAGAAGCTATGCAGAGGAGCGTAGTATCCCTGCAGGGGAGGTGCAATGATGCTTTTCCGAGCGCCGACCCTCGAGCTGCAGATGGAATGCTTCGAAGGGCCGCTTCCCGTCCTGATCACGCTTATCAAGCGGAACAAGATCGACATCTTCGATATCCCCATCGGCTGGATAACAGAGCAGTTCCTGGAGTATGTCGATCTGGCCAGGGAGATGAACATGCGCACCGCGGAGGACTTCATCGAAATGGCGTCCCTCCTGATCTTCATCAAGTCAAGGATGCTCCTTCCGTTGGAAGGCGAGGACCCGAGGGAGGAACTTGTCGAGAAGATCATAGAATACGAGAAGATCAGGGCTATGGCGAAGAGCCTCGACAACCTCTCCCTGCTCGGCAGGGACACCTTCGCCCGTCTGCCCGCGGTGGACGTCGGGGAAGAGGAAGACGTGCTGTCCCTGTGCACGCTCTTTCTCCAGTTGATAAAGGGCAGGCAGGAGCGTTTCCTTACCATAGGTGAAATCCGGCCTACCCTCGAGGAGAAGCTTGAGGAGATCAAGGGAGAGCTGGAGCGCGTCGGCAGATACGTCTTCAAGGTGGGGCTCGAGCAGGAGCTGCGCGAGAGAGTGGCGGCGGTCCTCGCAATACTGGAGATTGCCAAGCTGAAGCTGGCCGCTCTCTCGCAAAAGAGAGCCTTCGGGACTATAATACTAAAAAAGAGGTGAAGCCATGCCCTGGAGTCGAAAGAAAAAAGCACTCCTTATCATCCTTTCGCTGATCGTCCTGATTTTCGTTGTGTCCCTGGTTGCCGGTCTCGCCGGCAGACCTTCCGGCGACCGGATAGGCGTGGTAGAGATAGAAGGGGTCATAACCGGCTCCAAGGAAGTGATGGACGACATCGAGCGCTTCAAGGAAGACGCCTCGATCAAGGGGGTGATCCTGAGAATAAACTCGCCCGGAGGGGCGGTGGGCCCGACGCAGGAAATTTACAGGGAAGTTGAAAAGCTCAGGGAGAAGAAGAAAGTCTACGTCTCGATGGGCACCACGTGCGCGTCCGGCGGCTACTACATAGCTTCGGCCGCTGAGAAGCTCTATGCGAACCCGTCGACCATCACGGGCAGCATCGGCGTGATCATGCATCTCATGATAGCCCAGGAGGTGCTTAAGAAGATAGGGCTCAAAAGCAACACCATCAAGGCGGGCGAGTTCAAGGACGTCGGTTCGCCGTTCCGGGATATGACGCCTGCTGAAAGGGAGTACATGGACGGCATAGTCATGAATATTTACGAGCAGTTCATGAAAGATATATCAACCGGAAGGAAGATGGAACTCGAGAAAGTGAAGAAGCTCGCCGAGGGCAGGATCTATACGGGAAGCCAGGCAAAGAACGCGGGTTTGGTGGACGCCCTGGGGAATTTCTACGACACGGTTGATGCGCTCAAGGCTGTACTCAAGATCAAAGGAAAGCCGAACCTTGTCTACACGGAGAAGCCCTTCTCGTTCTCGAAATGGATCTTCGGCTCCCTTTCGAGAGAGCTTATGAACGCGGCCTACTCCTCGCCGTTCGCATTCCTAGCCGTCCCCTCGTCTATCCGCTGACGGTCGGCGCCCTAACGGAAGTTCTTTTCTCGCTCCGTCTCGCATTTACGTTTCTCAGGGCAGGTCTTATATTTTCTTTGAAACGGACAGGGCATGAAGCGGACGACTGCGAAAAGGCCTGAAAGGGGGCGGGATGAGAGAAAAACTGGTGCTGGTCGTTGACGATGAAGGACTTGTCAAAGAGTACCTGGAGGCGCTCATGGGAAGGCACGGTTATCGATACGCCGCCTTCACCGACCCCAGGGAGGCCCTCGTCTTTTTCGAAATGAATACGACCAAGATAGACGTTGTAGTGGCGGACATAAAAATGCCCGAAATGTCCGGATATGATTTGGCCGGAGAGATGCTCAAAATCAACGCCGGCATTCCGGTGATCCTCATCAGCGCCTATTTCCCCTCCTTGGCCGCAGTACAGGGAACGCCCAACATCAAAAGGGTCCTGAGCAAGCCCCTTTCCTCCAAGCTGCTGCTCGATGCCGTCGAGACCGAGATCGCGGAGGCGGCCAAAAAAGCCGGCTAGTTTATATTGACAATGCAGGCCGTTCCTATTATAAGCTAGGGATGCGGCCTGGGTGGCGGAACAGGTAGACGCAAGGGACTTAAAATCCCTCGGTGCGAAAGCACCATGTCGGTTCGATCCCGATCCCAGGCATAATAATTTAGATGGATTGTAAGGGCTGAAGACCGCCATTAGATATATTGACTCGGCAAAACCGGGTTCGAGTTGAACGGTACCTTCAGGGTCTTCAATGATAGCTTTGTACGTCCTCAAGGTCTATATGTTACATTTCCTGTTCCGTCTGCTCTCCATCGATTACGCTTATTCCATCGTCCTCGTAGCCCGAAGGATGGGGGCGTTGTCGGCGGACCAACCCCCGGTCGCGCGCTCCATATAGCTTGAGGGAATAGCAAAACTCGTCCTCTCCTGAGTCGTAGGGATGCAGCTTGTATTCTTCACTTTTTCGACGTCCTCTACCTGGGAAGTTCGGGAGGAAGACATTTGTCGCAAGAATACCTGATTAACAAGAATTTAATAGGCGAGGCGGGCCTTGCTGCGCTCGATATAGTCGTCAGGCAGCCGGCGGGTCCATTGATCTGAGACCGTTGATCTTGCTTGCTGACATGGGGTATAAGACTGTAATGCGAATCGGATATTTCATCAGAAACATCGGCATTTCAGGAGGAGTAAAAGTCTTTCTCCAACACGTGCGAATGCTGAAAGAACTGGGGTGCGAGGTAGTTCTTATCACCCGGAGGATTGCAGACGATTGGGTTAGTGTACCTGATGATACCGTAATATTGAATAAGAACGATTCCGCCGAAGCGCCCGAATGCGATCTCTACGTTGCGACTGTAGCGAGCGATGTCAGACGCCTGTTCAAGAATTGGAAAGTAAGAACGGCTCACCTCTGCCAATCTTACGAGCCGGACGAATATTGGGCCAGGATAAAAGGCGAGTCCGTGCCGGAGAAGTACGAGACAAAAGAAAACATGCTCGGATGGCTCAAGAAATGCAGAAACAACCTCCACTTCAAGAGGAGGATTAGAGAATACGAAGCCACGTATCGCCTACCGACTATTAAGATTGCATGTGAAAATCCTTTCAACAGGGAGCATAAGGGTAGGGTCCAAGGGCATTCCGGATACGCTTGAAGCGATCCGCCTTATAAAAGAAAAACGGGCCGTTCATTTTACCAGGATGTCCCCCGGCCCGCCTTCAGAGAAAGAGATGGTATGTTGGCACCGGAGGCTGCAGGCTCAGGTAGGCAGGGTGGGAACTGTGCCTGAAACTTCACGTAGGGCGCAGCCGGTCCTTCGCTTACATTGCGCGCTCTTTGAAAAGAGCCCTGCCGATCTCCACGTCGGCGCCTATCCTGGCTTTCAGTTCCTCCGCGGTCTCGAATTTCATCTCGTCCCTGATCCTGGCGAGAAAATGGAGGCGTACCCTCCTTTCGTAAAGATTGCCGTCGAAATCGAGGATAAACGTCTCGATCGACCGTTTCTGCCCCTTCTCGAAAGTGGGGTTGTGACCTATGTTGGTGAGGCCGCCGTGCCTTGAGCCCTCGAAGGCCACTTCCGTGACATAGACGCCGTTTTTCGGGATGAGAGAGTAGTCGGTTTCGAGGTTGATCGTCGGGTACCCTATATCCCTGCCCCTGCCCAGCGCCCTCACTACCGTCCCTTCGATGGCAAAAGGCCTTCCCAAGAGGCGCGCGGCCGTTGACACGTCCCCTTCGGCCACTAGCCTCCTGATGCGATTGCTCCCTACCTTCTCTCCCTCCAGGGTGATGGGACCGACCGTCTCGACGAAGAAACCGGCTTTGTGCCCGGCCTCCTCCAGTAAAGCTATGTCGCCCCGCCCCTGCCGCCCGAACCTGAAGTCGTAGCCGACTACGAGCCCCCTTATGGCCAGCCTTTCCACAAGGATAGAGGTGATGAACGTCTCAGGGGACAGATGGGCGAATCGGACTGTAAAAGGCACAATGATGAGGACTTCAATGCCAGCCTCCTCAATGAGGCGCTTTTTTTCGGCGAGAGGAACGATTGCTGCCGATTCCCCGTGGGGTCTGAGAATATGCAGGGGGTGGGGGTTGAAAGTCATAAGCATAGAAGTGCCGGAAAGGGCTTTGGCATTCGCTTTTACCCTCTCGATGATCCGCCTGTGACCTATGTGGATCCCGTCATAGTTTCCGATGGTCAGCACGGGATTTTTGAACTTCTCCTCAATATCGAGCGACTCGAATACGCGCATCTTGACCTCTTGACATCGGGCGGCTTTTCTCTATAATCTAAAAGAGCGCCGAAGTGGCGGAATTGGCAGACGCGCCAGGTTCAGGGTCTGGTAGGCGAACGCCTGTAGGGGTTCGAGTCCCCTCTTCGGCACCATAGAATAGAAAGAAGTCGGTTGCCCCTAACCTTCCTAAAATCTAGTATTATGAAGTATAGCATTTCCGGGGTGCAAAAAAAACGGGCCGCCAGCGGCCTTCCCGGACCATTACGGGGGTCTTGAGATGATCGGATGGACAAGAGTGCGATACCTCGCGCCTGCGGCATGCGCCCTGGTATTATGCAGCCTCATAGGGAAAGGAACATGCCTCGCCTCGCCGGACGTTCCTGCTGCGGGGCTGAAAGATACGGCAAAACAGGTCGCAACGTCTAGAGGGACAAAGCAAAAGGCCGATTCCTACGCCCGGCAGATAACAAGACGGGGAAAGACGATCGTCGTCTCAAGAGCCCTTGCCGATGATGTGAAAAAGGATAATCAGATAGTCCTGTCCACCGTTGCGATCAAGACGCGCCTGGACAAGAACGGAGACCTCGCCGGCTACGAGCTTGTCCAGGTGGACAAGGGGAGCATCCCGGAAAATGTCGGTTTCAGACCGGGCGACCGGATCATCGCAGTCAACGGCATACCCGCCCGGGCCTTTGCGGCGAACGAGGGCTCCCTCCGGTCGGCCAGTCGGTTCGAGGTGACTCTGCTCAGGAAGGGCAGAACAAGAAGGATGGTCCTGGAGATCCGGGACACAGGCAGGTAAGAGCGAAGATCGCGGGACACTTCCCTTCCGCGGAAGGCAGGCCTATCCGGTTATCAGCCCCTCATTCATGCTGCCTGTCCTGTACCCCTTAAGATCGAGCGTCACATAAAGAAAGCCGGCCTCAGTCAGCGCGTCGGCAATCTCGTCCCTCAACGCCATCACCTTTTCGAAGTCCTCATCCAGAACCTCGATCCTGGCGACCTGGCCGTGATATCGGACCCTTACCTGTCCTATCCCCAGGGAGCGCAAGAATTCCTCGGCGCGCTCTATCTTTTTGAGCACATTCGCCTCTATCCTGGTCCCGTAAGGTATCCTGGAGGCAAGGCACGCCAATGAGGGCTTATCGTGGGTAGAAAGGCCCAGGGCGGCCGAGACCTCCCTGATCTCGCTTTTCGTCAGGCCTGCATCAAGGAGCGGGCTTGCAACGAGAAGCTCCTTACCCGCGCGGCGGCCGGGCCGGTAGTCCGTCCGGTCGTCGACGTTGGAGCCTTCCAGCACCTGATCGAAGCCCCTCTTTCTCGCGATTTCCCAGGCCCGGCCGAAAAGATGCAGCTTGCAGTAATAGCAACGCTCGCTCGTGTTGCTGAGGAAACAATCGTCGCCCATCTCATCGGTTTCGATAATCTCCCAGCCTATGCCGGATGCCCGGGCGAAAGCGACCGCCTCCTCGATCTCACGCTCCGGATAGGTCTCGGACCTTGCGATAAGGGCCAGGACATTCTCCTTCCCCAGGGCGTCGGCAGCGGTTTTGAGAAGGAGTGTGCTGTCCACACCCCCGGAATAACATACAACGACCCTGCCGAGGCTCTTGAGGCCGGCCTTGAGGTCCTGGTACTTTTTTTGCCCTGTCATTGCAATGACTATATCATATATCGGATTGTTTTCGACATACCCCGCTGGTATAATTGCTTATGCCCCTTGCCTTCAATTCCATAAGCCACGGCGAGCTTGCCTTCGGTTTCTTCAACATAGAGACGGACCTTCTCCTGCTCGATACCTATTTCATATTCGCCTCCGACTTCTGCAACCATGTGGCGGCAATGGCGGAGGGCCGGCCCGGCAGCGACCTCAGGATGGAATGGGAGGTGTACAGACTCAAGGAAGAGCAGATAGGGAGCCTGGCGGGGGCCATCCACGGCGTGGACCTGAGGGGTTTCATCGGCGATGTATACCGCCTATTCCCCTTCCCCAGGGACATGGAGGCGTTCGCGCAAAACCCCGAAGGCGCAGGCACGCAAAGCATAGTCAGAAAGCTGATCGAGCGCTACGAAAAAGCCAGCCTTGTGCCGGTCGTTGCCGATGCCACCGGCTCTACGGTTGAGATCGGGGACTACCTTTTCAGCAGGGAGGAGTTCCACGACCTCCTCCGCTACGTATGGGGAGGAGGCTATCCGAACTGGAAGGCCGGCATCAGGCCCGACTACCTGGTCGGAATGAAGGAAAAGGTCGGCGCCTCCGGCCACCCCCTCTTTGACGGATTTTGGTCGTCCATTTGATTTTCACTCCCGCCGCGGGTATATTAAGAAGTTATGGACGAGCCCATTATGGAGATGTGCCTGGACGAGGCCATGCGCGCTTTTGAGGAGGGGGAAGTTCCGGTCGGGGCGGTTATCGTCGCGGGCGACGGGAGGGTCCTGGCATCAGCCCACAACCTCACGATAAGCCTCAACTCGCCGCTTGCCCATGCGGAGCTTCTCGCCATAGGGAAGGCAGCCGAGGCGCTGAGCAACCATCGTCTCGTCGGCTGCACGCTTTTCGTGTCTAAAGAGCCCTGCCTCATGTGCGCCGGCGCCGTCCAGGAGGCACGGATAAAAAGGGTAGTCTTCGGCTGCTTCGACGCTAAAAGGGGCGCCTTCGGCGGAAGTATGGACGCAAACGCCTTCCCGTCGAACCACAAGGTCGAAATCCGGGGCGGTGTTCTGGGTCAGAAGAGTGAAGCCTTGCTCAAACGGTTCTTTCAGCTGCGGAGGGATACCGAAGCGGTCATAACGGGGCCGACTCGAAATCGGTTGTTCGCCTGATAAGCGGACCGGGGGTTCGAATCCCTCTCCCTCCGCCATTTTTCCCGCA
>JBEKOT010000059.1:0-13796 GCA_049521495.1 Syntrophorhabdales bacterium | reverse complement strand
GGGTACGGCCGCCGGCCTGGCCCTCTGGGTCGCCGCCGCCGTCGGAGGGGGCTAGTAGAATGAAGCGGCTCATGTATCTCAAAGACGTCGTTACCCTCGCTTTCGACGGAGAGAAGTGCACAGGGTGCCTGATGTGCCTGTCCGTCTGCCCGCGGGGTGTCCTTGCCGCGGCGAACGGCAAAATAGAGGTCGCGGCCCGCGACGCCTGCATAGAGTGCGGGGCGTGCCAGTGCAACTGTCCCAGCCTGGCGCTGACCGTTAGGTCCGGCGTCGGCTGCGCGTCCGCAGTCATCAACCGGATGCTCGGCAGAAAGGGCGCATGCTGCGTGGTGGAGGAAGGGGGACAGGCGTAGCGGCCCGGATGGGCCTTTTCATGATACAATAAAGTCTGCCGGTATGATCATAAGCGCCAGCAGACGAACCGATATCCCCGCCTTCTACCACGGATGGTTCATGAACCGGATCCGGGAAGGGCACCTTCTGGTCCGGAACCCGTTCAACGCGCACCAGGTGAGGCGGGTCGAGCTTTCCCCCGACCGGGTAGATGCCATAGTCTTCTGGACGAAGAACCCGGGGCCGATGCTGGGCTGCCTCGACGAGCTCGACGACCGCGGGTACAGGTACTACTTCCAGTTCACCCTTACGGCCTACCCCAAGCCCCTCGAGCCGTCCGTTCCTGCCGCGGCCGAGCTGCTGGCCGCTTTCAGGGCCTTGAGCGGTAAGATCGGCGCAGAGAAGGTGATATGGCGGTTCGATCCCATCATCATTTCCGACTTGACCCCCGAAGGCAGCCTCATCGGGGCCTTCGATCGTCTGGCCTCGGAGCTTCGCGGCTCGACCTTGCGGGTGGTGATTAGCTTCCTGCACCTGTATAGGAGCGTCAGCAGGAATCTCGCCGGAATAAGCGCACGGGAAGGCATCAAGTTTTATGACGACGCCAGAAGTCCGGAGCAGGCACGGCGGATCGCCGGCGCCCTGGCCGACATTGCACGCAGGAATTCCATGGAGATCGTGAGCTGCGCAGAAAAGCTCGATCTCTCCGGCGCGGGCGTCGAGCACGGAAAATGCGTCGACGACCGGCTGATAAGAAGGCTTTTCGGGGTCGACGTTTCCGGCAGGAAAGACAGATACCAGCGCGAGGACTGCAGGTGTGTGGAAAGCCAGGATGTGGGGCAATACAACACATGCCTTCATGGCTGCCTTTACTGCTATGCCAATTCAAACAGGGGCGAGGCCCGGAGAAACAGGGCCCTCCACGATCCCAGAAGCCCGTTTTTGATCGGAAAGGGCCCTACGGTCCGGTACGACGGAAATACCGATTGAATTGAAGAAAGGCTGTAATATTTCTCTTGCGCCTCATAAGGCGCTGCGGCATAATGTATCTATCCGGATACTAACGCCAATACGGGGGAGGTCGTTATGGACAAGATCCTGAGGATCGATATGGGAGCTGCGGAAGGCCCGAAGGCAATCGAAGCTCCCATCGGCGACTATGCCGGCCTGGGCGGACGCGGCCTCACGTCTGCCATAGTGAGCAAAGAGGTGCCGCCGTCATGCCACCCTTTGAGTGGCTCCAACAAGCTCGTCATCGCGCCCGGACTCCTGAGCGGCACCATAGCCGCCATGTCGGGCAGGCTCTCGGTGGGGTGCAAGAGTCCCCTTACGGGAGGCATCAAGGAGGCAAATGCGGGCGGCGAGCCCGCCGCGATGCTGGCCCGTCTCGGTTACGCCGCCATCGTGCTCGAGGGAAAGCCGAAGGGAGACGACCTTTACAAGATATTGATAAATAAGGACGGCGTCACCTGCTCCATCGACAACAGTCTGAAGATGCTCGGCAATTATGCAACGGTGGAGCGTATGAAAAAGGAGTACGGGGACAACATAGCCTGCCTATCCATAGGCCCCGCCGGTGAGATGAAGCTTGCTGCCGCATCTGTTGCCTGCACGGACACGGAACTGCGCCCTACGAGACACGCGGGTCGCGGCGGCGTCGGGGCGGTAATGGGGGCCAAGGGCGTCAAGGCCATCGTGCTTGATGATAGGGGCGTTTCCGCCCGGCCGCCGAAGGACCCGGCGAAGTTCGGGGAGGCGAACAGGGCATTCGTGGAAGGCTTAAGAAAAAACGCTGTTACAGGTCAGGCCCTCCCAGCCTACGGGACCAACGTACTGGCCAATATCCTCAATGAAGCCGGGGGCTACCCCACGTACAATTTCTCGCAGGGGACCTTTAAGGGGGTCTCGCGGATAAGCGGAGAAACGGAGGCCGCCCTCGAAACCGAGCGGGGGGGCCTTGCCTCGCACGCCTGCAACCGGGGCTGCGTCATCCGCTGTTCAGGCATTTACAACGACAAGGACGGTCACTACTTGAGCAAGCAGCCTGAGTACGAAACGGTTTGGGCGCACGGCGCCGATTGCGGGATCGACGATCTCGACAAGATAGCGATGATGGACTTCCTCGACGATGATATAGGACTCGATACGATAGAGATGGGCGTCACCATCGGGGTTGCCATGGACGCGGGCCTGCTCCGTTTCGGCGATGCCGACGCCGCGATAGACCTCATAAAGGATGTGCGCAGGGGAACGCCCCTTGGCCGGATAATCGGCAGCGGGGCGGCTGTCACGGGCAAGGTCTTCGGGGTAGAGAGGGTCCCGGTCGTGAAGGGGCAAGGTATGCCGGCCTACGACCCGAGGGCAGTGCAAGGGATAGGCGTGACCTATGCGACAAGCCCCATGGGCGCCGACCACACTGCCGGCTACGCCGTTACGGCGAATATACTCAAGGTGGGCGGTTTCGTCGATCCACTGAAGGGAGAGGGACAGATCGAACTTTCGAGAAACCTCCAAGTCGCCACTGCTGCTATTGACTCGACGGGCATGTGTCTCTTTATCGCCTTTGCCATCCTCGATCAGCCCGAAACTTTCCAGGCCCTCCTGGATATGCTCAACGCTTTCTACGGAGCCGGCATGACCGCCGAGGACGTAACGGCCCTCGGGAAGAGGATCCTCACCATGGAGAGGGACTTCAACATCAGGGCGGGTTTCTCCAAGGAACAGGACAGGTTGCCCATGTTCTTCAAGACCCAGCCTGTGCCTCCCCATAACGTGACCTTCGGCGTCAGCGACGAGGAGCTTGACAGGGTCTTTAACTGGTAGAATAGACGGACAAGGGGGGAAGGGTCAATCCTTTCCCCCTTTGTTTTGAGAGGACGGGCCATGGAGGATGCCGAAGCTATAGTGGCCGGGGACGGTCGCTGGGCCGAGCTGTCCCTGGTTGTGGAGAGAGACCTCCTGGCAAGGTTTTATAGGATCTTTCAAGGAGGCTTCTTAATAAAGGCCAGGGTGGGCACAGGCGTCGGGCGGTTCCTGCGGGAACGTCTGGGCCTACCCCCGCAGTACGTTGCCGAGCGGATCAGCACCATATTTCTTGATGGCAAGCCTGTCGACGACCTCGATGCGGCGACGGTCACCGAAGGCTCGACGCTGGCCCTTTCCTCGGCCATGCCCGGTCTTGTCGGCGCGACCATGAGACGTCAGGGGTTTTATGCGTCGTTACGAAACACCATTACCCATAAGCAGGAAGAGTGGCACGGTGAGGAGAAGGAGGGTTTGCTCCAGGTGAAGGTGTTTAACCTGCTAATGGCCGACCTGGGGCCTCTCTTCCTCGAAAGGGGCATCTATGTTCCTTCCGGCGAGCTTGAATTGTTTTTTGCGGCCGAGCCGGATCGGTTCTTTGACGGGATCAAGGGGGCGGCCCTCGACGGACGATCGGTACAGCCTTCCTCCCTGAGGAGGGCCGGCACTATTGGAGGATGCGGCTGGACGCATCTGAGGGCATGCGCATCACCGTAAGGCTTTTCGCCACGTTGAGCCGGGGCCGCCCCGGAGAGGAGGCTTTGGAGGTTGACCAGGACGCTACCGTTCTGAAGGTTATGAAGCAGCTCGGGGTCCCGGAAGGCGAGGTCATTCTGATCTTCGTCAACGGCCGTCATGCAAAGCCTGACCTGCACCTTACAGAAGGAGACGAGGTTGCCCTTGTACCGCCCATCGGCGGAGGGTAGAAGCGGCTCCGGGGACAATCCGGAAAAGCACTGAAAGAAGAGAGGGGGCTCGATGAAAAAGAAGGACGGTATCACGCGCCGCCAGTTCCTTTCAACGTCACTCGGCGCGACTGCGGCGGGGGTACTGCTGGCGGGCAAGGCCCTGGGGCAAAAAAAGGGGGAACAAGCGCCGCCGGGTGGAAAGGGGCCGCGCCTGATACTCCTCGGCACAGGCGGAGGCCCGAGGCCCAACAAGCTGCGGAACCAGTCCGCGTGGGTCGTCGTGGTAAACAAGATACCCTATGTGGTCGATTGCGGCGGCGGGGTGAGCAGGCAGCTCGTGATGGCGAACATCCCCCTCACCAGCCTCAGGCACATCTTTATCACCCATCATCACTCCGACCACAACCTGGAGTACGGGCCGCTCGTATATAATGCCTGGGTAAGCGGGTTCAAAGGCAGGATAGACTCGTGGGGTCCGCCGCCGCTCGAAAGGATCACGAGGTCGTTCTTCGAGGCGAACGCTTACGATATCGACATCAGGATACCGGATGAGGGCAGGCCTCCCCTGGTTCCCATGGTCGCCTCACATGAGATCGCTAAAGAAGGGTTGGTGATGGAGGACGACCAGGTGAAAGTTACTGCGGCCCTCGTGCACCACCCGCCTGTTGTCCCTTCCTACGCCTACCGCTTCGACACGCCCGGCCGCTCGATCGTCTTTTCAGGCGATACCACCCCCTCCGACAACCTCGTCAAGCTTGCCCAAGGGGCGGATGTCCTCGTCCATGAGGTTATCAACAAAGAGGCCCTTTCCAGGCTGATGGCGCGCGTCCCTAACGCGGAAAGGCTCGTTAACCACATCGTGGCGAGCCATACCACTCGGGAAGAAGTGGGGATAGTAGCGAAGAAAGCCGGGGTCAAGACCCTGGTTCTGACGCACTTCGTTCCCTCCGACGATGCTTCCATTACCGACGACATGTGGATAGAGCCGGCCCGCGCGAGCTTCTCCGGCCGGATAATAGCCGGCAAAGACCTCATGGAGATATGAGGAAGGGTGCAGGCCGATGCTTTCCTTCTCCCGGCTGACGGACAAATCCGGCTACCGTCCGGTCAGATAGGAGAGTATCCTGTCCATCAGTCTGTTGATCCCGGCGTAAGAGTCGGCTGAAGCGGCCCGAAGTTCGGATTCGCTCTGGACGTAGGGCCCGGAGGCCAGCTCGTCTTTGCAGTTGTCGAGGATCGCGAGTCCGCTCTCCCGTGTGGTCTCGAGGTGGAACTGCAGGCCCATCACGCGGCGGCCTATCTGGAAGGCCTGGTTTTCGCAGGCCGCGCTTCTGGCAAGGTGTACGGCAGCAGGCGGCAGGTCGAAAGTCTCCCCATGCCAGTGGAAAACGGTGCACCTATCGGGGAACCTGAAGGCGCCTGCCTGCCGGGCAACTGCCTCTATGGGGAACCAGCCTATCTCCTTGAAGGGACCCGGGTATACCCTGGCCCCAAAGGCTGCGGCGAGGAGCTGAGCCCCGAGGCAGACGCCGAGGACGGCCGCACCGGCCCGGGCGGCCTCCCGAAGGAACGCCTTTTCCGGACGCAGCCACGGCAGCACCGGTTCGTCGTTGGCGCTCATCGGCCCGCCCATGGCTATGACGAGGTCGAGGCCGTCAGGCTGAGGGAGGGGCCCATTCTCGAAAAAACGGGTCAACGTCACGTCTGCCCCGTTTTGCTCCAACCACCCCGCTATACTGCCGATGCCTTCGAAAGGGACGTGCTGGAGCACATGGGCCCTCATAGGTGGGCCGCTCCTTCGCTACGTTGCCTCGTCGAATATGCCCATGTTCCTGAACTTCTCATACCTCTGTCTTTTCAGCTCTTCCCCTGTCGCCTGGAGCAGCTCGCCCAGGTGTTTGGCGATAACTGCCGAGACAGTCCGGAAGGTTGTTTCCCAGGCCCTGTGGGCCCCTCCGAGGGGCTCTGGTATGATCTCGTCTATCACCCGCAGCTCATAGAGGTCCCTGGCCGTCGGCTTCAGGACGTCGGCAGCGAGGGGGCCTTTCGATCCGTCTCTCCACAGGATGGCCGCGCAACCCTCCGGCGAGATGACCGAATAGATCGCATTTTCAAGCATCAGGATCCTGTTGCCCACGGCTATGGCAAGGGCGCCTCCGCTGCCCCCTTCCCCGATAACGACCGAGACGACCGGGACGGAAAGGGAGAACATGGTCTCGATGCTTGACGCGATGGTCTCCGCCTGGCCCCGTTCCTCCGCGCCGACGCCGGGAAAAGCGCCCGGCGTGTCGATGAAGGTCAGAACGGGCTTGCCCCACCGCTCGGCCAGCCCCATGAGCCGCATGGCCTTCCTGTATCCTTCCGGATGGGCCATTCCGAAGTTTCTCGACGCCATTTCGCTCAGCGTGTTCCCCTTCTGGTGTCCCACCACGGCGATGGCTGTGTCGGCAAAGCGGGCGAACCCCGTGACGACGGCAGGGTCGTCCCTGAACCTCCGGTCTCCGTGGATCTCTACAAAGTCGGTGCACAAATTATCGATGTAGTCGAGCGTGTGGGGCCGGTTCAAATGGCGGGAGAGCTGGCACCGCTGCCAGTTGGTCAGGGCCCCGTAGGTCTCCTGCTCCGCCTTGGCGACCTTCCTGGCAAGCTGATCGAGTTCCTTCACGTAGTGGGCGTCCGTGACGTCGTGGAACTTTCTTATTTCTTCTATCCTGCGCTCGAGGGGCTCGAGTTTTTTCTCGAAATCAAGATAATATCGCCTCATTCCTGGACCTCTATATCGAGGCCCCCGGCGAAAGCCCTGCGGACCAACTCGGTTTTACCGGCATCGATGCGCACGCCCGGGACGTCGAACACCTTGTGCTCACCGTCCTGGAGGAACTCCAGCTTGACCCGCGAATCCCCCTTGATTGCAACGAGAACGTCCCTGAGCTTCCTCAGATAATCCTTTTTGAAGAGCCCGCAATCGATCTTTACTCGTACGACCTTCTCCAGGTCTTTCTGGATCTCCTCCAGAGAAGTGATGTTTTTCGCCCTGATGCGGCTTGTCCCGTCCTCCGTCCTCTCCAGTGCCCCTGTCACCACGAGGGGCCTTTCGCTTCTTATCAGAAGGAGGTTTTTCGAGTACTGGTCGGGGAAGACGATCACCTCTATGATGCCCTTTGTATCCTCGAGGGAGATGTTCGCCATGCGGTCTCCCCTTTTGGTAGTGATCTCCTTGCACCCGTTCACGATGCCGACGATAGTCACGTCTTCGGTCGTCTCCGTCTCCTTGATGCTTCCCGTGTCGAGGCTGGTGACCCGGGATATAATGCGCCCGTAAGCGGACAGGGGGTGCTGGCTGAAGAAGAAGCCGAGCGCCTCCTTTTCCCCTTTCAGTATCTCTCCGTGGTCCAACTCGTCGGTCTGGGGGATGTCGTCCTCCCTCGGGGCGAAGGCATTGCTCCCGAAGATATCCATCTGGAGGCCGTTCTTGCCGTTTTTCTTCGCAAGTCTGTCCCATTTCTCCTGTACGAGCGTAAAGAGCTGGGACCTCTTTAGCCCCGTACAGTCGAAGGCGCCCGCTTTTATCAGGCACTCCACGACCTTTTTGTTGACCTTCCTCGAATCGACGAGGGAGCAGAAATGGGTGAAGGAAGAGAAGCCGCTGCATTCCTGCCTTGCACCGAGGATGCTGTCAAGGGCCGCTTCTCCCACGCCCTTAATCCCGAGAAGTCCGTATCTTATCTCGTTCCCCACAATGGTGAAGGCCTTGGCGCTCTCATTGATGTCGGGGGGCAGGATAACTACGCCGTTTTCCCTGCACTCAGTGATATACCGGATCAGGCTGTCCGTGTCGTTCACTTCGTTCGTGAGGATTGCGGCCATGAAGGGGAGGTAGTGGTGGGCCTTAAGATAAGCCGTCTGGTAGGCCACGAGCGCATAGGCTGCGCTGTGCGATTTATTGAAGCCGTACTGGCCGAACCGCAGGATGATCTCGTAAATCTTTGCGGCGACCTCCGGCCTCACGTTGTTCGCCGCGCACCCCTCTTTGAATTGCTCTTTGTAGGATTCGAGCTGCTCGGGTATCTTCTTGCTTATCGCCTTTCTGAGCTGATCGGCCTCGCTCTTCGTGAAATTGGCGAGGAGCGAGGCGATCTTCATGATCTGTTCCTGATAGACGATGACGCCGTACGTCTCCTCCAGGGCCTCCCTGAGAAGCTCGGTCTCGTACCTGACGAGGCCCGGGTTGTGTTTTCTTTTGATGAAATCGTCGATCATCCCGCTGCCCAGCGGGCCCGGCCGGTAGAGGGCTATGAGGGCGATGATGTCCTCGAACTGCGAAGGCTTGAGGCGGGTTAGGAGCTCCCTCATGCCTCTGCTTTCGAGCTGGAATATGCCGGAGGTATTGCCCGAGGCGAGGAGTCGATAGGTTTTTTGATCGTCCAGGGGTATGGCCGTGATGTCGAGCTCTGTCCCTTCCGCCTTCAGCATCTTGATGACGTTGTCTATAATGGTGAGGGTCTTGAGGCCGAGGAGGTCGAACTTGACGAGCCCTATCTTCTCTATAGTCTTCATGGAGTACTGGGTCACAGTCTCGCCCTTCTGCCCCCGGTACAGAGGGACATGCTCCACGAGGGGCTTGTTCGATATCACGATGCCGGCGGCATGGGTCGATGCGTGGCGCGCGAGACCCTCCAGAACCTGCGCATTCTCTATGAGCTCGCTGACCGTCTTGTCCTTTTGGCAGAGTTCCCTGAGCCTCGGCTCTTCCGACAGGGCCTGTTCGATGCTGATGTCCAGGGTCGCGGGTATTAGTTTTGCGATCTGGTCCACGTTCGCGTAAGGAAGGCCTAATGCCCTCCCGACGTCCCTGACGGCCGCCTTCGACTTCATGGTCCCGAAGGTGATGATCTGGGCCACGTTGTCTTTACCGTACTTGTTCGTGACGTACTCGATGACGCGCTCCCTTCCTTCGAAGCAGAAGTCCACATCTATGTCAGGCATGCTGATCCTTTCCGGATTGAGGAACCGCTCGAAGAGGAGGTCGTATTTTATGGGGTCGATGTTCGTGATGTCGAGGCAATAGGCGACGAGGCTGCCCGCAGCGGAGCCCCTGCCCGGCCCTACCGGGATGTCCTGCGATTTGGCGTACCCTATGAAATCGGCGACGATGAGGAAGTAACTGGCGAAACCCGTGGTTTTAATGACGTCCATCTCATAAGCAAGCCTGTTTCTATACTTCTCGCGCAGCTCGCTGCCGAATTCCGCGTAAGATGAGGCTATCATCCCTATCTTCTTCTCGAAGCCCTTGAGACAGAGGGTCTCGAAGTGCTCTTCGGGGCTTATGTTCCCCGGCAGGCTGAAATTTGGGAAGTGATAGGTGCCGGTCTGGATGGAGACGTCGCACCTCTCGGCAATGAGGAGCGTGTTCCGCAGGGCATCGGGATGGTCGGCAAAAGCCGATGCCATTTCATCGGGAGACTTGAAATAGAACTCGTCCGTGGAGAGTTTCAGGCGGTCCGTGTCGCTCATCTTCTTGCCCGTTTGTATGCACAGCAGAAGTTCGTGCGCCCGGGCTTCCTGTCTTTTCAGGTAATGACAGTCGTTCGTTGCCACGATCGGCAGGCCGTAGCGGGCGCTCATGCGCAATAGTCCTTCGTTCACCTTTTTCTGCTCGGCAATGCCGTTGTCCTGCAGCTCCAGGTAGAGGCGGTCTCCGAAAATAGCGATATACTCCTCCATCCGGGCCTGGAGCCCGCTTTCGTCCCCCTTCAGGATCATCTGGGGTATCTGCCCCTTGATACAGGCGGTCAGGCATAGGAGGCCCGCGTTGTACCGGGCCAGGATTTCCCTGTCGATGCGCGGCACATAGTAGAAGCCCTCCATGTGGGCGATGCTGATGAGCTTCACGAGGTTTGCGTACCCCTCGTTGTTCTGGGCCAGGAGAACCACGTGGTAAGCGTTGTCTTTGTGCCGCTCCTTGTCTGTCCTCGAATTCGGCGCGATGTAGGCCTCGCAGCCGATAATCGGTTTTACTCCGTGGCTCAGGGCGGCAAAATAAAAGTCGACCGCGCCGAACATGTTCCCGTGGTCGGTAATTGCGCAGGCAGGCATATTGTAGGATTTGGCCGTCTCGAAAAGCGGGTCCAGGCGGATGGCCCCGTCCAAAAGGCTGAACTGCGTATGGAGATGAAGGTGGACGAACTCGCTCAACCTACTCCCACTCTATCGTGCTCGGAGGCTTCGACGATATGTCGAGGACCACGCGGTTCACCCCGGGGACCTCGTTGATTATCCGCCGGGAGATAAGGTCCAGCACGTCGTAGGGCAACCTCGCCCAGTCCGCGGTCATGCCGTCTTCGCTCTCCACTACCCGGACGGCCACGGCGTGCGCGTAGGTACGCTCGTCGCCCATTACGCCCACCGTCTTGATGGGGATCAGTATCGCAAAGGACTGCCATATGTGGCCGAAGATTTCCTTCCTTTCTATCTCCTCACGGATGATGTCGTCCGCCTCCTGGAGCATCTTGATCCTCTCCCTGGTCACGTCGCCTATCATCCTTATGGCCAGGCCCGGGCCAGGGAAGGGTTGTCTCTGGACCACATGGTCGGGCAGTCCCAGCTCCCGGCCGACGACTCGGACCTCGTCCTTGAAAAGCTCCCGGAGCGGTTCGATAAGCTTGAGGCGCATGCGCTTGGGAAGGCCGCCGACGTTGTGATGGCTTTTTATCGTCGCAGAAGGTCCCTTGAAGGAGACGCTCTCTATGACGTCCGGGTAAAGGGTGCCCTGAGCGAGGTACTGCACGTCTCCCAACGACCGCGCCTCTTCTTCGAAGACTTTGATGAAGAGCCTTCCGATGATCTTCCTCTTCCTCTCCGGGTCTCTGACGCCCTTCAGAGCACCGAGGAACCTTTCGGACCCGTCAACGTACCTAATGTTCAGGTGGAGGCGGTCCTTGAAAAGGTCGAGCACCTCCTCTCCTTCGTTCTTGCGGAGCACGCCGTTGTTAACGAAAACGCACGTAAGCCTGTCTCCTACGGCCCTGTGGACGAGGGCGGCCACGACGGAGGAGTCGACGCCGCCGGAGAGGGCGCAGACTACCTTCTTGCCGTCCACCTCCTCCCTTATCTTCTCCGTGGTCATCTCGATGAAGGAGGCGGCCGAGAAAAGACCTTTTGCCTTGCAAACCTTGTACAGGAAGTTCTTCAGGACCAACTTTCCCTTGGGTGTGTGGTGCACCTCGGGGTGGAACTGGACGCCGTAGACCCTTCCCGCCTCGTCGCCGATGGCCGCGTAAGGCGAGTTCTCCGAGTGGGCCAGGGCCGCGAATCCGGGGGGCATCTTCATGATGCTGTCGCCGTGACTCATCCAGATGGTGTCGCCGTCCTCAATTCCTTCCAAGAGCGGGCTGCCGTTGTCCCTGTAAATGTGGGCGCGGCCGTATTCCCGCTTTTCCGACCGCTGGACCTCGCCGCCGTGGAGCTTGGCGATCAACTGTATCCCGTAGCAGATGCCCAGGAGGGGCACGCGGAGGCGAAAGACGGCCTCGTCGCAGAAAGGAGCCTCAGCCTCGGTGACGCTGCGAGGGCCTCCCGAAAGCACTATTCCTATGGGATTGATGGATCTTATCTTCTCGATGTCGGTGTTGTAAGGGAAGATCTCGCAATAGACGCCCAGCTCCCTCACCCTTCTCGCGATGAGCTGGGTGTACTGCGACCCGAAATCCAGAATGACCACTATCTCCTTGTGGTAATCACCGTAGGCCATGGCAAACCTTTAGCTATTCGATCCTGTAGTTCGGCGCCTCTCTCGTTATCATCACGTCGTGCACGTGGCTTTCCCTCAACCCAGCGTTCGTTATCCGAAGGAACCTGGCATTCTTCTTGAGCTCTTCCAGGCTGCGGCATCCTAAATACCCCATACCGGCCTTCAAACCGCCTATCAGTTGATGGAGGGTGAAGGAGAGAGACCCCCTGTAGGGCACTCGACCCTCTATGCCTTCGGGGACGATCTTCGATTCGACCTCGTTCTCGGCGATGGAGTAGCGGTCCCTGGTCCTGCCCTCTTTCATGGCGTCCAGCGACCCCATGCCCCTGTACATCTTGTACGTGCGCCCCTGGTAAAGGACCATCTCGCCCGGTGTCTCGTCCGTGCCTGCAAAGAGGTTGCCTATCATAATGACGTCCGACCCTGCCGCTATAGCCTTGGTCACGTCGCCCGAGTACTTCACGCCCCCGTCTGCGATGACCGGGATGCCCCTCTTTCTCGCCGCCTTTGCCGCCTCCATAATGGCCGTTATCTGAGGCACGCCAACTCCTGCGACGACCCTTGTCGTGCAGATGGAGCCTGGTCCCACGCCCACCTTGACCGCGTCGCATCCGGCGTCTATAAGGGCCAGGCACCCATCTTCCGTGGCGACATTCCCCGCGATGAGTTGCACGTTCTTGAAATTCCTCTTTATGTCCTCCACTGACTCCACTACGTTCCTGGAATGGCCGTGGGCCGTGTCTATGACTATCACGTCGCAGCCTGCCTTCATAAGTGCTTCTATCCTCATCTCCCTGTCGCTCCCCACGCCGACCGCGGCCCCGACCCGCAGCCTGCCGAGGGAGTCCTTGCACGCTGAGGGATACTTTATCACCTTTTCTATGTCCTTTATGGTGATGAGACCCTTGAGGTTGAATTCCGAGTCCACCACCAGCAGCTTTTCTATCCTGTGGCGGTGGAGTATTCTCTTCGATTCCTCTAGGCTGATGCCCTCGTCGACTGTGACGAGGTTCTCCTTTGTCATGACATCGGAGACCTTATGCTCCAGGTTTGTCTCGAACCTCAGGTCCCTGTTCGTGATGATGCCTACCAGCTTTCTGCCTTGGGTGACCGGGATCCCGGAGATCCTGAACCGCGCCATCAGCTCCAGGGCGTCCTTGATCTTCTGGTCGGGCGATATGACGATGGGGTCGACGATCATGCCGCTTTCCGATTTCTTTACTTGCTCCACTTCCTGGGCCTGCTCCCTGATGCCCATATTTCTGTGGATTATGCCTATTCCTCCCTCCTGGGCCATGCATATGGCGGTCTTTGCCTCGGTCACGGTGTCCATTGCTGCGCTCATAAGGGGGATGTTGAGCCTTATCACAGGGGTAAGAAGCGTCGATACCTCTACTTCGGAAGGCATTATCTGACTGAAAGACGGAACGAGAAGAAGATCGTCGAAGGTAAGGCCTTCCTCGATATAATGTTCGTTCATCCTTCTCTCCTCTTTTTTCCTAAAAAAAACAACGGCCCGGCGATTAACCCGGTTTGTGCCTTTGAAACGTTAACACCAATATAACACATTCGGCTTGCGAGATGGTAGGCAATTGCTCGGCGACCCACGTCCTTACGGCGCGGGCGCCCCGCCGCGCAAACAAACGCTTTACACGGTCGCCTGACGGGTGTATATTCCGTGGAGGAGGGCACATCATGAACTACCTGGTTATCGGAAGCGGGGGGCCTGCGTTGACCGTGCCCGAAGATATGATAGAGGTGCTGGAGGATTTCGTTCTGCCCGGCTTCGAGGTCCTCAAGAAACTCCAGTCGGAGAACAAGATACTCGCGGGCGGTGTCCCTTTGTCGGAGCGCGCCGTTGCATTCATCATCGACGCCGCCTCGAATGAGGAGCTTGACCAGATCATGCGGGCCCTGCCCATGTGGCCGATGCTGGAATGGCAGGTGACGCCGCTGCAAAGCTTCGAGGGGAGGGCGTTTCAGGATAGGCGGATGCTGCAGCA
>JBEKOT010000058.1:0-13927 GCA_049521495.1 Syntrophorhabdales bacterium | reverse complement strand
CTGGTGCTTCGGGGAGAGACGCAGGCTGAGCGGATTGAAATAGAAAAAGGACGGATCATCGGAGATGCGGCCCATCAGGGACTACCTCAAGAGGCGGACGGAGGCAAAGCTGCAAAAGGCGGAACAGAAAAGAGAGAGCGTTCGTCTTGCCTTTACGAAGCACTATATAAACTTCAAAACCCTCCTCGGCCTCAACGATGAAGTCCTCGAAATCATAAACGAATTGGAACAGGCCATGGAAGGACCGGGCGTTTTCGGGATGGCCTTCGTCCGGGCTCGATGCACAGCACTTTCTGTCGATATTTACAAGATCATTCAAAATCTCAACGAGATCGCCGACGGGGAGAACCGGAAGCTTTTCGCGGTTTTCGACGAAATCCGCGCCAAGATCGACCGGCAACTGACAAAAAAAAGGCCCACCCACGTCGCCTCCCTCGTGGTCCCTCTGGACAAGGTCGGCAGAGAGACGGCAGACCAGACCGGTAATAAAATGGCCTATCTGGGAGAGGCGAAGAACCGGCTCCGGCTGCCCGTGCCCGACGGTTTTGTCATCACCTCGGCCGCCTATGAGCTCTTCATGGAAAAAAGCGGCCTGCAAGAGGAGATCAACCGGCAGACCCAATTCCTGAAAAGGGAGGACATTGCTCAGCTCCATGAGATCAGCGCAAAGATCCAGGGGCTGATACTCAGGACCCCGCTGCCTGATAAGCTCGAAGAGGCAATTCTTTCGGCGTATCAGGACTTGCGGACAAGGACCAAAGACATGGCCGGCGTCGCGCTGCGCAGCAGCGCCCTAGGGGAGGACGAGGCGGGTGTTTCCTTCGCCGGCCAGTATCGCTCGATCCTGAATGTCGGCCCCGAATCTCTCACACTCTCCTACAAAGAGGTTGTTGCCGGCAAGTATTCCGCACCCGCCATAACCTATCGTATCAATATGGGGTTCCTGGACGAGGACATCGCCATGTGCGTCGGGTGCATGCCCATGGTCCCGGCCGCTGCCGCCGGCGTGATGTATTCCGTCGATCCAGGGTCCTCCTTTCCCGATGCCGTTATCATCAACGCGGTATTGGGATTGGGAAAACCGGTGGTGGACGGCACCGTCAACCCCGACCTGTACGTCCTCGAAAGGGAAGAACCGCACACCGTCAGAAGAAAAGAGACCCACGCCAAGAGGCATAAAGCCGTTCTCCTCGAAGGGGAAGGAATAGCCATGGAGAATGTCGACGAGCATGAGTCCCAGCTCCCGGCCCTGACCGATGGGCAGGCCCGGGAGCTGGCGGAGATAGCGATGCGGCTGGAAGAACATTTCGGCGCCCCTCAGGATATAGAATGGGCCCTCGATCCCTGCGGCGCCTTTTGGGTTCTGCAGGCCCGGCCGCTCCTGGTCCCCGGAGAAAAAGAGACTCGAGAGGCTGCGGCATGCGAAGCCGCCTGTTGCCCGAAGCTCTTGGAAGGGGGCGTAACCGCCAGTCCCGGGGCTGCCTGCGGTCCGGCATTCCGCGTAGAAACGACGGTCGATATGCTGCAGTTTCCCGAGGGGGCGGTCCTCGTGGCGAAGAACCCCCTGCCGCGGTGGGCAGCCCTGCTGCACAAGGCGGCCGCCGTCGTGACCGAACAGGGGGGGATCACCGGGCATCTGGCGGCTGTGGCGAGGGAATTCAGGGTCCCGGCGCTGATGGGGGCAACAAGCGCCTTCCAGACCATCCGTACAGGCGAGGTCGTGACCGTCGACGCGGACGGGCGAGCAATATATGACGGCCGGGCGGAGAGCGTCCTCTCCGCGACCCGTAAGAGAAGGTCGAACGGGATGAAAGGAACCCCTGTCTATCATGTCCTGGAAGGGGTCCTCAAGCATATCGCTCCCCTGAACCTCTCGGACCCTGAGTCCGGGTCGTTTACGCCGGGAGCGTGCCGGACTTTTCACGATATTATCCGTTACGCCCATGAATCCGCGTTGAGGGAATTGTTCGACGAGGCCGGTGAGACGCCTTTTTCCAGGGATGCGGCGAGGAAACTTGTTTCCGATGTTCCTATGGATTGGCTGGTATTGGACCTGGGCGGCGGCGTCCGCGAAGGGGCCGATAAGGCGGTCCTCGGTATCGGGGACATCACGTGCGAGCCGCTTTCCGCGCTATGGCGAGGCATCACCGCCTTTCCGTGGAAAGGTCCGCCGCCGCTGGACTCGAAGGGCTTCGTTTCCATCCTGGTCGAATCGACGATGACGCCCGACCTTGCCCCCGGCCGGGAGTCGGCCATGGCCGGCAGCAACTACCTCATAGTCTCCGGAGATTTCTTTCACCTCAACACAAAACTGGGCTTTCATTACTCCACTGTCGAGGCCTTCCTGGGCGAAAGGGCGGCGGAGAACTATGTATGGTTCTATTTCAAGGGCGGGGCCGCCGATCGCGAACGCAAGGAAAGAAGGGGCGAACTGATAAGGGGCGTACTGGAGAGGTTCGATTTCTGGACCCAGGCTAGTGGCGACATGATCTCGGCCCGCGTAGAGCGCCAGGAAAAGGCCTACATGATGGAAAGGTTGAAGGTGCTGGGGTATATATTGCTCCATACCCGCCAGCTCGATATGGTCCTTTCCGACACGGCGAGGGTCAGGCGGCACCTGGAAGAGATGATAAAGGAGCTGTCATCCGTAGTGGAGATAAAGCCCGATTGAACCCGACAGGGGCACATAAGGAGGGGGAAAACCATGCACAGGATCCGGTTGTTGTTGGTGGACGACGAGGACGACTTCCGAACGACGCTGGCCAGTCGCCTTAGAAGGAGGAACTTTGACGTGACCGAGGTGGATAACGGCTATGGGGCGATAGAGGCGGTCAAGAAAGGGAATATCGAGGTTGCTATCGTGGACGTGAAGATGCCCGGAATCGACGGGCTGGAGACACTGAGACAGATGAGGACCGCAGATCCCCTGATCGAGGTGATCCTGCTTACGGGTCACGCCTCGGTAGAATCGGGGGTAGAGGGCATGCGCCTGGGCGCCTTCGATTATCTGATAAAACCGTGCGACATCAATGACCTGGTCGGCAGGATAGGCGACGCTTTTCAGAGAAGGCTCGTCCAGGAAGGGACATGACGGAAAATAGAAAGCGTAAATGTTAAAGAAACTCAAGCTCCTCAAAAATTGGAAGGTTGGAAAGGGCACGAGCCGGGAGAACGAAGCCGGCAGGCTTTTCAGATTCAAGTACGCCGCTTTCCGGATGCTCCTCGATTCGAATACCAAGCTTCTGCAGATAATCAGTGATCTAGAAGAGAAATTGCGCGGCCAGCAGGTCTTCGGCATGTCCTATGTACGCACGGAAGCCGGCTGGGCCTTGTTTCATTGCTTGAGGATGGTAAAGAGTCTCGATGATCTCTCGCACCACCGCTATCCCCGTTTGTTCGAAGTCGTCAAAATGATAGAAGGAAAGATCCAGGAGGAGATGGGCCGCAAGAAAGAGCCGGGCCCTGCCGAGCTGATCCTCACCTATGACAGGATAAACAGGGAGATGATCGATTGGGTGGGTGGGAAGAATGCCAATCTCGGAGAGATGCGAAGCCGCCTGCGTCTGCCGATTCCCGAGGGCTTTTGCATCACCATCGGCGGTTTTACCACCTTCCTTTCCCACAACGAGCTTCTTGAAAAGATAAATGCCAGGAAGATGGAAATCGACCCGGGCCGACCCGAGACTATTGCCGAATCGAGCCGGGAGATTCAGCGGCTCATCAGTTCGGCCGAGGTCCCCGAAGAGATGGAGGCGGCCATCAAGGGGGCATACGACGAAATGCTCGGCCGGATAAATGCCGGCAAGATCAAAGTCGGCAGTCTGAGAGTCTCGGTGCGGAGCAGTGCGACGAGAGAGGACAGCACGCTCACCTTCGCCGGCCAGTACCTGTCCGTGCTGAACGTTCCGGGTGACGGCCTGATCACCGCCTACAAAGAGGTCATAGCAAGTCTATATACGCCCGCGGCCATAGCCTATCGCCTCAACAAGGGCATCATGGACGAAGATATCGCGATGAGCATTGCCTGCCTGGAGATGATAGGGTCGGTTGCGAGCGGGGTGATCTATACACGCCATCCCTTTAATTTCCTCGAGGACAATATCTTCATCACGGCGGTCTGGGGCCTTGGGCCGTACGCCGTGGAGGGCCGCGTCACGCCCGATTCGTACGTTGTCGACAAGGACGACACGAGCACGATTTTGAGTACCGTCGTTTCGCATAAGCCGGTACAGCTCGTCAATCTGCCCGAGGGAGGGCTTCAGGAAATCCAGGTGGAACCGCAAAAACAGGATGCGCCCTGCCTCTCTCCAGGGCAGGTCAGCGCGCTCGCTGAATACGCGCTCATTTTGGAGAAGCATTACAGCCATCCTCAAGACATAGAATGGGCCCTCGACGGGGACGGACGGCTGCTGCTCCTCCAGTCCCGCCCCCTCAAGGTAGGGTCTGCGGAATACGAAAAGCGGTCCGTTCCCGCCGCCTCCCGTTACCCCGTACTGTTAAAAGGAGGTGCTGTAGCCTGCCCCGGGGTGGGCTGCGGGCCGGCCTTTTGCGTGAATTCCGAGGAAGACCTGATGGCATTTCCGGAAGGGGCGGTGCTTGTGGCGAGACATTCTTCGCCCAAGTTCGTACTGGCTATGGGAAAGGCCAGGGCCATCATCACCGATGTGGGCGGCGTGGCCGGGCACATGGCCTCTCTTGCCAGGGAGTTCGCGGTTCCAACGATCCTCGATACAAAGATAGCGACAGCGATCATCACCACGGGGATGGAGATCACCGTAGACGCCTATTCGGGAGTGGTGTACCGGGGTACGGTGCCCGAGCTCCTGTCTTTACAGAAGACAATCCAGTCGCCTATGAAAGATACCCCCGTCTACGAGGTCCTCCGAAGGGTTGCCGACCTCGTCGTTCCCTTGAATCTAACTGACCCGAGGGCCCCGAACTTCGCTCCCGATTTCTGCGCGACGCTCCATGACGTAGGGCGTCTCGTTCACGAGCTGAGCTATACGGAGATGTTCCAGATCGGCGACCTGGCTTCAAAGAGAGAGGGCTTTGCCGTTAAGCTTGACGCCCACATCCCCCTGGACCTGTATGTCATAGATCTGGGAGGGGGGATCGCCTCGCACAGGGCCGGATCGAGCAAAGTCAAGATCGAGGATGTAGCGTCCGCTCCCTTCAACGCCGTCCTCAGAGGCATGACCCACGGGGACTTTCGATCTCCTCAGGTCCGGCCGGTCGATTTCGAAGGCTTCTTTTCCGTCATGAGAGAACAGATGACAGCCCCGCCTCCCACTGCCGAGCGGTTCGGTGAGCGCAGCTTCGCCATCGTCGCGGACAATTACGTCAATTTCAGCTCCAGGGTAGGCTATCACTACAGTGTCCTCGATTCTTACTGCGGTCCTAACGTCGATACGAACTATATCAATTTTTCGTTCAAGGGCGGCGCCGCCGATCTTGTCCGCAGGAACCGCCGCGTACGAGCAATTTCGCTTATCCTGGCAAAACTGGACTTCACGGTCGATTGCCAGGGCGACCTTGTGACCGGCCGCATTCAAAAATACGGGTGCGATCTCCTGATGGAAAAACTCGATCTTCTCGGCAGACTCCTCCTCTATACCCGCCAGATGGACATGCTCATGAAGGACGAAGAGAGCGTATCGGCAGTGGCAGGGAATTTTCTCTCCGGGAACTATTCCCTCGATTAGCCCCCTGCGTATCCGTATCTTCCTTTTTTAAGGGGAAGGCTCCATTGGCTTTGCCGAGTGGACGGGCGACCGGCACTTGTGATTGCTAGGCGACGGGGAGGTGGATGGCGAAGCTCGTTCCTTTGCCCGCTTCGCTCGCCACGGTAAGCCGGCCTCCGAGCTTCTGCACGATGCTGTACGCAATGGATAGGCCCAGGCCGGTACCCTTCCCAACCTCTTTCGTGGTGAAAAAGGGGTCGAATATCTTACCGAGGTGCTCCTTCGCGATCCCCGGTCCGTTGTCTGCAATCTCGATAAGCACATCGTTGTTCTTCGGCAGGAACGATGTCTTTATCCTGATCTTTCCGTCCTTGCCGATAGCATCTATGGCATTGTCTATGATGTTCAGGAAAACCTGCTGGAGCTGGGAAAAATCGCTCCCGATGGTGGGGAGGTCCGGCTGCGCGTCGAACTCGATATCGATGTTCCTGTGTCGCGATTCATTCCCCAGAAGCTCGATCGTATCGCTCAGGGCTTTGCTCACGTCAACCTGTTCGCGCGTGGGTTCCATGCTCCTTGCAAAACCGAGGAGGCGGTGCGTCACTTTCTTGGCCCGGTCCACGTGGCTTTCGATCTTGCGCAGGGCATCTTCAAATTGCCCGATGTTTTCGCCTTGGCGAATACCCTCCCCGGTCAGAAGGTCCTTCATCCAGCCCGCATTCTCCTTTATTACGGCCAGGGGGTTATTGATTTCGTGGGCAACGCCGGCGGCCATCTTGCCCAGGGCCGCCATTTTGCTCGATTGAACGATCATATGCTCGTTTGCCGCCCTTTGCCGGTCGATCCGCACCAGGTGGTTCATCATGGAACGGGTGGTCAGGAGGGTACCGAGGACGATTATGAAAATGCCGCTGAGAAAGAGGGCCAGGGTTGTAAAGCGGGCCTCGCGAAGGGGCGTCAACAGCTCGCCCGGCCCTTCCTTCGCCACGAGCACCCATTGCCCGTTCCTGATCTCGGTAGCTGCGAAAAAGCTCCGTTCACCTCCGGTCGTGACCTGTTCTACCTGCGTCCCTCTCGTGCCCGAAAAATCGGGGGCCTTGGGACGGCCGAACAGCTCGCCACAGAAACGGGGGGCCGTCTGGCAGATATTAGCCTTGTTGATGATGAATGCGTCACCCTTCCTGCCGATCTGTGCCGCCCGGACGATGTTGTCTATGATCTCCGCGTTGATGGTGGCGCGCAGAATCCACGTCCTTTCCCCGTCCCGCCCGCTGACGGCGATGATAAAATGGGGCAGCTTACGGAAGCCCAGAAAGACATCGCTGATATAGTCGCCCCTCGAGAGGGTCGATTCGAACCACTTTTCTTCCCTGTAGTTGACCCTTTTCAACTCTCTGTGGGGTCCCACGTACGCCACGTGGGCGCCTTCCGGATCGATGACTCCCAGGTCGATGTAGGACCTGGAGCGTGTCTGCATCGCCCGGAACACATTGTTCAGGTAAGCCTCGTCCGAGAGCTGCTTCAGCGTATGGGTGTGGGCTATCGTAGCGAGCTGGGCGATCCGCTCGTCGAAGAAGAGGTCCAGGGCGTTCCGCCGGTTCTCTATCAGGGCCTTCAGGCTTTCGATGGTCTTTGCAGTATATGCAACGCTGAACTGATAATAGATGGTAATTGCCATTGCAAAGAGGGGGATCAAGGAAAAGCCCAGGATTGTAAGAACGATCCTCCGCCACAGTCTCTTATAGTCTTTTTCTTCCATCGCTCACGCCAGAGGGGCCTTCACGTTGACCGGGAAATCGAAAAGCCCGGCTTGACGAGGGATTCGCTGCCGGCGAGGGCCACGGAATGGTCCCGGAAGACCTCCTGAACGATTGCGCAGCCCCGGGGCTGCTGCTTCCGGTCCAGGAGGGCCAGAACCTCTCCCTGGCGGATTCCCTGATTCAAGCCGAGGCCGAAATGCACCTCGTAGCCCTTTTCTACCTCCTCCACGCGCCAAATCTCTGCCTTGCCCTCCCGTTCCATGAGGCGTGAGGCCCTCTCGGAATAAAAGAAGACCACCCCGAAAGTGGGAACGATAAGGGAACCTAAGAGGATGGCGGCCGTCCACGGGCTTGCTCCGAAATAGCGCCGTATATAGGAAAGCGATGCCCCCCTGAGACGCCGGCCGTCCATGAAGACCTCGACGCGAAATGTCGAAGGCACGCCCGTGCCGTCTCGAACGGAGACCTTCACCTCGTGTAGTCCGGGCTGTGCTCTCGGTCCTACGACGATCCTCCCCCTCCACATGCGGCCGCCCACCCAGAACCCCGTCTGGACGCCATCAAAAACCGCCCGGACTTCTTCGGAATCGGTGAGATACGTTAATTCCTCCGTGTTGCCGATCTTTTCCGGCAGGGGAGCGGTCACCGCCAGGGACCGGCCGGGCAAACAGGACAGGTAATTGGAAGGCTGCCGGCCGCGGACAATGATGGCATCGAAGACGGAGAGAAGAAAAAACACGCAGAGAACGGTCCCGGCCAATCCTATCCATTTTCTTACCGCCGAGGTCTGCGCCAGGTTCATAGAACGCCGGCCGGATTCTTATTCGCGGCCTGCCCTTGGTCTTTTCTCTGGCTCACTGGAAGATATCGATCTTACTGATATTCATCAGCCTCGCCGCTTTGCCTCTCTCTTTGCAATAGATGCGCACTTCGTCGCCGGCATCCCACACCTTCTCGGGCAGTGAGAAATATTCGTCGGGGACGGTAAAAGTGAGAAGGAGGTTCTGCCTTGCGGAATAAATGGAAATCGTTTTCTTAGACGCATCGACGACCGGGAATTTCCTCGATTCCTTCCGGGCCCTGTCGAACACGAGGTCGTCATCCTTCGCGACGTTCTCCTTGCGGTTGACCTGCGTATAGTGGATCGTCTTGAAGCTCCCCGAAGCCGGATCCAGGATGACTATCTCATTCTTCTCCGTATCCAGCTTCATCCGGTATCCGGCTTTGGGATCCGCCCCCATTTCGTCAGGATTCGCCGGGATTTGATAGGTCAAGGGCGGAAGCACCGTGTACTCCGGCTTTTTGGGATCGGGCGAGGAGTCGAGGACCAACGTTACCTTTCTATTTTCCTTATCGAACGCTATCACCCTGCCCTGTTCCACTTTTCCCTGCTCTCCGCAACCAAGGACGAAAAGGAGAGGGACGAGGGCCAGGAAGAACATCCGCCGGTATGCCTTTCTCATCGTCTCCCTCCAGTGGGAAAGGGCGCTTTCATGTTTCCACCTGTGGGGTTAAGATCCTTTCCTTCCTCGCCGCCAATTCTCGTTTTGCACCGATCACCATGCGGACGAAGATGTAAACCGTTAATGCACTTACGAGCGTGAGAATCAGCACCGTCGCGGAAATGCCCATGACGCCCTTCCAGGAAGGGAAGTAGGTGGGGAGGAGCTTCATGATCACGGAGATTCCGCAGCCTATGACGGCCACCCCAAAGGCAATACGGATTGAGTAACCCTTGATGTACTTGGTGGCCACTGTGCCGACCTGGGCGCCGACTGCGGCACCCAAGAGCATGATGAGCGCGGCGAATAGCTCGACGCGGCCCTTATAGGCATAGGTGCCCGCGCCGTAAAGGCCGGAGATCATGACCTCGAATAGGTCGGTTCCGACGGCGATGTGGGTAGGACACCCGACGAAATAGACGAGTGAGGGCATGCGGATCAGACCGCCGCCGATGCCGAGGATGCCGGCCAGCCAGCCGGTCACGAAGGCGACAAGGATGGGCAGCCAGATGGTGCAGTAAAGCTGAGCGGCCTTGAAGTGCATCATGGGAGGGACTTTGATCTTGTGCAGCGTCTTGTGCCATTCGATCCCCGTGGCCAGTTTGTCCAAATCTCTTCCCGATGCGGCGGCTTCCTGCTGTTTCCTCCTGGCTTTCGCCACGTCGGCGAAGACCATCCAGGCAATCAGGGCAAGGAGGATTATGTACAGCCAGCGGACGTAGAGGTCCACCTTGCCGATCCGTTCGAGCCACATGATCATCTGCGCCCCTGCCTCGAAACCGATTATCGTCCCGAAAATCATGATGAATCCCAGCCGGTAATCGACATTGCCGAACCTGCCGTGCCTCATCGTGGAAATGAGGGACTTGCCGGCCATATGGGCGATGTCGGTGCCGATGGCAAAGGCCATGGGGAGACCGAGGATGTTAAGGCCGGGGGTCACCATCCAGGCGCCGCCCATGCCGAAAAAGCCCCCTATTACACCAACCCCGAGACCGAGGATGACGAGGCCCGGCCAGAATACGTCGACCCCCGATACCGGCAAATGCACGTAAAGAAAGCTCATGCCACCCCCTTCAAAGATCTCTCAGTGCTCTGCCAGCTCCCTTGACTTGAGGTCAAGGCCGATGCGACGCATTACCAGGTCGGCCAGGAGGCCGAGGATGAGACCGGTAATGGGGATCACTATTATGGTGAACAGGGTGAATTGTATATGGCTTTCGTTGTAAATGTTCGCGAGCCACACCGCCCAGCCGCTTAGGCCCCGAGTGTCGGCTACGATGACCAGATTCTTTGCCGCTCCCCCGGCCGCCAGAACGGCACCGGGCAGGCCGAGAAAGACAGCCAGAACGGATGCCTTAGCAAGAAACGTACGCATCTCAGGACCCCCCCCGGCGCATTTCAAGGCAATGCGCAGTTGCGACATCTCTTACACGTTTGTTCAACTTATACGATTGTAAGACGAGCAAGTCAAATAATTAATACTTGGTACATCGATAAGAGTTACTTATGCCGCAGCGCGGGGGTCTGTGCCGGCGGGTAAACAACGGCGGATACGGATAAGGACGGCGCGGGGGTCGGGCACGAGCTTCCGCTCCGCACGTAATTTGTTTCAGTCGTGACCCCCGGGGCTAATACTCCGTCAACTGGCAACAGCGCGTGCAGATAGGAAGAAGACCGCCCCTGTGCCCGAGCATCCGGCGGAAGCGGGCAAAACGCTCACCCTGCCATACATCCAAAGATTTCGATTGCGATCCAATCGTCCGGGTGGTTATCATTAGCAGATGAAAGGTGAGGAGAGGAACTTCTTCTTGAGGCCGCCGGAATGCACAGAAAACTTGCGTTGTTGTTGCTAATATTGCTTGTCGGTTGCCGCGGCGGCGGGCCGCTTGCTCGCGACCTGACTTCCAGGGCCAAAGACTGGCAGCCGAAGAGGGAGGAAACGCAGAAGGCGGCCCCCCTCGCTTACGATACCGCGCCTTTCGACGTGAAGAGGACGGACCTGCCTCCGGCCTACGACGGCAACGACATCAAGAAAGTCTATGAGTCATTTGAGCAGGGACGGGCCAAAGGGACGGATGCATATGCATTCAGGGAAAGCCTCGCCCCCGGCCCTCCCGGGAATGAGCTGTGGTACGACAGGGATAGGGGCATCTTTAAGATACGCATACGGGTAGAGCCCGTTTTTGACCCTATGGGAAACATCGACGAAGACAAGGCCTCGTTCCCGATAGCCGGTTACTCCGAAAAAATGAAGTCCAGACGGAAGAAGGAAGACACGTCCGAAAAAAAATGGCTCCTGTGGGAAGTGTCGGTGGCCGGAAAGATAGGGACCGCCAAATCGGGTGTGTTTTTGGAGACAGAGGGGAGAGTCCCGCCCCGGTCCGACCCATTGCCCAGGGATATCTCTCTCCTTCTTGTCTGCAGGCCCCGATCCTCCCAGGAAGTTTTTTCGACGGCCACAGGCTCACCCGCTGCGATCGAAGGAAGGGCCTTCATGCACTACTATTTGAAGTCCGATCTCCTGGAACTGTGGGTATACGATTACAAAACAGGACGGATATTCGATAAGAAGAAAATATCGGTCTCGCCCTGACTGCCATCCGGGAGACAGCCTGCCCTGCCGGCGCCAGGGGCGGCCCCCGCGCCTCAATGGAAAGGAAGGATCTTTATTTAGACACGCCCGCCCGTGCCAGAGCAAGAGTGCCTCGATCTAGGCGTCACGGATGCTCGCTTTCACGCGCTCCATCAGCTCCGGCGTCATTTCGCGAATGCCGTGCTCCTTGGCGTGCTCAGACGCCTTCTGGAGTACCTCTTCCTCCGTTTCGCCCCGTACGACGTGCTTGCACCCGCTCGACGGGTCTACCTTGGCGCATTCGAGGATCTTTGCCATGGCTTGCCTCCTTCAGTGACGTGACTGTCTTATCTGACAATATATGGCCTAGCGCTGAGTACCTGTCAAGGGCGGCCATTTGAACCCGCACCTCCGCGACTTTTTTCACGTTACCCAGCTGCCGCAGCATATACATGAATCACCGGATGGACCTCCACTGCCTGTCCGTTGCAAAAATAGGCTCAGGCCGCTACAGATGCATGAAATAGGTGAACACGGACATCGTACCCATACTGCCTGTAAAAGCCATCAGAAGAACTTGACATATCCTGTACCCTATCCCCGTCATGGCTGCAAAGCCCACCACCGCTCCGGAGAAGGACGCATAACGCAACTTGCCCCTTTTCTTCCACAGGGCTACCGTAATCAACAGATTGACGATGCCGCACATGAAGTTTAGAACCAATAAGGTGATGCCTAAGACCATCTTTTCAACCCCGAACCATAGTCTTCGTTTTTTTCATCATAAGCGTATCCTCCTGCAAAGTGCTCAGTTACGGCTTTGGCGAAAGGTATTGGTGCGACGGGTTTTGGAACGATCGGCGCAGTATACCAGATACGCTTCTCTTTGTGAATAAGCAACTTGGTAAGGGATATGAAAAAGGGAACTTAATCAAGGGGCGCGTAAGAGAGAATTTTCCCTACACTGGTGCCTTCTGCACCTCGGCCCACCGGGGACAGGTCACCAGGTGGTCGTTGACCATCCCCGCCGCCTGCATGAAGGCATAGCAGATAACGCTGCCGACAAACTTGAAACCCCGCCGCACGAGCTCCCGGGACATGCGGTCAGATTGCTCTGTGCGGGTGGGCAATTGGGACATAGCTTCCCACCGGTTGATGCGCGGCGCGGCGCCGGCAAGCTCCCGGATGAACGGGTCAAAACTGCCGAACTCTTCCCGAACCTCCAGAAACGCCCGCGCGTTCGTCACTGCCGAGCGCACCTTGGCACGGTTCCTGATGATCCCCGGGTCCTGCAAAAGCCGCTCGATGTGACCTTCCGAAAACCGGGCAACGACCTCCGGGTCGAACCCGCGAAAAGCGCGACGGAAGGCGTCCCTTTTGTAGAGCACGCTTTTCCAGCTCAACCCGGCCTGAAAGCCCTCGAGAATCAGCAATTCAAACAACGCCCGGTCGTCGTGGAGCGGGAGGCCCCACTCCAGGTCATGGTAGGAAATCATCAGCGGGTCATTGCCCGTCCAGGGACAGCGGCTCATGCAGCCTCACCCGGCTGCCAGAGCCGCGCAGCGCCCAGGACTCCGCTCGAGTCGCCGTGCATCGCGGGAACTAGCCGGGTGTCCACGCGATCCGAGAAGATATACTCCCCCCAGAAGGCCGGGACGTCCGTATAGAGCCTTCCTATGTTCGAGAGTCCGCCGCCCAGGACAATCACGTCTGGGTCGACGATGTTGATGACGTGCGCCAGGGCCCGGGCAAGCCGCCCGATATAGCGCCCCATGGTTTCCAGGCATAGCCGGTCGCCCGCCTCCGCCATAGCGGCGATCTCCTGCGGGGCCAGGACCTTGCCCGTCGCCTTTTCGTGGTCGGCTGTCATGGCGGGGCCGGAGAGAAAGGTCTCGATGCACCCTTTGCGGCCGCAGTAGCACGGGGGGCCGGGTCGCTCCTCGTCCCCGGGCCACGCCAGGGGGTTGTGCCCCCATTCGCCGGCAATGGCGTTCGCCCCGGTGACGACCCGTTCCTCTACCGCGATGGCGCCTCCCACACCCGTGCCGAGGATAACCCCGAAGACCACGGAGGCGCCGGCCCCGGCCCCGTCCGCGCCTTCCGAGAGGACAAGGCAGTTAGCGTCATTCGCCATGCGCACGGGCCTTCCGAGGATCCGCTCCATGTCCTGTAGCAGAGGCCGGTTGTTAAGGCAGACCGAATTCGAGTTTCGCAGAAGACCGGTCGCCCGGGAGAGAGACCCCGGCGTGCCGATGCCCACGGAGGCGCGGCAGCCAAGCTCGGTTTCGGCCCTGTCCACGAGATCCGCTACGGTCCCAAGGATGTCCCTGTAGCCGCCCCCGGGCGTCGCCGCCCTGTGGCGCAGGACCACCCTGCCCGATTCATCAAGGGCCGCGATCTCTATTTTTG
>JBEKOT010000057.1:0-14026 GCA_049521495.1 Syntrophorhabdales bacterium | reverse complement strand
TATTACGGAGAAGGAAGCAAGTCGCTCGTGGGGCTGATTATGGCCGCACCTCTGGACAAAGACCTGAAAGGGGATATACGAAAGGCCGTGAAGCTTATAGGGGGCTTTGGGAAATCGCTGAAGACGACAGACCGCATCCTCATCAAGCCGAATATGAACTCGGCCCACCCTTACCCGGGCGGGGGGACTGACGCCTCCTTCCTCGAGGCGCTGATCGCCCTTCTGAAAGAAGAAGGGTACGAGAAACTGACGGTCGCCGACGCGACGGGTCCGTGGGCGCCTATGGAACGCGTGTCAAAGGCCCTAGGGATAGACTCCGTCTGCGACGGAACGAAGACGACGCTTCTGGACTGGGACAAGGGCAAGTGGATGAACATACGAAACGCGCGGGCCGAGTACCTGGGGAGGTTCGGAGGGAAAGACGGCACCGTCGCCTACCCGGAAGACTTGAAGAACTACGACAAAATCATCTATACCCCGGTCATGAAGACCCATTACCTCGGGGGCATCACTATGAGCCTCAAACTATCCGTGGGTATGCTCCACCGGCAGGACCGGGCCCAGCAGTTCCACGCCTTCAACCATTTCTTCGTCGCCCCGGCTGCCGCGGAGATGAACCTCCCCGTCCGGCCGGACCTCATCATCATGGACGGGCGGAGGTCCTTCATCAGCGGCGGCCCTTCTCACGGCGAGCAGGTGAGACCGGGGGTGATTGCTGCGTCCGGGGACCAGGTTGCGTGCGACGTGACGGGGATCAAGCTCCTCCAGGAGTATTATCCCAACATGGCCCAGAACAAGATTACGACGTATGCATGGTACCAGAAACAGATCCTGCAGGCCGTGAAGGTCGGCGTAGGCTACGCGAGAAAGGACGAGGATATAAAGCTCCTGCTCGGCTGATTCCCGAAGTCCGGCAAGGGGCGCCCTTGGAAAAGACGGCCACGGCGCAGGACCGTCCCTAACCCCCTCTGCCGCAAGAGTTTATGGTGAAGGGGTTGACGAAAGTGAACGAAAGTTGACGCTTTTTCGCCAGCCCCCTTCTTTCGATGGCCGGGACGAATCACAGCGGGAAGCAACATTAGCCCGGGTGCTCACCTGAGCAGGCGCTCCCCTTGGGTCAGGATTATTGTATAATAAGATCAACATCATGTTTTCGAGACTGCGTGAAGACGTGCGGGCAATTTTCAGGAGGGACCCGGCGGCGCGGAGCGTCGCCGAGATATTCTTTGCCTATCCCGGCTTCCACGCGCTCCTTTTCTATCGCGCCGCCCATTGGCTCTGGGTGCGCAAGATGTTCTTCCTCGGACGCTTCGTCTCCCACCTGGGAAGATTCCTGACAGGCATAGAGATCCACCCCGGAGCTCGGATCGGCAAGTCCTTCTTCATAGACCACGGGATGGGCGTAGTGATAGGCGAGACGTCCGAGGTGGGTGACGGCGTGACCATTTATCACGGCGTCACCCTCGGAGGCACCACGTGGGAAAAGGGAAAGAGGCACCCCACCATCGGCAACAACGTGGTAATGGGCGCAGGGGCGAAGATACTCGGCCCGGTGAGAATAGGCGACAACACCCGCATTGGGGCAAATTCGGTGGTGATCCACGACATTCCTCCCAATTCCGTCGTGGTGGGTATACCGGGCAAGGTGGTCTTCAGGGTTGAAGGCGACAGGAGAATCGCCCTCGATACTGAGTTCATGCCCGACCCCCAAGCCCGGGCCATCACCTCCCTGCTCGAGAGGGTGAGCCTGCTCGAGGAGAGGTTGAATCAGGCGGCCGGGGAAGATGAGAAGCGAGAAGGCGATGTATGAGGAGCGCACCTACAGGAGGGTGTCTAAACCGGAAAACCTTGTCTGTTATGAGGTCGTCTGTAAAGAGACGGACCTTTTCTGCTGCACCTCTACCGAGCTAAAGGCCTTCATCGAAGAAAGAACGCTTTTCTATCGGAATCAGCTGGAAACTTACATAAGGCAGAGACCTGAGTTCCAGGACAGCCTGGCGCCCCTCCCCGCCGATTCGCTGGCGCCCAGGATCGTTCGCGAGATGCTGGAGGCTTCGGCCGTCCTGGGCGTCGGGCCTATGGCCTGTGTGGCGGGGGCCGTCGCCGAGTTCATCGGAAGGGACGTCGAACCCAGGTCGGATGAATATATTATAGAGAACGGCGGCGACATCTTTTTGCGGACGCTGCGGGAGCGAAAAGTGTCTATCTACGCGAAGGATTCGCCTTACAGCGGTAGAATCGGCATTAAGTTGCAGCCGGGGCAGGGGGCATACGGGGTGTGCACGTCCTCGGCGACCGTCGGCCCCTCCCTCAGTTTCGGCCGCGCCGACGCTGTCTGCGTCGTGGGCCGCTCGTCGCTTTTTTCCGACGGGCTTGCAACAAGGCTCGGAAATATCGTACATAAAGAGGACGACATCGGCTCCGCCCTTGAAGAAGGGAGGGCATTCCCCGGCGTTACGGCCATCGTGATAATTCTGGGCAAGAGGCTCGGCGTCTGGGGAGATGTCGATCTCATTTCCATGTGAGGGATAGATGAAGAAGAGGATAACCCTGAGGTTCAAAAGGAGCCAGATAGACAAACCCATCGTCTACCGGCTTGCAAAGGATTTCAACCTGATCTACAACATCCTGCGGGCGAATGTTTCCCCGAGGGCGGAATCGATGATGGTGCTGGAAGTGGAAGGCTCGGAAGCCGATTTCGCTAAGGGGATAGAGTACCTGAAGGAATTTGACATCGAGATAGAGCCCATAGCGCAGGATATCCAAAAGAACGAGGAGAAGTGCGTCCATTGCGGTCTCTGTGCGAGCGTCTGCGCGACCCAGGCTCTGGACATAGACAGGGAGACGATGGAGGTCCGTTTCGACTACGAGAGGTGCGTCGCCTGCGAGCTCTGCGTCAAGGTCTGTCCGGTCAAGGCCATGCAGGTCTGTTTCGCGTGAGGAGGACCCATGAGGAGAGTCTACTTCGATTACAATGCCACGACCCCGATCCATCCCGAGGTCGCTTCCTTCGTACAGCCCCTTCTCTCCGAAGTCTTTGGGAATCCTTCAAGCATCCACTGGGCGGGCAGGGACGCAAGGCCGTACCTTGACGAGGCCAGGCGACAGGTGGCTGCCCTCATCAAGGCGGATGAGGGGGAAATCGTCTTTACTGCCGGCGGCACCGAGGCGGATAATCACGCCATAAAAGGGGCTGCCTATGCCTTATCCCACAAAGGGAACCATATCATCACGACAAAGGTCGAACACCTGGCCGTGCTGAACACGTGCCGCTACTTGGAGGGAAAAGGCTTTGCCGTGACTTACGTCCCCACGGACGGCGCCGGCCTCGTCGACCCGGATGACGTGAGACGGGCCATAAGGAAGGAAACGATCCTCGCCTCCTTCATGCTCGCGAACAATGAGACGGGAACAGTACTGCCTGTAAGGGAGATAGGCGCCGCGTGCCGGGAGGCGAACGTGCTCTTCCACTCCGACATGGTGCAGGCGCTGGGGAAGATCGACATCGACGTGGTCCGGCAGAACGTCGACCTTGCCTCCTTTTCCGGTCACAAGGTTTATGCGCCGAAGGGCATCGGGGCCCTTTACGTGAGGGAGGGCCTGGAGATAGAGAGCCTCATCCACGGCGGCCACCAGGAAGGGGGAAGACGGGCAGGGACGGAGAACATGATAGGGATCGCGGCCTTCGGAAAGGCGTGCGAGCTGCTGGCGCGCGACATGGCCGAGGAGAACGCAAAGATCGAGCGCCTGCGGGGGTGGCTCCTACGGGGACTTATGGAAAGGGTCGGCGACCTCCATCTCAACGGGGACCCTGAGAGGCGTCTTCCCAACACGCTTAATCTGAGTTTTGAGTTCATCGAAGGCGAATCGATGCTCATCGGCCTCGACCTCGAGGGGATAGCCGTTTCTGCAGGCTCGGCCTGCTCGTCGGGGAGCACCGAGCCGTCACACGTGCTGCTCGGGATGGGCATCGAGCCGGAAATTTGCCAGAGCGCGCTCAGAATAAGCCTTGGGCGAGAGAACACAGAAGAGGATGTCGACTACGCCCTCGAGGTGATCCCCGGGGTGGCCAGAAGGCTCCGGGAGATGTCGCCCTTCTACGCAAAAAAAGGTAAGCTTTGACGTTTTTCGTCTTTACCACGGGATGCAAATCCAATCAGTGGGACTCCCACGTCCTGGAAGAAAGGTTCGAGCGGGCGGGCCTTACCCGGGCGCAGGTCCGCCACGCGGATATCGTCGTGATAAACGCTTGTTCCGTCACGGGAAGGGCGGAAGCCGATGCGAGGCGGTTCATCCGGCAGGCCCGGAGCGCCAACCCAGGGGCGAGGATTGCGCTCGTCGGCTGCCACGCCCAGGCCTATCCCGGACGGGACTTCGGTGCGGACCTCGTTTTGGGCCAGGCGGAAAAGTTCGATCTCGACCTGTACCTGTCGTCGGTCGGCCGCTTTGTCGGGAAAAGGCGCGATCTGCCGATCGAGGAGGCATGCCTCAACGGCAGTCGCGAGGGGCGGACCAGGTTCTTCTTCAAGATACAGGACGGTTGCGACAGGTTTTGCAGTTACTGCATCGTGCCCTACGCCAGAGGGGCGGTCCGCTCCAGGCCCTCGGCAGAAGTGGCAGCGACCATGGAGGCCCTTGAAAGGAGGGGCGTCAAGGAGGTCGTCCTCACAGGGATCGATATCGCAGCCTACCGTGACCCCTCATCGGGAGGGGGGCTGAAAGATCTGCTCCTTTCCCTCGAAGGGCTTCCCACGCCCCCCAGAATCCGTCTCAGCTCGGTAGACCCCGTATACATGGACGATAATCTGATCCCGGTCCTTGCTTCCTCGGGGAAGATGGCGAAAAGCATCCACATCCCCGTTCAGAGCGGCTCGGACAAGGTCCTAAAGAGCATGGGCAGGGATTACAAAAGCGCCCGAATAAAGGCCCTCGTCGAGAAACTGAGGGCCGGCATGCCGGAGATCGGCATCGGCCTGGATATCATGGCAGGGTTTCCGGGCGAGGAAGAGGAGGATTTCGACGAGACGCTGAAGCTGGTCGAGGACCTTGACGTATCCTACCTCCACGTCTTCCCCTATTCGGACAGGCAGGGTGCCAGAGCGTTCGGCTTTCCAGCCAAGGTGGCCGAGTCGGTAAAGAAGAGGCGCGCGAGAGCGCTCAAGCTGGTAGACGCGAGGAAGAGGGAGGCCTTTATGCGGCGCCACTTGGGGGAAAGGGTACGCATCATACCTGAGGGGAAGGTTTACAGGGGCCGGCTCATGAGGGGTTTTTCCGACAACTACCTGCCTGTCTACATCCCCTACGAAAAAACGCTTGAAAATAATCTTGTTGACGTTACAATAAAGGAAATACAGGACGGGAGGCTCATCGGGGGTTGACATGTTCGTAGCCGGGGATTTTCTTGTTGCCGTTGCCGTTATTCTCGATAAGCTCCTCAGCGTCTATATGCTGGTCGTCATCGTCCGGGCCCTCCTCTCGTGGGTGAGACCGGACCCCTACAACCCGGTTGTCAGGTTTATCAACGGCCTCGTCGATCCGGTGACCTACCGCATCTCCAGGGTCCTCCCCACAAGGATAGGCATGATAGACATCTCGCCGATCATATTGATCGCCCTCATATGGTTTGCCCAGGCCTTTCTCGTCCGGGTCGTCATTGACGTGGGAAACAGGCTGCGGTGAAGGTGGACGTAAAGGTGATCACCGGGGCCGGTAAAAGGGAGATGAGGCTCGAAGGAGGCTGTCTCACCGTCAAGCTCACCGCAAGACCGGTAAAGGGCAGGGCCAACGAAGAGCTGATCGACTACGTGGCTGAGACCCTCGGATTGAAGAGGCGCGAGGTAGTCATCGTGGCAGGCGCGAAGAGCCGGAGGAAGGTCGTCTCTATTCCCCTTCCCGAGGAAGAGGTCAGCCGGATACTCCGAAATTCCAGGCCCGACCTTTCGGCTTGACAGAGGCCGCACCTACGATGTGCGCCATCAGCCCGTCCATACCTCGGCACCTGTTCTGCCATATATCCGGCCTAGGGATACTGTCCTTTGATGGGAGCGGGCATCACCGGCAGAACTTTTGACGGTCTGGACATTAAATCGTTGCTGCGAGAGAAGTTTCTGTTGTAAGATTTTGGAAACAAGGTATTACATATTTGTAGCAATTATTTTATTATCGTGATATATGTATTGAAAGTCATAAAATCTCTGGTCCGAGAGGGGACTGCCGATGCGGGACACGGTGATATGCTTCCGTACGAGTGACGACTTGCGTAAGGCTCTGGAAAAGATCTCAACTGCGGACAGAAGGTCCCTCTCTTCCGTCATCGAAAATATCCTGTACGATTACGTTGAACGTAAGGAGCCTTGCAGAATAGAGGAAGAGAAGCGCCGTTATCCGCGAAAAAAGGTCTCCGCCCCGGCTCTCGTGACGAGCCTCGACGGGACCGTCCACGCGGGCATGGTAAACGACATCTCTTTAGGAGGAATCAATTTCTCGGTACCTAACACCTTTCAGCAGGAGGTGCGGGATGACCTCAAGATATCCGTCGTTTTTACCCTGCCTCAGAGCGAGAGGCCGCTCACCATGCAATGTGCGCCCAGGCACGTTCGTTCCAACGGCCAGACAAGCATAGGTGCATCGCTGATCGACACCGATTTCCAAAGCTACCGGAACCTTCAAAACTACCTTATCGAGTGACCTGGTAGATCGGCATCTTAAATTGAACTAAAAACAAAAAAAAGGCCCCTTATCAGGGGCCTTTTTATGAACCCAGCCTTATTCGAGAAAACTCTCGAGCCTTTTTTTCCTCGAGGGATGCTTGAGCTTTCTAAGTGCCTTTGCCTCGATCTGCCTTATACGCTCCCTCGTAAGGCCGAATACATCGCCCACCTCTTCCAGCGTGTAGTCCGTCTTTTCGCCTATGCCGAGCCTCATGCGTATGACCTTCTCCTCTCTAGGCGTCAGGGTGGAGAGGACCTTGTCGATCTCCTCTTTGCACGAGATGCTTACCAGTTCTTCGAAGGGCGAGGGTGATTTGGGATCGGCGATAAAGTCGCCCAACTTGGAATCGTCGTCTCCAATGGGCGTTTCTATCGATATGGGCTCGTTCGAGACCTTCATGATCTTCCTCACCTTTTCGAGGGGAAGGGCGGCCTTGGCCGATATTTCCTCGAGCGTCGGCTCGCGGCCCAGCTCCTGAAAGAGCGATATGGTCACCTTTGTTATCTTGTTCATCGTCTCGAGGACGTGGACGGGCACCCTGATCGTCCTCGCATAGTCTGCTATAGCCCTCGTGATTGCCTGCCGGATCCACCATGTCGAGTACGTGGAGAACTTGTACCCCTTCTGGTAGTCATATTTTTCCGCAGCCTTCATGAGGCCCATGTTGCCTTCCTGAATGAGATCGAGGAAGGAGAGCCCCCTGTTCAAATACTTTTTGGCAATATTGATCACGAGCCTGAGGTTCGCCTTGATCAGCCGGTTCTTTACGACCCTCAGTTCCCTTTCGACCAGTTCCATCTCGTGCAGGCTCTTCTCTACTGATCGGGCCTCCTTTTCGTCGAGGAACCTTACCCGCTTTTGCACCTTCCGAGTTATCTCCTCCAGGACTTTCTTCTGCAGGTTGAGGTTGGCCAGCACCTCTTCTATTTTGTTTTCCACACTCACGAGTCTCTTCTCGGTCTGCTTTCTCGTGAACTCGTCTGCAGCAGCCTTCCGGCTTTTCATCTCCCTCTTTTTCTCGTAAAGGTTCTTCAGGTTGTTGACAAGCGTGATCGTCCTCTTCCGGACCTGCTCTTCGTCCTTCTTGGTAAAGTTCATCTCATCGATGTTCTTTACAACGTCGATGATATTGACCGTCTCCTTCCTTATCTGAGCCGCGAGCTCCTGCAGCTCCGCGACTGCCTGGGGCATCCCGAACAAAAGGCTTCTGATCCTTCGCTCGCCCTCTTCGATCCTCTTTGCGATGTCATACTCCTCGTCCGAAGACAGGAGGGATATCCTCCCTATGTCCTTCAGATAGGCCCAGATGATGTTGTCGGTCTTCTCCGTCGGAAAGCGCTCAGGTTCCCCCCACTCCCGCTGCTCCTCCTCGGCGGTCTCGATTTTCTCCTTTATGGTCTCTACGACATCGATATTCGACTCCGATAGGAAATCGAATATGTCCTCGATATCTTCAGGCGAGAATATGTTCTGAGGCAGGAAATCATTTATCTCGTCAGGAGTCAGATAACCCTTTTCCATGCCGATGTCGATCAGTGTCTTTATCTGGTCAAAATTCTTTATGCTCATCGACTTTTCTCCAGGTGCAAAAAAATGCCCTTTTGCGGAAATCAAGGGCATTTTACAGCATTCTTAACCGAGAACTTTTTCTAAATATAGCACGTTTTCGGTCTTTGTCAAGCTTGTATCGTCTCACTCTTCTGAGTCCATTGTATCCACCCGTCCTACCTCTTGTCCAGCGATTTTTTATACTTCGTGGATAAAAAGGGGTGCAAGCGGCCAACAGCAATTATAATCGTACCCTTTATATCATAGTACGGATCGGCCCGTTTTTCAACAGCCTAAAGGGCCTGTCCGGAGCGGCCCTTCCGGTCGAGCCCCTGTCCGCCGGCGGGCCGTTGCCGACTCGAGCGTCATTCCCCCTCTTCGAGGAGCGCCCCCGGCAAAACAAGAGGCATGGGCTGTCCATGCCTGTCGAGAGGGAGGGGGGCGACCACTCCTTCAAAAGCCGCCCGACAGGGGGTGTGGAGGGGCTAAGCCTCCATCAGGTCGGGAGACTCAGCCCCTCCGCGCGAGTTTTCTACTTCTTTGGGGGTGGAGGCGGCGGAGCATTCCGAGGCCTTCCGCCACTGCCGGGTATCGACCCCGGAGGGGGTGTCGTGATATGGATCGTACTTGTCGAGCCCTGAACCGTGCCGGTCGAGGGGGTCACCGCCCCTGCGTTGGTAATGTTGTTCACATTGGTTGTAGCCGTGCTCAGGTCGATCGAGTGTTGGGGATTGGACTGCTGCGCGCCGGCCACGCCGATTCCCAGAAGCAGCGAGACGGCCAATACAAGGACGCCTACCAGTAGTTTCATATTGCTCCTCCTCATCGATGAGTTTACCGTCACATTCCCGGTGACGGGTGTTGCATTGATTGAATCGTTAAGTATTGCCTCTGCGTAAAGCCTCCCCCTGTGTCATCTTGTCTGATACCGCGTGCCACCATGCTACCAGGAACGGGGGGATTTAAACAACATATTTTTGCCCCTCTTGCGCGGGCCTGGAAGAGGCCCCCCTTCGCCGGCAGCAGGTAGCCGCTCATTTGCCCGCCATCAGGGTCACCGTCACGGTCGCTTTTTTTCCGTCGCCCGTCGCCGGGAAAGTCCATTTTTTCATCAGGGCGAAGATATCTTTCTGCCAGCCGGATGCGCCCCGTAGGGCCTTCACGCCCGTCACAGCGCCGTCCGGCCCTATAGTGAGCTTTACCGTGAGTTGAGAGGCCGAGTCGCCGCCCAGATAGTATTTCTCAAAGCCGGCCGACTGCTCGCCCACAACCTTCGATACCGCCTCTTTCGAAAGCGCGCCGGAGACCTTTATCTCCCCTATAGTTATCTTCGGCGCCGCTGTCACCGTCGAGCCTTTGGCTGCACCGGTGCCCGCTTTCGCCTGCAAGCGGCCCTCCTCGGCCTTCTTAGCCATCTCGTAGCTCCCCGGCCACCCGCCCGACTTCTTTGACGCTATTGCCTTCATACCGTAGTATCCGCCAATGGAACCGCCGGGCGGAGGAGCGTAGGCAAGGGCAGGGAAGCTCCCGGCAGCCTGGCCGATTGCATAGTCGGAGACGCCCTCAGGCAGCGGTAGCGGTTGCTTCACGGATGCAGGCTTCCCGTCCTTCGAGCGCACCTCGGTGTCGACGGCGACGAAGGACGTATAGGGGGTCAGGAGGTTGTACCGGAGGCCGAGGTCCGTGACCGTCCTTGTCCGCTCGGCGTCGGCGCGAAGCTTGTTGTAATCGGAAAGGAGCGCGATCCGGTGGCGCGCCCAGAGGTAGCGCAGGCCGGAGCTTCCCGCCATCGGCTTCGCCTTCGCAACTTCTATGGTCTCAGAGTATTTGCCGTCGCCGGCAATGCCCGTGACGTCGATTTTCCCCTGCGGCCTGCCCCGATACTTGCCGAAGACGATGACGGGCCGCTCGGAGAGGACGTCCGGTATGAGGGGAGGCTCGACGTCGTAGGCGTCAAATCCGTCCAGGCCGATCTTTATACCCGTGAGGACGGGCGATTCTACGACGGCCCGGAACCGCGCTGCCTTCGAGGGCGCCTCCTCGGGCCTGGTCACGACGAAGGGCTCACCCATCCCGACTTCGGCCATCCCCTCGATGATGTGGCGGTTTACGCTTGTCCCTATGCCGAAGGCGAATATATTGGCGTTGCCCAGGCTCTTCCTAACGAGGTCGAAGACTTCCTCCTCGACCTCCACGAAGCCGTCGGTCGCGACTACTACCGTCCTTGAGTAGCGCTCCGGCTTCTTAAGGTCGAGGGCCTGCTTCAGCGCCGGCAGGAGCTCCGTCCCACCCCCTCCCTGCTGTCTGTCCAGGAGGCTTATCGCCTTACCCACGTTCTCCGCCGTTGCGGGCACGGACTGCTCGGCCATGATCGACGAGGCCCCCGAGAAGAGGATGACGTTGAAGAGATCGGAGGGGCGAAGACCCCCCAGCAGGTCTTTGACGAGCTTTTTCGATATGTCCAGCGGGTAGCCCCACATGGAGCCCGATACGTCCACGATGAAAATGTACTCGCGGTCCAGTACCTGGGTCTTCTTTATGCGCTTCGGCGGCTGCACGGTGAGGAGGAAGAAGTTCTCCTTCTCCCCTTCATAGAGGAGGAGCCCCGATTCGATACGGTCGCCGGCCAGCCGATAGCGGAGGATGTAGTCCCTGTTCCCCCCGTTTTTCTCCGACTTGTCGAGGTCGATCTTCGCCAGGGAAGGCCCCTCATAGCTCACGTCCACCTTATGGGAGGGGCAGGCGAGCTCGCTTATGGCCGTTCCCGCTGCAATGGACGTCTTTATGTCGAAGGCGTAAGGCGGCGCCTCCTTCTCGTGGAGGTAAGGGTTCTTCACCCAGTCCTCCATGGGGCCGGCGGCTGTCTCTGGCTTGTTCGAGTACCGGGGCCCGACGACCGTCGGGTAAACGAACTCGTAAACCCCCTCGGTCGGGACTAGCAGCTCCGTATATTTCAGCTCGACCTTTATCTCGTCGCCCGGCATGATGTTCGCCACGTTCATCCGGAAGACATTCGGCCTCTGCTCTTCCAGGAGGGAGGCGCTCTTGCCGGCGTCCCTGGCCTGCTCGTATTCGTGCCGCGCCTCCTCGCGCTTCGCTATCCGCGCCTCTACGACCCTGGCGCCGATCGTCATCTTCATCCCGTAAACTGCCGCCCTCGTAGAGACGGGGAAGACGTAGAGGGCTTCGAGCGCCTTTTTCCCCTCGTTCTTGTAAACCTGGGTGACGGTAACATCGGCTATCACGCCGGAGATTGAGACCCTGGCGGACGTCTCCCTGAGAGGCATCTGATCGACAGAGGCGTCTTCGCTCTTTACGAAGAAATATGGTGAGAGGGTCCGGTCTCCGGCCTCGCCCGCTGAAGGCTGGGTAGTCCTGCCGAAGATCGCAACGGGGAAGATGAATGCCGGAAGGATGATGACTAGTGCCAACCCGATGAGTGCTGCCGATAGCCTCGCCTTTTTCATGATGACCTCCTATGGCGTCTGTCCGGTTCTAAGGGATGAGACAGAAGAAGGGGCCGAAAAGTTCCGGGAACGGATCCGGGGCAGCCGCTGTCTAATAACAATAGCCGGCCAGGGGAAAAGAAACAGCTTGCTCCCATACGGCCTGGTTGGTAACATTGTAGGCACAAGGCAGGCCGCCCGTGAATAGGAATACCCTTCTTTTCATTCTTTTTTTGGTCGTCCTCTTCCAGTCGGCCGCAGCCGCACCCCGGAGACTCTCACCCGATGCTTTTAGAAAGGCCTTCTCTTCCGCCTTCGAGACGGGCGACGGGGAGGCGATGGACGCCCTCGCGTCGGCCCATAAGGATCTCGTCAGGCCCCTCATGCAGACTCTCCTCGACGATTACTCGTTAGCGTTTGCCCGATCGGGCGCCGCCGGCGCCGGCCGGTCCCTCGACCTCGCACGCGCACTGGCGGAGCGCGCGCGCCGGCTTTCGGACGACCCCTTCCCCGCGTTGGAGGTCTCGCTTTACGCCTCGTGGTCTTTGGCCCAGCACGCAGTCAAGGCAAAGGCAGATGTACTTGCCGCAGCCGGCAGGACCGCTCTGAAGCAGGGGCGCTACGGCGAGGTGGCGGAGCCGGCGCAGGCGGCCCACGAGCTCTACAAGCAGATAGGCGACCTTTATCACCAGGGAGAGATGTGTCATGTCCTCGGGCAGGCAGCCCGCCGGCTCGCCGACTACGCCTCGGCAGAAGCCTTGCACGGGCGAGACCTCGCCCTGGCAAAAGAAGGCGGTGACAGGCTCGGCCAGGCCAGGGCGCTTATCGACCTCGGTGACGTCTGCGAGCGGCAGAAGAACAGGAAGAGGGCAGTAGAGCTGTACAGCGAGGCCCTGGCGACCGTTAGGGTGCCCGAGCATTGGCAGGAGGCGGGGAGGGCCCTGCGGCAGCTGGGCGACGTCTACGTGGCGACCGGCGACTTCGAGCAGGCCTACCAGTCTTACATAAAGGCCCTCCAGTATGCGGAAGCGGCGGCAGACCCGGTGCTCGTCGCCGAGTACAAGGACTACCTCGGCTACTTCCACCGCCGCCTGGGCGACCCGGACATGGCCATCGCCCACCACCGGGCGGCCCTCAAGAGGGCAGCCCTTATACCGTTCTGGGCGGACCGCGTCACCGCCAGAGCCCGCGCCTTCAATCACCTCGGCCTTTGCACGCTGGAGCTCGCGGAGAGGGCCGCCTCGGCCGGCGATACGGCCGGGGCGCGGAAGCTGTACAGGGAGGCTGCGGGCTACGAGGAAGAGGCCCTCGGCCTTGCCGAGCGCGCGGCCGACAGATGGCGCCAGGGCTACATCCTGCGCGCCCTCGCCCTGACCCACCGGGAGCTTGGCCGCATTGTCGCCCACGACGAGGCGCCGGCCGAGTTCCGCCTCTCCCTCAAACGGGCGGACCAGGCCCTGGAGCTCGCGAGGTTCATGAAGGAGAAGGAGTGGGAGGGCCTCGCCCTACACCACAAGGGCGCTGCCGAGGCCATGCTGGGCCTTAGGAAGGACGCCTTCGAGAGCTACCGGAAGGCCGTCGCCATCTGGGAGGGGATCGGTGACCTCCAGTCCATGGGCTACGCCCTCAGGTTCACGGCCAGGGATTTCTACGAGCCCGAGGGCAGGCTGGCCGATGCGCGCGCAGCCTACGAGCAGGCCCGCGCCCTCTTCGATAAAATCTGGGACCAGGAGGCGGGGACGGACACCTTCTTCGACTGCGCACGCCTTTCAGCAAAAGAAGGGGCAAGGGTCGAGGCCGCCGCCCTCTACGACGAGGGCATCGCGCGCCTCGAAAAGGTCCGAGCGCGAGCCGGCCTCCTCGAATTCAAGAGGAGCTACATGGAACGGGCCTACGACCTTTACGAGGAGGCGGCCCTCTACATGGTCGAGAACGGCTTCGACATCCGTGCCTTCACCCACGCGGAGGCAATGAAGGCGAGGGTCTTCCTCGACCAGCTCGCGGAGGGCAGGGTCGACCTGGAGCGGGGCATAGACCCCGATTTGAAGAAAAAAAGGGACGAGCTGGAGGCCGCTCTTTCTGCCGCCCAGGCGGGCATCGTCGAGGCGTACAAGGCCTCTCCGCCCGACAAGGGGCGCATCGATTCGGTCAAGGCCGAGTGCGAGCGCCTGTCCTCGCAGATAGAGGTCCTGGCGCGCCTGATACGTCTCAAGAACCCCGTCTATGCCTCCGTCCGGTACCCGGAGCCCGTCACCCTGCCCGTCCTTCAGGAGTCCGTCCTTAAGCCCGACGAGGTCCTCCTCGAATACTTCGTCTCGAAA
>JBEKOT010000056.1:0-14197 GCA_049521495.1 Syntrophorhabdales bacterium | reverse complement strand
CAGATATGGGAGAGGTTCCCCAAGTTCATCATCGGCTACGCCCTCACGTTTGCCATCATGCTCCTCATCTGCCTGAAAATCATCATCTGGATCGGCCTGGGTATATCATGGATCTTCTTCCATGGCGTCACGCCGCCGATCATCGGACATTAGGAAGGAGGTGCGATATGGCAGTTGAAGAACAACGTATAGGCGAAGAGATCAGGAAGATGGAGAAGGAGCCCCTGCTCCCTGTGGAAAAGAAACTGATCACCTGGAGTCTCATCCTCGGGGTAGTCTTGCTGGCAGTTCTTGTCTGGATAAGCTACACGTTCTTCCCGGCCGGCCACTGAGCACAAAAAACCGGGAAGGGGGACGGCGGGCACCGTCGTCCCCCTTTTTTTGAAACCTGGGGCCACTATTGCAATTAACCCTCCACACCTCCGAACGTTACGGTATGGACGAAAAGGCTTGCGGCAAGGAGATCGGCAGTGCCTCCCGGGCTAAGGCGGCGGGCCACCAATTGACGGTGTATCTGCAAAGCGCGCTCTTGCCAGTCCTTCCGGTACACCCCTCCACCGTCAAGAAATGACCTGGCTGCACGCTGCGCATACAGGAGACCTTCCTTTCCGCCGCGGAAAAGCAGGTTGCTATCAGGAAGAACGGCCATAAGGCTGAAAAAGGCCTGTATCGTGGCGTCGTGGAAGCAGATGCCTCTAAGAAGGCAGTCCTGCAGCGCGGGAAGCCCCACGGCAAACACGTGAGGGAAACCGGCCGCAGCCTCTTCGCGGGCGCCCGGCATAGCGTACCGCTCGGCGACAATGCGGCCGTGGCTCAACCGGGCGCAGGAAGGGCGAATCAGCAGCAACTCCTTGCTCCAGAGCCGGGGCACGACCTGGCCAAGCATTCCCTTTTCAAGGGATCTTGTCGTTGATAAGTGAGCGACGGAGGCTGCGAGGAGACCTAGGCTGAAAATGGCGCCGCGGTGAGTATTTATGTTTCCCGTTGCCTTCAACATGCGTGACTCCGCCTGGAGTCCCAATATACGCAAGTCGTGGAACCCGGACCCGCCCATCGCCCCTCGCGTGACTTCCTCGAAATAGCCGCGCAAAGAAATGATGCTTAGCATGAAAGTCCGGGCATCCATGTCGTCATGGCTGCCGTTGTCGACCAGGCTCACAAGGCCGGGTTTCGGATAGGCGCACAATTCGTTATACAGCGCTGCTACAGCCGCCGCGGCCACCTGCCCCGGCACTCCCGATGGATTGAGCCGGACTGCAAAACATGAAGTCCTTCTCGCCTCCTCCATCGTCACGAATCACCCTGCGGCAGCTCGTTCACAATCTGTTGTCGAGGGAAAAGGGCCACCGCGGAAATGCCTTTGCCGAGAACCGTGCGCCCCGAACCCAGAAGTTCCTTCAATTGCACTCCGTAGCCGTTCGTAAGGTCCACCTCAACATCGATGCGCAACCCGAACCGCTCCCCGATGGATTCGATCTGCCAGGCAAAGTCCGACAGCTTTTCCCTCGGCGCGGCAGCCACGATCAGGTCCAGATCCGAGGCCTGACCGATGTAGGGGAGACCCGTATAGAGCTCCATGGCCGCCGAACCCCACACGCCCATCACAAGGCCGAGAGATGCGGCCTTTGCCTTCGCGACTTCAAGAGCCGCAGTGCTTGCGGTGCGCCTGGGTACCGGGAACGACAAAACATCATAGGGACTCGTCACTGCCGCCACGTCCTTCAGCCGTGCAAAGGCGGCAATGCGCAACCGCCTCCCCTTTGTGGAACGGGGGTCTGAGAAGCCCACAGGAACGCACGCCTCGCGAGGAGGCCCGTCCTCCCGCCTGACTATGCCCGGTATGCGGGCTCCCGCAAGCTCCGGCAAAAGAACCCGCGCCACCTTTTCCCGGTAGGAACGCCAGCCGGGACAGTTACCAGCCAGCTCATCGAGTATGGCCCGCCGGCCCGCGTCGGACACATCTACAAGGGTATGCCGCTTCCAGCTCAAATCAGGTATCTGTCGGCCACTGCGGCAAATTCTTTATTCATGGTCTCCATGACCTCACTCCTCATACGTCGGCCTCCCCGTTTTGCCCCGAGGGCCCCGCGGCCCGACGGCCCCAGTTCTTCGTATCCCCCCCTTGCTTTGATCGATCGTACCTCGGCGATATGGGCGATCACGCGGCCCCGCATGTCCTCGATGCGGTCGATCAACTCCTCGATACCGCCCAAGCGATAGAAAAAGTCAGGGCCCGCTGCAAAGACCGGGTTTTCTTTGGCCAGTTCCTGCAGCCACTCAAGGTCCAGCCTCGTGATGCGCGCGATGCTGGTCAGGGGCATGACATGTACCAGGGTGCCGAACTTCGGGCCCAAGGCCAGAATACGGTCGGCCTGCAAGCCGTGACAGAGGAAGGCACCTGATATGGCGCGCCCTATGACCAGGGCGATTATGGGGTGGCCGGCCTTGCGGGCCTCTGCGAGAGCCAGTTGATATGCCCCCGTAGCCTTGTTCATGCCAAAGATCTCCTCGAGCTTGCCAGGCGCATTCCCCGGTGTATCGACGATCAGCACGAGGGGACGTTTTTCCCCCGGACCGTTGTCTTTGTCGGCCTCGATGCTATGGTAGACGGCGAGAGCCATTTTGTACGCCTCTTCAAGGCCTATGATGCCTGCGTAGACCACTCGGAATTTGCGGTTCGTCTTCATTGCGTCTATGGCTATGATGGTGCAGGTCTCGTTACCGAGCGCCGCCGTGCCGATCACGGCGCCCGGTCCGAAGTCCTTGTCCGTAATGATCAGGTCTCCTATCACACCTTCCCGGAAGCTCTCTGGATCAACCACCATGCCGATGGCTGCACGGCCTTTTCCAATCAATTTATCCATACCCTTCCTCTCCTTATTCAACTTGGAGTCTTCTGACCGTGCTCAAAAAAGTCTCTAGGCTCATGTCGGTCACCGCGGTAGGGTTTTCGTTCCCTGCATACTTCCAGACGTCCCTGGAATCCTTCGGGGCAAGCTTAACGCAGAGATCGACCAGTTTGAGCTGATAGCGGACTTTCTCGAGGCTCCCGATTCGTCGGAACCCGTCCATCCGGCCGTAGGGCAAGGCAAGGACCTCGATGAGGGCCGTGCGAAAGGCCTTAATCGAATCTGCCACAAGCAGGTTGCAGTCGCCCATGATATACCTGTGCTTCCCGCCCGTTGTCCTGTACACCAGAGCGCGGTCGGAGGCATCGAACTCGTCCTTTCCCATTTCCTCCTCGATAACCTCTGGACCCGTGAGGCCGAGGCGCCCGTTCTGGCTCATTATTACCACATCGGCCGCCGCCGCCACAAAACCCATGCCTCCGAAACAGCCTACCCTGCCTCCTATAAGGGAGACGATGGGTACCTTCCCCTTGCAGTCCTGGAATTGGTCCATCAGTTCGGAATGGGCCAATAGTCCGGCGTTCGCTTCATGGAGGCGCACGCCGCCCGTGTCGAAAGAGATGACGACGGCAGGCCTTTTCTCCTCAGGCAGGTCGGCCCTGGCGGAGACCATGCGATCGAAAGCCTCCCGCGCGAGGCGCACCACGTTGACGATTTTCGCTCCGCTCACCTCTCCCACAGCCCCGCCAACGAAACGCCCTTCCTGAGAGGCTATAAACACTGGCTTTTTGCCGATGAGGCCGACACCCGTGACGATACCGTCGTCAAACTGAATGGCCTCGCCAAGGACGGGCAGGTGCGGGCTCGACAACCTGTCCCTCGGTCCTGCAAGCTCCGTTAAGGTGCCTTCGTCAAGGAGTCCGAAGGCGCGCTGGCGGCCGTTGCACTCTAGGAAGCTTTGACTTTGGAGCATATTCCATTTACCGGACATGCGCGACCTCCCTAAGAGATTTCTGCGAGCGCCTGGCGCAGCCGCAGAGAACCGACTACCGGTGTGGCATTGCAGTCATTGATCTCGATGCTCGCGTTGCCGATGTGTGTTTCCTTCACAAAACGGTACAACACACGCCTCCACACCTCATCGAAGCCGGAAACCGGGGTAAGAACCGTGACCCTGATCGCTCCGTCAAGGGGTTTTTTTTCGATGATGATTTCCATATCGCCGGAACCCACGACTCCGTAGTGGACAAAATCCGCCGGAAAGTCTTTAGCCTTATCCGCTTTGAACTCAAAGTCGAGTCGGTTGAGTTTTTTGCGCATAGCTTTCTGCCTCCTCCCTCTCGCTCTAGCCGCTTTCGCCGTCCTACCAGTTTCTGAACCGGGCGGGTGGATCGTAAAGCCCGCCCGACCACTCGACCAGTTCGTACATATTCCTGGCCGCGAGAAGCGACCGATTGGCGCGGCTCACATCGATGCCCAGATCTTCCACTGTCTTGATTATGCCCTTTTCGCGGAGGGCTTCCGTTTCTTCCGTTTTCGCCGCGAGGCCCACCTCGGTAAAACCGGCCACGCCCCGGATGGCGGCCATCCGCTCCTGGAGCCCACTGCACTTGTGGAGGAAAGCGATACCTTCCTCAGTTATAATGTGGGTCAGGTCATCCGCGTAGATCATAACCGGAGGAAGGGGAAGATTGGAGTTCTTCGCCAGCTTCCAGGCATCCAGCTGGTCGACGAAGGCGGGCGTCATTTTCTCTCCGAAGGTCTCCACCATTTGCACCACCAGCCTTTTGCCTCGGGGCATGGGGCCGAGGTAGTCGCTTTGCGAGGTGAACTCCGCTCCGCACTTCAGCCAAGCTTCCGTGGGATGACGTCTTCCCTTAGCGTCGCAGCCCATGTTCGGCGCCCCACCGAATCCGGTCACCCTGCTGGCCGTCGCCGTGCTGCTGTTGCCGTATTTGTCGATCTGCAGAGTCCCGCCGATAAACATATCGACCGCATAATGACCCGCCGTCTGGCTAAAAGCACGGTTAGAACGAGAGGTACCGTCCGGACCGAGGAAGAATATGTCGCCCCGGGCCTCGCAATACCGCTGCATACCAAGTTCGCCCCCGAAGCAATGGATGGTCTGTACCCAACCGGTTTCGATCGCCGGAATAAGGGTGGGATGGGGGTTGAGGGCCCATTCCGTACAGATCTTGCCTTTGAGGCCCAATTCCTCCGCGTACGTCGGCAGGATGAGTTCGATGGCGGCCGTGTTGAATCCGATGCCGTGGTTGAGGCTCTTCACCCCGTATTCCGCATAGATGCCCTTGATCGCCATCATGGCCATAAGCACCTGGGTGTCGGTGATATTGGCAGGGTCGCGGGTGAAGAGGGGTTCGAGAAAGAAAGGTTTGGGCGACTCGATCACCATATCCACCCACTCGCCCGGAATGTCCACGCGGGACACTTTGTCCACCAGCTTATTCACCTGGGCGATGACTATCCCCTGCCTGAACTTCGTGGCCTCAGTTATTACCGGCGTATCTTCCGTGTTGAAGCCCGTGTATAGATTCCCGTTCCTGTCCCCTTCGTACGCGCAGACCAGTGATACCCGCGGCGTGAGGTCGATAAAGTAGCGGGCGAAGAGCTCAAGGTAGGTATGGATGGCGCCGAGTTCTATCTTGCCTTCATTAATGAACTGGGCCACCCGGCCGGCCTGGGGACCGCCGAAGGCGAAATCGAGTTTCCTCGCGACGCCGACTTCGAACAAATCGAGGTGCACGGCCAAGGGAACGGCCGATTGGACCATGTGCAGGTCGTGCACCCGTTGGGTGTCGCATTTTTTCAGGCACTCCGCCAGGAAATCCGCCTGTTTCTGATTATTGCCTTCAATATTGACGCGATCGAAGGGGCGGATGACCGCTTCGAGCACTTTCGTCGTGTCCGCAGCGGCCACCACCTTTCCGTTACCGATATAGGGCGCAGCCGCCCTCATCCGTTCCAGGTAATCCGTCTTGCGAGTGTCCCATTTTTTTGTCTCACTCATCACATTCTCCTCGTCTCAACCCTATGGGCAGCGGGTCGGTCGGGCAAGGCAGCTTTCTACCCTCTGCCGTTAAGGGAGCCGCAGTACGGTAAACAAGAACCAGCAGACGACGGCCCCAACCGGTGTCATCGCCAACCCCCAGATGAGCATGTTTCTGAAGAGCTTTTTCTTGTCTTGATTCTCCATCGCATTGGCGATGAAGATGGCCCCAAGCGTTGAAAGAGGGCTCACGTCCGTAACATGCCCGCAAAGGACAATGCTGGAAATGAGCGCCAGAAGGTCGGTGCCGCCGACCTTGTGCAGAAGGTCCGGAGCCATGGGCACAAAAGCAGGCAAAATCACGCCGATGGTACTGGCGTAAGCAGAGATCAGGCCCGACCAGAAACCGGCGACCAGGGTAACGGTGTAGGGTGTCGATTGTTTGGCCATAATGTTCGCGAACAAGGCCATGCCGCCGATCTTGCTCATGAGATTGATCAGTACCGTGACGCCGGTTACCATCATGATGGCGCTCCAAGGCATGGCTTTGAATACCTTCTCCTCATCGGCCGCTTTCAGGAGAATCAAAACGGTGCCGACGAGGAACCCACCGAAGCCTATGTCTACCTTGAAGAAAATTACCGCGATAACGAGACCGACAATCCCCGCCAGCGTCAGGTACTGAGCGCGGTTGAAAGGTTCCGGGTCAATTTTGGCAGTAGCAGCCGCCAGGTCCCGTGTGCCGCTTCCCTTCCATAGCTTCAAACCGCCGAAGAGCAGATAAGCGCCGAGCCCGATTGCGAAGAAAAAGACAAGGCTGTTCATCCAGAGAATAAAACTCCAGTCCGGCAGATTCATTTTGTCGGCCAGTCCCTTGACTATGACCCCTGCGACGGCTATAGGCGACATGTTTCCGGCCTGAGTGCCGTTGGCAACCATAACGGCCATCAAGAAAGCGGGTATCCCCACTTGCGAGGCCAGCAACATCGACGGCGCCGCCATCAAGGCACAGATAGTGATCGCTCCCGGTCCGAGAGAGGAGAGCCCGAAAGCGACGAGGAATAAGATAATAGGGATAAGCGCCACTTTGCCGCGAACCGCTTTTACCGCGTAATTCGTTAGCTTAACGAGGGTGCCGTTGACGTTCGCGACGGCAAACATGTAAGTAATGCCTGCCAGCATAAGAAAGACATTCACCGGGTAGCCGGCCATCAGGTCCTTGATCTTGACCCCCCCGATGTAGTAGCCGATCACCAGTGCGATCGCCAGGCTCAGAGGCCCGACATTGACGCTTCTGACGATACCGACGATAACTGCAATTGCAAGAGCGATGAGTGATAGTTCCGGTAAGCCCATAATCCCTCCCAGTCGATTGACAATCAACATTCGGCGTCATCGACGCCGGTGTCCCTCAAGTCACTCACGGCAAAAATCTGTTTTTTTTAGACCGTGAACACCTCCGTTTCCACCGGCTTTTTGCTCCGGACGACAATCGGGTAAGGCCCGGTTTTCCGGCATGTCGGTTATCTTGCCCCTACCCGGTTACATTCTCTTCCTTTGATTTCTCGACAAGGGCTTTGCATTGGTTCATCAAGTGCCGTTTCATCGTGATTTCGGCTAGCACCGGGTCCCGCTTGCGGAATGCCTCGAGGAGATCCCTGTGTTCCTGGATCGACTGGTCGAAACGGTATTTCTCATAAAGCTGCCTGTAGCGATAGAGCATAATCTTCTGCCGGAGGCCGTCTATTACCTCCTTGAGGACCCTGTTGCCCGTTATGTCCTCAATCACCTCATGGAGCACGTGATTCCGCTGAAGATAGGCCTTGTGATCTCGCCGATCATAATAGGTTTCCAGTTCCCGATGGAGATCCTCGATCTTCCGGAAATCCCGGTCCGTCATCTTTTGCGCGGCCAGCCGGGCAGAGGTTCCCTCAAGGACGCTTATCACCTCGAACAGGTCCTGAATCACCTCTATGGCCGGATCGCTCACGAATGCACCCCGGCGCGGAATGAGCTCGATCAGACCCTCGGCTTTGAGCATTTTCAGCGATTCCCTGATCGGGGTCCTGCTAATCCCCATCGATCCGCACAAATATTTTTCATCGATTTTTTGCCCTTTGACTAGTACGCCGTCGCGGATCATTTCACGGATCTGCGCGGCCGCTTCTTCATGGATGCTCTTCGATTTTATCTTACGCATTACACAGCTCCCGCAATGCACGGTCGTCTGCGAAAGCGGCCCAAAAAAACCCGCTTATCGGGGACCGGATCGTTCATAATACAAAATACATAATAACGAATTTGCTATAACATCTGTCAAGCAAAAAAGAGAAGCCTGCCGTCTAAAGGTTTTTTGTGCGATCATCCGTCAGCTGTCCTTTCCTGCCAGAGATATCAGGGTAGCCTGAGGACCGTGAAGGCAAGCCAGCTGACGAGGGCACCGACGACCGACATGGACAGCCCCCAGATAAGCATATTCCTGAAGAGCCGCTGTTTGTCCGCGCTCGGTCCGGCATTGGCTATGAAAACGGCGCCGATGGTTGAGAGCGGACTGAGGTCTACCAGGAAGCCGCAGACTATTATGGAAGATACCAGGGCCAGCAGGTCCGTGCCGCCGACAAGCTTCAGCAGATTGGGCGCCATCGGCAGGAAGGCCGGGAGGATGACACCCGTGGTGCTTGCATAGGCCGAGACAAGGCCCGCCCAGAAACCGGCCACCATCGTTACTGTATAGGAATTGGACATTTTGGCCATGAGTTCGGCGAAGAGGCTCAGGCCTCCGACCTTGCTCATCAACTCGACAAGAACGGTTACCCCTGTGACCATGAGGATGGTCCCCCAAGGCATCCCCTTTATAGCCTTGCCCTCATCGACGGCCTTGAAAAGAGACAGAACAGCCCCAATGAGAAAGGCACCGAAACCGATATCGACCTTGAAGAATATTGCCCCCACTATAAGAACGGCGATTCCGGCAATGGTAGCGACCTGGGCCATAGTAAAGGGTGCTACCTCAAGATTCTTGAGCATATCCTGCTGCCCCTTGTCCCTCGACCGTAGCAACTTCAATCCGCCGAAGAGGAGGTAGGCGAGCAGTGAGACCACGGACTGGCAGATAAGCATGTTCATCCACAGGGTGAATGTCACGCCTGTCACGCCCATGTTCTTGAGTATGGCCGTCGCGATGATGCCGGGAGGCGCGATCGGCGACATCGATCCCGCCAGGGCGCCGTTGCCCACGACAAGCGCCATAAGAAGAGGAGGGATGCCGACTTCTTCCGCGAGCATCATTGCCGGTCCGGCAAGCAACGCCGAAATTGTGATCTGCCCCGGCCCCATGGAAGAAAGACCGAAGGCAAGAAAGAACAGTACAACGGGCAGGAGCGCGATGTTCCCGCGGACCGCTTTCACCGCGTACTTGGAGATCTTTTCCAGAGTACCGTTAGCCTGGGCAATGGAAAAGAGGTAGGTGGTTCCGGCCAGGAGGAGAAAGAGGTTCGTGGGATAGCCTTTGATAATCTCGATCATCTTTACCCCGCCCATGTAATAGCCCACGACGAGCGAAAGACCTATGGCGAGGGTCCCGATGTTAAGGGATGTGGTGCAACTGATGACAATGGCAATGAGCAGCGCTATCAGGGACATCATAGGTACGCTCATCTATCGATCCTCCTCCTGTCTTGTTTGACCTACACCCGGCAGGCAAGCGCCCACCGGGGAAGAGCCGTCTTTACCCGGGACCGGCCGGCTGTTTTCCGGCTTTGTATGCGGCTGCGAGTAGTGAAACCGGGGTTGCCGCCTTCTTCTTCGTACCCTGGAGTATCTGCATGGCACAGGCGCCGCAGCTTGTCAGGATCTTTTCAGCGGCCGAGGCCTCTATCTCCGTGAAAAGCCTCTCCCCGATGGCCATGGATAGATCGTAGTTCTTCTTTTTAAGCCCGAAGGTCCCCGCGATGCCGCAGCACTGGTCGCTGAAAACCTCCACCTCCACACCGGGGATGAGTCGCAGCAAGTCAAGGGGCTCTTTCGTGATGCCAAGGGCACGGAGATGACAAGGGTTATGGTAGCCCACCTTCAAGTCCATCCTGCCGAACCCAAGGGCAAGCTCGTCCCTTTGATGGAGCATCGTAAGGAACTCATGAATGTCATAACAGTTCCGCGCTGCCTGAACGGCTTCTTCTAAATCGGCGATCCTGGGGTATTCCATTTTCACAGCGAGGGCGCAACTGGGCTCGCTGAAGACAACGGGGATCCCCTTTTCGGCCAGTCCGGAAAGAGTACGGAGGTTGAAGCGAAGGTCCTCCGCAACCCCGTCGATTGCGCCCGAGCTGAGCCGGGCAATGCCGCAGCATCTAAAATCGGGCAGCAACACCTCAAAACCGTTGCGCTCCAGTACCTCTACGGTAGCAAGTCCATCTCCGTCAGAGTCGCTGAAATTGGAATAACAGCCCAGAAAGTAGGCAACCTGCTTATCTCCGGGAGTTCCGGGGCGGCCTCCCATAAGTTTCCGCAATGTCCTTCTCTGGAAGGGCGGTAGGCGCCGCCTTCTGTCAAGGCCGGTCAACACCTCCATTCCCCACCGCAACGGAGTAAAGGCGCCGGCTAGATTCGAAAGGGGCGCCAGGGCGCTGCCGGCTTCGCATAGAAACCTGGTGTCCGCCATAATCTTCCGGGAGAAAGGCTCCCCCCGCCGCTTCACAGTCAGGGCCCGGCCGCTCATGGCCACCCAAGGGATGTCGGCGCCCGAAGGACACTCCGTGAGGCACCGCTTGCAGTTGACGCAGGAATCCAGGACCTCCCTGAATTGCGCCGAATCAAGGACCTTCTCATCCAGCCCGCCCGAGAGATACTCCCGCACGAGCGTTGCTTTGGCCCTGCCCGTGACCCATTCCTCCAAGACCTCCATAGCTACAGGGCAGTAAGAGCGGCACTTTCCGCACCCGGAGCACGCTTCGACCGCCTCCTTAACCGACTCCCGGGCCACGACCGCGGCTTTACCCCCCACTTCCTTCCTGAACTTCAGATGAAGGCCGAGGGGGTTCTCTTCGCCGCCTACGATAGAGCCGGGGTTGAGAATAAAGTCGGGGTCGAAAAGGCGCTTGACCTCCTCGAAGGCCTGGTACAACCGGCAATACTGCCGCCTTGTGTAATAGGTCCGCAGCCTGCCGTCCCCGTGTTCGCCGCTTATTGTCCCCTTCAGCGAGAGGACGAGGTCGTAGACGGCATCGGCAAGAGCCACCATCTTTCTCACTTCATCTTCGCGGCGAAGATCGAGGAAAACCATGAGGTGCATGTTCCCGTCGCCGGCATGGCCGTAAATGCCGGCATCTACCTCGCTCCGTCTGAAGATCTCCCGGAGGCCGCCAATATACTGGGGCAGGCGGCTGGGATGGACTGCGGCATCCTCGACGAAGGCCAAAGGTCGCTTGGGCCCCTTTGTCTTGTTGAGGATCGGCCCGGAGACGGCCCTGACTTTTTCCAGCATGGCCATATCTTTCCGGTCTTTGGCGACCCTCATCTCGGCGGCCAGCCCCGGGACGAGGTCTTTCTCGACCCGCGCGAACCTTTCGCGGAACTCCTCTTCGCCGCCCCCTTCGAATTCGATAAAGAGCACTGCCTCTATGCCCTCGGGAAGGTACGGTCGAAGCTCGGCCTTCTGCTGCCGGGCCAAATCGAGGATCCGACGCTCGATAATCTCGAGCATGGTGGGAGAAGAATCGAGGATCTTCAGAGTGGCCGGTCCGATCTTCTCCAGGTCGTCGAAGTAGACGAGGCCCCCAAGGGTCTTTCCCGCCTTAGGCCAGAGCCTCAGTTTCGCCTCTGTGACGAGACCAAGGGTCCCTTCCGATCCGACAAACAGCGAGGTCAGGTCGAGCCCCCCATCCGTCCTGATCCGCCAGAGGTCATAGCCGGAAGAGTTCTTGACGGTAAAGGGCTTCTCCTCCTGCAAGGGCAGCTCGAACCGCGTGAGGATTTCCCCGATCTTCCTGTAAATCTCATCGGCCTGCCCCTTTGCGCCCCCTTTTGTCACGGGACCGGTGGAGAGCACCTCGCCGCTGGCGAGGACTACTTCGAGGGAGAGCACTGCGTCCCGGGTCGCCCCGTACTTTACCGCATGAGGTCCGCTCGAATTGTTGGCTATCATCCCGCCGATCGTGCAATGCTCCTTTGTCGAGGGATCGATGGGGAAAAAGATCTTGTGGGGCGCGATAGCCTTGTTCAGGGTCCCCTGCATGATTCCTGGCTCCACACGGACCCATTTCTCCTCCGGGTTGACCTCGAGCAGTCGGTTCATATATCGCGAAAAATCAACGACGATCCCCTCGCCCAGCTCGTTACCCACCCGGCTCGTGCCGCCGCCCCTTGCAGTGAGGGGGATCTTCTCCCGGCCGGCGTAGCGCACCACCTTGATTACATCGCTTTTGCTTCTTGGCTGAACGATAGCAAGAGGTTTGACCCTATAGAGGCACGCCCCGCTGCTGTAAAGGGTCCTGCTGAGATCGTCGTAGAGGATCTCCCCCTCGATCATCTGCCCGATCTCCCGAAAGATTTTCTCCCCCTTCGCCACCCTATCCATGGTTCTTTGCTTCCTCCGCCAGATAATCGAGGGCGGCCGTCACCCCTCCCTTCTCGTGAGGCGCGCCCGCAAGGGCAAGGCCCATCTCTATTCCAGAGAGCGTCCCGGCGAGCATGAGATCGTTGAAGTCGCCAAGATGGCCTACCCTGAAAACCTTGCCCTGAACCTTTCCCAGCCCGTTGCCGAGGGACATGTTGAAGTTGTCCAGAACGACCTTTCGAAAGGCGTCGGCTTCCGGCAACAAAACGGCTGTGAGAGAGCTGCTGTATTCTTCGGGTATCCGGCACAGAAGCTCCAGGCCCCAGGCCCTGACGGCCCTGCGCGTTGCCTCGCCGTGCCTGCTGTGGCGGGCGAAGACCTCCTCCAGCCCTTGCTCCTGCAACATCTTGAGCGACTCCTGCAAGCCGAAAAGCAGGTTCGTGGGTGGGGTGTACGGGAAAAACCCTGCCTTGTTGGCAGAGAGCATAGGCTCCCAGTCCCAGTACGACTTAGGCAGCCTCGCGCTTTTAGCCGCAGCAATAGCCTTCTCGCTCATCGCATTGAGACCAAGCCCCGGAGGCAGCATAAGCCCCTTTTGCGAGCACCCCACGGTCACATCCACACCCCACTCGTCGTGCCTGTAATCGATCGACCCAAGGGAAGAGATCGTGTCCACCATGAAGAGGGCCGGATGGCGGGCGCTGTCGATGGCCCTGCGGACCGCCGCAACCCGGCTCGTCACGCCGGTGGAAGTCTCGTTATGCACGATTGCGACCGCTTTGATCTTCCTTCCCCGGTCATCGGCAAGCCTCGCCTCGACCGAGGCCGGGTCGGCACCGCAGCGCCAGTCGGTGGGAATAAAATCGACCTCCAAACCCATGCGGACGGCGACCCCTCTCCACATAGTGGCGAAATGGCCCGTTTCTACCATCAGGACATGGTCGCCGGGGGAGAGGGTATTTACGAGGGCCGCCTCCCACGCCCCGGTCCCTGAAGACGGGTAGACGACCAGGGGGCCCGCCGTCCGGCAGAGCCCCTTGAGGCCTTCGAGAACCTCTTTTGTCATGCGGGAGAACTCAGGTCCCCGGTGGTCGATGGTGGGCTTTGCCATTGCCCGAAGAACCCGGTCGGGGACGTTTGTGGGACCTGGAATCTGAAGGAAATGACGGCCTACAGGAAAACCCATGATCGCCTCCTTTTAATCTGTGGAAAGGCTCCCGATCCAGATCGATGACCGCCTCGGCGGTTCGATAGCTTGCAGGAAAGACGCATGCCCCGAAGGGAGCCGACATTTTTGCCGATAGACCAAAATGTCCGGCGATCGATATGCTTCAAGATCGTCCCACTATTCTCGCAGATTTTTTCAAAATGTTTCAAGAGGAAAACTTATTGGCGAAAACCGCCGCCGTCACTCGGGTTCTTTACCCGCCTGCAGGTATTTTTCTCGAACCTTTCGTCGGATTCATCACAAGGATGCTGGCTGGAAAACCGGGCAAGTGGTGCATGAGGCGGGAATCCGGGCGGGCGCGTTCGGATGAAAGTCGTGTATTTATTAGGGCTTCATTCCAAATGACCGCTAAAAGGCCGCCCCGGCGGTCAAAAGCGCCCTGAGAATAGCGACAGATCGAAAGGGAGGGTTTATGCTGCCCCTCTTATCACTATTGCTCTTTTGGCGCCGTCCGCTCTTCGCCCCTTCTTCCCTCCTCATAGCGGTAATAGCGTCCATCCTTGGGGTTGTAATAGTACGGCCCTTCAGAGTAAGGTGGAGGGCCGTAGTAGTAGTGGTGG
>JBEKOT010000055.1:0-19401 GCA_049521495.1 Syntrophorhabdales bacterium | reverse complement strand
GGCTTCAGGCACATAGGCCTCCTCACCGGCGTGGTCAACACCGTCCATTTCGTCGGGGGAGGGTTCTTCACGTACCTGGTGGGATTGATGTTCGACAGGACGGGCAGCTATCAGACGGCCTTTGTCATTTCTGCCGCGATGGCAGCGACGGCGGCCCTGTGCAGCTCCTTCATCGTGGAAAAAAGGCCTGGCCTCGGTCCCGCCCGCCTCGGCCCGGTCCAGGATGCGCGACGTCAGCGGGGGTGAAGAAGACGGGTTTTCGGGGCTGTTCGGCGGATGACCTTTTTGCCTTTACAATTCAGCCCATATCTGTTAATTTTCCTATCTGAATGAGAATACTGGCTTGTTTTCTTGTGTTCTGCTGCATCTCGTCCGGCCTCCTATTCGCTGCAGAGAGCGACAGGGTCGCAAAGGTTGAGGTAATAGGGAACGAGAGGATCGATAAAGGGGTCGTCTTGAACGCAGCCAAGACGAAGGAGGGCGATGTCTACGACGCCACGAAGGTCGGGGAAGACCTGAAAAACATTTATAAGACCGGTTTTTTCAGTGACGTCATGGTGGACGTGCGGGACACCGAAAAGGGCAAGGTGATTACCTTTGTAGTAGTCGAGAGGCCCCCGGTGAGCGCCATCTACATCGCGGGCAACAAGAAGGTGAAGACCCCGGATATACGGGACAAGCTGAAGATAAAGTCTGGGACCACCCTGAACATTGAAAAAGTGAAGGAAAGCGTGGAGGAGATCAAGAAACTCTACGCCGGCAAGGGCTATTATGCGGCGAAGGTGAACTTCGAGATCAATACCGAGCAGGGCTACAAGGCCGAAGTGAGGTTTATCATAGAAGAGCCCGAGAGGGCTTACGTGCGCAAGGTCACGTTCACCGGGAACAAGAGCCTCAAGGCGAGCCGCCTCAAGAGTGCCATGAGGACAAGGGAGAAAGGCTGGTTCTCGTGGTTCACGGGTTCGGGCATTCTGGACGAGGAGGCCCTCGAGGAGGACAGGAAGAATATCGAGGCCCTTTACCACGACAACGGGTACGTCAGAGTCAAGGTAGCGCCCCCCAGCGTCAGTATCTCCGCCGACGGAAAGACCATTTCCATTGCCGTAGCGGTACAGGAAGGGAACCTGCACAAGATCGGCCGCGTGAATTTTAAGGGAGACATCACTTTCGATGAGGCGGAGGTTCTGAAAAAGCTGAAGAGCAAAGCCGGCAATACATTCCGGGCTTCCCTTTTGCAAGCGGACTTGACCACGGTGACGGAGCTCTACCAGGACAAGGGGTACGCCTTCGTCGACGTTGCCCCCTTTACCGAGATCAATGACGCTGAAAGAACGGTAGACATAACGTTAGATATAGCAAAAGGGTCGGAGGTCTACTTTAACCGCATCAACATCGTGGGCAATATTAAGACGCAGGACAAGGTCGTAAGGCGGGAGCTCCGGTTCGCCGAAGGAGACCTTTATTCGGCCACTAAAATGAAGTATACCAAGAGGAGGCTCAGGAACACGACCTTCTTCAAGTCGGAAGAGCTGAAGACGATCAAGACGGACGAGCCCGATAAAGTGAATATGGACGTGATACTCGAGGAGAAGCCCACGGGCACCCTCTCCTTGGGCGTCGGTTACAGCACCTATGAAAAGGCGCTCCTCACGGGCTCCATAAGCCAGCAGAATATCCTGGGCACGGGCAACGCGGCCGTGTTGGCAGCTTCTCTCAGCTCCATAGCGCACCTCTACAACCTGACCTTCATACAGCCCTATACCTTTGACAAGGATTTTTCAACTTCCTACAATATCTTCAACACGCAGAGGATATTCGCCACTTACGATTACAAGGGATCGGGCGGCGGCATCACGGTCTCCCGCCCCCTGACGGAATACATAAGGGGCGCTCTTGGTTACAGGTACCAGAAAATCACGGTGTACAACATAGAGAGCGACGCCGGCGCCTTTATCCAGCAGCAGACCGGGACGAGCACGACGAGCGCTTTCAACGCCTCGATAACGAGGAGTACCATAGATGACGTTCTGAATCCGAGCAGGGGTTCCATCTCGACCGCGATGGTCGAGTTGGCGGGGAGTTACTTCGGCGGCGAAAACAAGTTCGTAAAATCGATTGTTTCCTATGGAAAGTACATCCCCTTCAAATGGGACACCACTTTCTTCCTCAGGGGCACGGCAGGCAATATGATTCCTTACGGCGGGACTACCGTGCCTGTCTTCGAGAGGTTCTTCGTCGGCGGCATCTATACTATGAGGGGCTTCCAGTACGGTGCAGCGGGGCCGCTCGATCCTGCCACCGGCGACGTGATCGGAGCTACAAACGAGCTATACTTTAATACGGAATGGATTTTCCCCGTATTCAAGCCGGCGGGGTTGAAGGGCTTCATCTTTTTCGATTACGGCAAAGGCTTCAACACCACAGCCGGGTTCTTTCAATCCTTGCGCCCGGCGGCAGGGTTCGGGCTCCGCTGGTTCTCGCCCATGGGCCCTATTACGGTGGTGCTCGGGATCAACCTTGACAAACATGCGGGCGAGAAGGCGGAAGTGTTCGATTTTTCGATGGGGAGACCATTTTAGGAGGAGGACTTATGAGAATATTCGCAATTTCGGTTTCGTTGCTTGCCCTGGTTCTGGCGCCCTTTGCAGTCGGAGCCCAGGCGCCCGCTGTCAGGATAGGGTATGTGGACCTGCAGAGGGTGATGGTCGAGTCTGATAGAGGGAAAGAGGCGAGGAAGGCGCTTACCGAGGAGCTGGAGAAGCGGAAAAAAGAGGTCAGCCAAAGGCAGGAGGACCTCCAGAAAATGAAGGACACCCTGGAAAAGCAGGTCGCCATGATCACGCCCGAGGCGCGTGCCGAAAAGGAGAAACAATACCAGACGAAGCTCAAGGATTATCAGAGGATCACGAACGACTACCAGGCCGAGCTCCAGCAAAAAGACCAGGAGTATATCCAAAAGATTCTGAAAGACCTCGAAGAGGTCATAAAAGGGATGGGCGACAGCGAGAAGTATACGTTTATCCTTGAGAAAACCCAGGGAGGCATCCTCTTTGCGTCGCCTTCGGCGGACATTACAGATAAGGTGATCGGCCTGTATAACGAATGGTCCAGGAAGAAAGCGCCCCCCGGGCCGGCGAAGAAGTGATGAAACTGGGAGAGATCGCGTCGAGGGTAGGGGGAGTCCTCGCCGGCGACGCCGACGCCGATATTACGGGCATAGCGGGCATAAAGGAGGCGCGCAGCGGGGATGTTACCTTCCTGCTCAATAAAAGCTTCGAGAAATACCTGGCTGCCTCGGAGGCAACGGCGGTAATTGCGGGCAAGGACGTAGACCGGGACCTTTTCCAAGGTAAAAGCGCTGTCTTTGTAGAAAACCCGGCCCTGGCGTATGCAGAGGTCGCCGGTCTCTTCGAGGAGGTGCAGGATATACCTAAAGGCGTTAGCTCCGGCGCCTGCGTGCTTGAAGACGCGGTCGTTTCACCGGATGCGTCGATCCTTCCATATGTTTATGTCGGAAGCGGGGCCGTCATAGAAGAAAACGCGGTGGTTCACCCCTTTTGCTACATCGGCCGCGACGTAAGGATAGGCGCAGGTACGGTGATCTACCCGAATGTATCGATTTACGGCGGGACGCGCGTTGGGAAGAGGGTTACAATCCACGCGGGTGCCGTACTCGGGGCGGACGGGTTCGCCTATGCCTGGGACGGCAAACGGCACCGGAAGATACCTCAACTGGGCTCGCTCGAGATAGGGGACGACGTCGAAATAGGGGCGAATACGTGCATCGACCGGGGGTCTCTGGGGAAAACGATCATCGAGCGGGGGACCAAGATAGACAACCTTGTCCAGATAGCTCATAATGTTTCCATCGGGGAGCACTCCATCGTCGTCTCCCAGGTGGGTATAGCCGGGAGCACGGCGGTGGGAAAGAATGTCGTGCTTGGCGGCAAGGTGGGCGTAAGGGACCACGTCGCAATAGGGGACAACGTCATGGCTGCGGGGGGTACGGGGATTACGAAAGACGTCAAGGCCGGCTCGGTCATCGCCGGGACTCCCCACCTTCCCCATCGCGAGTGGCTGAGGCTCCAGGGCTGCCTGAAGAGACTGCCCGAGCTTTTCGAGCGGATCAATAAGATAGAAGACGCTATACGCAGGGGCTAAAGCATGATCGAGATCGACGAGATTCTGACACTGCTGCCGCACGCCTTTCCTTTTCTCCTTGTTGACCGGGTCATAGAATACGAGCCGGAGAGGAGGATTGTGGGCATAAAGAACGTCACCTTCAACGAACCCTTTTTCCCCGGCCACTTTCCCGGGAAGCCGATCATGCCTGGCGTGCTTATCATCGAGGCCCTGGCACAGACCGGGGGCATCCTCGCCTTCAAGTCCCTTCCCCATCTGAAGGGAGACGTGCGGTTTGTGGGGATCGACAAAGCCAGATTCAGAAGGCCCGTGACGCCCGGCGACCAGTTGAAGCTTGTCCTTGAGGTCGTGAAGCACAGAAGAGAGATATGGGTCTTTGACGCTCAGGCATTCGTGGGCGATGAGAAGGCTGCGGAGGCGCAGCTAATGGCGGTGCTTCAACAGAGTGAGGAGAGCGTATGATTCACCCGACGGCCATTGTTGAAAAGGGCGCCTCGATAGCGGACGATGCAGAGATAGGGCCTTACTGCGTAATCGGCGGAAAGGCGGCGGTCGGCGCCGGTACGAAACTTATAAGCCATGTTGCCGTAGAGGGCCGCACAAAGATCGGAAGCTCGTGCACCATCCATCCTTTCGTCTCCCTCGGCGGTCCTCCCCAGGATATCACCTACAAGGGCGAAGAAACTACCTGCCTGGTGGGGAACAACAACGTCGTCAGGGAATACGTTACCATCAACAGGGGCACGAAATCGAGCGGGACCACCAGCGTGGGAGACAACAATTTCATCATGGCATACAGCCATATAGCCCACGATTGCGTAGTCGGCAGCAACGTAATCATGGCCAACTGCGCCACCCTGGGCGGCCACGTTCACGTGGCCGATTTCGCTATCCTTTCGGGCGTTTGCGCAATCCATCAGTTCTGCAAGGTGGGCAAATACGCCTTCGTGAGCGGCCTTACCGGTGTGCCCAAAGACGTTCCCCCCTTTGTCATTGTCGCAGGCAACAGGGCCACCCTTTACGGGCTGAACGTGGTAGGTTTGGAGAGGCACGGCTTCTCCAAGGAAGACATAGCGACGCTGAAAAAGGCCTACCGCATCCTCTTCCGGTCGTCTTTGTCCCTCCAGGCCTCGCTCGAGGCGATAGAAGAGCAGCTCCAGGGCGAGCACGTCCAGGAGCTCGTCGCGTTCATCCGCTCGTCGCAGAGGGGTATATGCCGTTAAGGCTCTGCCTCGTCGGGGCGGGCCACATGGGAAAGATTCACGCCCGTAAGCTCGCCGGCATGAGGGATGTGACCCTTACGTGCATCGTCGACGCAAGATTGGCGGAGGCGCAAAAGGCGGCAAGGGAGCACGGCGTGGCTGCCTCGGACCACTATCTGAAGGCCCTTGGGGACGGTATCCAGGCTGCAGTCATCGCGTCGACTACCGAGTCCCATTATCCTATCGCCAGAGAGCTTCTCGAAAGGGGGGTCAGCGTATTTATCGAAAAACCCGTTGCGGCGAGCCCGGCGGAGGCACGGGAGCTTATTGACCTAGCGGGCAGAAAGGGCCTTGTCCTGCAAGTGGGACACTTGGAGCGTTTCAGTCCACCCTTCCGCAAGGCCCGGGCCGCCATCACTGAGCCCCTGCTCATAGAGGCCCACCGGATAAGCCCCTTTACGGGGCGGTCGACCGATATCGACGTCGTCCACGACCTCATGATCCATGACATAGACCTCGTCCTGTCCCTCGTGAAAGGGCGCATAACGGGCCTTTGCGCCAGGGGCACGCCTGTCCTCACCGGCAAGATAGACGTTGCTTACGCGCGCATCGAGTTTGCGGGGGGCTGCCTGGCAACGCTTGCGGCCAGCAGGGTTTCCCGGAAGAGGGAGAGGGTGTTCAGGGTGTTCGATGGCGCCCGCTGGTTCTCCCTGGATCTTGCGGCCGGAGAGCTGCTGACGGCCGGATTGGGCAAGAGCGGCAGGATGGAAGTCCGCACCTGGCGCGCCTCTCGCCAGGACCCCGTACATGACGAGCTGAGGGCCTTTGTCAGGGCAGTCAGGAATAGGACGGAGCCCGTCGTCGGCGGGGAGGACGGCCTCCGGGCGCTCGGCCTCGCCGACGACATAGAGGCAGAGATCGAAGCTAGCCTCGGGGCGGGCGGGGGCATGGCCTGTTGAGCGGAAAGGCCGTCATCGTCGTGGGCGAGCTTTCCGGGGAGATTCACGCGGCAGAGCTCGTCCGGGCCGTCCGGAAGTCTGCCGACATAGCCTGGAGCGGCATAGGCAGCGTGAGGCTCGCCGGCGCCGGCGTCGATATTATCCACGACTACAGGGACATCTCGCTCACGGGCGTGAGCGAGGTTCTAGCAAAGGCAGGCCGTATATGGAAGGCCTACCGCGAGCTTAAGCGGCACCTCATCGAAAAGAAGCCCGACCTCCTGGTGCTCGTAGACTTCCCCGGCTTCAACATGAGGGTTGCCCGGATTGCAAGACGGCTTGCCATCCCTACGGTCTATTTCATCCCCCCCCAGGTATGGGCGTGGAGGAAGGGCCGGATAAGGCAGATAAAGGAGCGGGTCGATTTAGTCCTCTCCATCCTCCCTTTTGAAGAGGCCCTGTACCGGGGTTACGGCATCCCCGTAAAGTACGTGGGCCACCCCTTCGCGCAAACCGTGAAGCCCCTTTACGGGAAAGAGGAGTTTTTCAGTCTGTTCAGGGTAAAGGCCGGCGTGCCCGTCGTCACGGTCATGCCGGGGAGCAGGCAGAATGAGGTTAAAAGACACCTGCCCGTCCTTGCCGAGATTGTCGACCGCTTGGGGAGAGAGATAGGCCCCTTCAATGTCCTCCTGCCCGTTGCCGAAAGCGTGGATGAAGGATGCTTCGCGCCCTTACTTAGGGGGAGGCCCTTTATCATCCCTGTGAAGGGGCTTCAGCACGATTGCCTCGCCCATTCGGACGGGGCCGTTATCGCCTCCGGCAGCGCGACCCTGGAGGCCGCCATTTTGGGCGTTCCCTCCGTTGTGCTTTACAGGGTATCCGCAATGTCCTACCTGATCGCCCGGATGGTCGTCCGCGTAAAGCACATAAGCCTGCCCAACATAATAGCCGGGCACGAGGTCTTTCCCGAGTTCGTCCAGTCCCTTGATGCCGAAAAGATTGCCAAGACCGTGGCTTCTATGGTAAATAATGATAAGTCTGCCCTTCGGAAAGAGATGGAAGACCTGCGAAAAGGACTTGTCATCTCCGACCGCGACCCTTACAGTGCTGCGGCTCTGGAGGTGTTGGCGCTTTTGGGGCGAAAGATATGGCCCTCTACCTAAGACTCCTCCGATTCGTGAAGCCTTATTGGGTGAAGCTAGGCTTTGCCATGCTCTTCATGTCCGCGGTTGCCGGAACGAACGGGCTCACGGCTTACCTTGTCCAGCCCGTGATGGACAAGATTTTTTTCGAGAAGAATGGCAAGCTTCTTATTCTCATCCCTTTCGGCGTGATGCTCCTCTACCTGTCGAAGGGCATCTTCGATTATCTTCAGGCGTACCTCATGGGCTTCGTCGGCCAGAAGATAATAACGGACATCAGGAACCTCGTTTTCAAGCGCCTCCAGCTCCAGCCCCTCGCCTTTTTCGACAGGACGGCTACGGGCCTTATCATCTCCCGGATTACCAACGATATCAGCCTGGTCCAGGGCGCCGTCGCCGACTCTTTCACGGCAGTGCTTAAAGACGCGTTCACGATAATCGGCCTCGTTTTCGTCGTCTTCTACCGCGACTGGAAACTCGCGGCCATTGCTTTCATCGTCCTCCCCTTCGCCACCTATCCGATAGTCGCCTTCGGGAGAAGACTGAGGAAGATCAGCGTCCAGAACCAGAAGGCCATGGCGAAGCTGACGAGCTTTCTTCACGAGACGATCACAGGCCAGCGGATAGTGAAGGCCTTTACCATGGAGAACTATGAGGGGGGCAAGTTTCGAGACGAGAATGAGAACCTTTTCCGGATCGTGCTGAGGCGCTACAAGGTAAAGGCCCTCTCGTCGCCCGTCATGGAAGTGCTCGGCGGCATTGCGGTGGCCTTCATCATCTGGTACGGCGGAGCGGCCGTTATTTCCGGTAAATCGACGCCTGGCAATTTCTTCTCTTTCACCACCGCCCTCCTTTTGCTGTATGAGCCGATCAAGCGGCTCAACAAGGAAAACCACAACATCCAGCAGGGGCTGGCTGCCGCCCAGAGGGTATTTGAGATAGTGGACAGGGTGCCGGAGGTTGGCGACAGACCCGACCCAATCGAGTTGGGGGCAGTGGAGGGCGTCATCGACTTCGCCGGTCTTTCCTTCAAATATGACGAGAAAATGGTCTTGAAAGACATCAACCTCCGCATACGCAAGAACGAGACCGTGGCGCTGGTAGGGGAAAGCGGCGTGGGAAAGACGACGCTGGTCAACCTGATCCTCAGGTTCTACGACGCAACGGAAGGAGCCGTCATGCTCGACGGGATCGACATCAGGGAGATAAGCCTCTCTTCCCTGCGCGGCAGCATCGCCCTCGTCACGCAGGACGTGATCCTTTTCAACGATACCATCACCAACAACATTGCCCACGGCAAAGAACAGGACATGGCAAAGATCGAGGCGGCCATCACCTCGGCCTATGCCCAGGACTTTATCTCCAAGCTGCCGAAGAAGCTCGATACGGTGGTGGGAGAGAGGGGCGTCAGACTCTCGGGCGGGCAGAAGCAGCGGATCGCCATTGCCAGGGCCCTTTATAAGAATGCGCCGATCCTCATTCTCGACGAGGCAACGAGCGCGCTTGACACGGCGTCCGAAACGGAGGTCCAGAAGGCGCTGGAGAACCTGATGAAGGGGAGGACCACGATTATCATCGCCCACAGGCTCTCGACGATCATAAACGCAGACAGGATAATCGTCCTCGAAGAGGGAAGGGTGGTCCAGGAGGGGACGCACCGGGACCTTATCGAAATGGAAGGCCCTTACAAGAGACTCTACGAACTGCAGTTCAGGGACGAGGCGCAGGATAAGGTCATACGGATCAACAAGAGACTGAAGAATGCTTAAGGAACTGAAGTATGCGCTCCTCCTCTTTGTCCTGCCCCCGGTCGTCTATATAATCCTTGTCATCCTTCGCGCTACCTTCAGGATAGAACACGTTAACAAGGAGCCGGTCGACCGATTATGGGAGGGTGGCGGCAATATCATCGCCTGCTTTTGGCATGGCAGACTCCTCGCCATGCCTTTTGCTTATAAAGGGAGCAAGGGGAAGGTGCTCATCTCCCGCCACAGGGACGGAGAGTTCATCGCCAGGGTGATACGGTACTTCGGCGTCGGAACGGTCAGGGGGTCATACAGAAAGGGGTCCGTCTCTTCGATAAGGGAGATACTTTCCGAACTTAGGGAAGGAACGGACATAGGCATAACGCCCGACGGACCGAGGGGACCGCGTTACCAGGTGAAGCAGGGCATAATCGAGCTCGCCAGACTCGCCCGGAAGCCCATCGTGCCCGTCACTTACAGCGCTGATAAAAAAAAACTTTTCCGCTCCTGGGACCGCTTTCTGCTGCCCTATCCCTTCTCGAAGATCATCTTCCTCTGGGGTGACCCCGTCTTTGTGCCGGAGGATGTGCGCGGCCAGGAGCTGGAGCAGAGGCGCCGGGAGCTGGAGGGGCGCCTCATCGCCCTTACAGAGGCAGCGGACCGGATGGTATGTGGAGACTGATATATAACCTGCTCGCGTTCGCTGTCCTCCCCTTCTTCGCCGTTTTCTCCCTCTTGAAGAAGAAGATGAGGCGCAACTTTTTCGAGCGCATGTTTCCCCTGCCTGCCGGCACGAGGCTGAAGGGCGCCATATGGATCCATGCCGCCTCAGTGGGTGAGGCGGTCGTCGCCGAGAACCTCATCGCCTATTTGCGCGCCAGGGCGGCGAACTCCTTCGTCATCACCACGAACACGTACTATACGAGGGACATGCTGCGGCGGAAATTCGGAGGGTCCCTGGAAGTCTACTCCCTGCCCTTTGACCTTCCCTTTTCCATAAGTCGCTTCATGGGGGCATGCGGCTTTGCCGCCCTTATTCTGGTGGAGACCGAAATCTGGCCGAATCTACTGTGGGCAGCGCGGCGGCGGAGGATCCCTGTCATCATAGTCAACGGCCGCATCTCGGACGGGGCTTTGCCCCGCTACCGGCGCATCTCTTTCTTCCTCAAGAGCGTCTTATCGTCGGTCGATCTGGTCCTGGCCCAATCGGAGGTTCAGGCCGGGAGGTTCATATCCATCGGCGTGCCCCCGTCAAAGGTTGTGGCCGCTGGAAACCTGAAGTACTACCGCGAAGCGAAGCACCTTCCTCCGCCGCGCGCAAAAGAGAATATCGTCACTTTCGGGAGCATCAGGGAAAAAGAGCTCCCGATCCTTATCCCGGTCTTTGAGGCCCTCAAACGAGAGTTTCCCGGCGTACGCATCTTTTTGGCGCCGAGGGAGCTGACCCTCATCGCCGCCATAGAGAGGCAGCTCCCGGAGGACTTCGCCGTCACCCGCTACTCGGCTATGAAGGACGGCCGGCCGCCTGCCGGCCAGGGCCTGGTCCTTGTCGATACTGTCGGCGACCTGGTCGATATTTACGCCAGGAGCCTTGTCGCCTTCGTGGGAGGCAGTCTAGCGCCTTACGGCGGGCAGAACCTGCTCGAACCTCTCTTTGTCGGCACACCGGTCGTTTTCGGACCCCACGTGGAGAACTTCAGGGAGATCGCCGGCGACGTGATCGCAAAGGGGGCAGGCTTCATGGTGCAAGACGGCCCGGAGCTCCTCGAGAAGATCAGGCTGGTCCTTTGCGATCCTGCGTTGGGGGAAGACCTCGCGGAGAAGGGGCGGGCGGTGCTGGAGGCGGAGAGAGGAGTGATGGAAAAGGCCGCCGGCCTCGTGCTGGAGATTATATGGAAGAATTCGCCAAGCTTATCGAACTGATGGAAGCCCTGCGGGGTGAAGAGGGCTGCCCCTGGGATAAGAAGCAGACGGAGCAGGACTTCAAGACATTCCTCCTCGAGGAAGTCTACGAGCTGATCGAGGCCATTGAAAAAGGGGACTACCAGGCATTGAAGGAAGAGCTGGGCGACCTCCTCTTCCATATCGTGTTCATATCACAGATCTGCAAGGAAAAAGGACGGTTCGACATCAGGGACGTAGTCTCGGGCGCCTACGAAAAGATGTACGGGAGGCACCCGCACGTTTTTTGCGCAAGCAGCGACGGAAGGCCGATAGAAAGGCGATGGGAAGAAATAAAAAAGGCTGAAAAAGCCGATTATTCTCCTGTCACCCACGTGCCTCGGATGCTTCCGGCCCTCCTGCGGGCGTACGTGATATCGAGAAGGGCGGCAAAAGTCGGATTCGACTGGGAAAAACTCGACGACATCCACGAAAAGATGGACGAGGAGATCGAAGAGCTGAAAGAGGCGGAGGCCTCGGGCGTCAGGGAAAAAATCGAAGAGGAGATCGGCGACCTCCTATTCACGGTTGCCAACATCTCCCGCCGTAACGGGATCGATCCGGAGAACGCCCTAAGGCGCACAACCGACAAGTTCCTCCGCCGCTTTGCATACATAGAAAAAAACCTGGATTTGACAAAGGCCGACCTTAAAGCAATGGATGCCCTTTGGAATGAGACGAAAGAAAAGGAAAAAAAAGGGAAATGAATCCCTTTTTATTCGACCTTCACGACATTCGATGCCTGCGGCCCTTTCGGCCCGTTCACGATTTCAAACTCTACTTGCTCCCCTGTTTTGAGCGTTTTGAACCCGTTCTGTTTGATGGCGGAATAATGCACGAATACGTCTCCCCCCTCATCCTGCTCGATAAACCCATACCCCTTTGAATCATTGAACCACTTTACCTTACCTACTGGCATACCGCTAAACTCCTTTCTAAAAAGTGAATTAATACTGCTGAACGTAATGATAGTTAATTCCGAAATGCGATGTCAAGGGGAAAGTTAAAGAAATTTAATAATTCTTTATCCGTATCCCAATTCGGCCAGCCTCTCCTCCCCGATGCCGATATAGTGGGCAACTTCGTGGACCACCGTTATCTCGATCTGCTCCTCTAGCTCTTCGACCGTTTCGCAAGCTTTCTCCAGGGGTTCCTGGAAGAGGAGGATGGTGTCGGGGAAAAGGGGGGGAGCGGTAAAGGAGCGCTCGATCAGCGGGACGCCCTGAAAGAGACCGAGGAGGTCGTCCGCCTGCTCCAGCCCGACGTCCATCAGCATCCGGCGTGACGGTTTCCTCTTCACGGATATGACGATGTTGTCCAGGTGCTGCCTTATCTCCTCAGGTATGCGGCTTACGGCCCTTTTGACGATCCTGTCAAAGGCCTTCTCGTCCATCTTCATTTCTACAGATTTTAGCACGCTGACGTGGGATTGTGAAGGCCGGCTTTTCCGAGGCCGGGTTCGTGGTACCCGCCTCGGGCCGCACGCCTTTTCCGCCGTTTTCTTCGGCGCGCCGCCTCGACACACGCCAAGAGTATAGTCTCAGCGGGCGCTCTCGAAAAACAACTGAACCCCCGGCAGAGCCGACGGTTTACTTTGGTGCGTTACTTTTTCGGTGACTGTGTTTCTTTCTTGGGTGGCGGCATAGGCGGAATCTTTGGCACCTGAGATTTCTTGTCGCTCAGGTCTACCACGTTAGGGCTCCCGCCATCCTTAGGAGGCTTTGGTTTCGGCTCCTCTACTTTGGTCGTTAAAGGAGCCCAAGCCGGAGTCGACACAGCAACGAGAAACGCCAAGCCCATCAACAGCATCACTAATTTTTTCATTGTATTGACCTCACTTTTTGGCTCTTTATTGATTTTTCTAACCGTACCTGTTCCCGGTGCCCCTCCGAAAAGGGCGCTCAATTTATTTCAGCAGGGCAGGGGGGCCAAATCTTTCTTCTTGACTCAGCCCGGTCAGTCCCCATCTGCGTATTATATACCATTACCACGGGAGAAGGCAGCCGTTCAAGAAGAAAAACCATCGCGGGAAGTTCCTACGATTATCTCTATCCCGGTCGGTGCGAAAAGGTAATGACGATCTTTCCTCCTGCGGTCCCTTTATCGATCTGCCCGTATGCTTCGACCGCCTCATCGAGTAGCATGATAGGGGCAGCCGGGGGCTACACAGGCATGAGCTCCCGCACCTCGGCAGGCTCTTCGCCGAGCCAATCGGGGTTTTTCGCAGTGGCGTCGAAGATCGACGTCGTTTTGAACGGTTCGAAACGGCCGGTCGATGCGGCCGATGCCGTTTTTGCGAGGAGCGCGTCCAGCTCCTCGGTGCTGAGCGGATGGAAAGTGCGGACGGCTTCCAATCCCTGATCGAGGATTTCCAGGCTATCGATGCCCGTAATCACGACCGAGGTGGGCAGGTTGAGGGCATAGTGCAGGCATTCGATGGGAGTCGCGGTGTTCGACTTCAGGAGGATGCCGTTGGCCATGCTCTTCATGCCCAGGACCCCGATACGGCGACCGACCAGGGCCGGTACGACTTCTTTCGCGAAGCTTCGGTAATGGGCGTCCATGAGGTTGAGCGGCATCTGAACCGCGTCGAATTTGAACCCGTACCTGTCGGCAACCTCCAACATATACAAGTGGACGCGGGGATCTTTGTGGCCGGTGAACCCGATGTACCGGATCTTGCCGGCATCGCGTGCTTCGACCAGAGCGGCGTGCGCTCCCTCCTCGGCGAAGATGCGGTGAGGATCTTCGAACCGGAGTATCTCATGGTGCTGGACGAGGTCGATGCAGTCGACGGCCAGGCGACGGAGCGACTCTTCAAGCTGCCTGAAGGGCTTTGCCCATCCTGACCTCGCTGGCCCCGTCGTTGTAATCCCAGCTGTTGTCCAGAAAGTTGATCCCCCTGTCGATGGCCGAGCGCACGATGCGAATGGCCGTCTCTTCATCGACGTAATTGAGGCCGAGATGCCAGCCCCCGACTCCGATGGCCGACAACTTTTCCCCCGTACCCCCGAGTGTTCGATAGATCATTTGGTGACCTTCTTCAGAATCCCGACCCGGCGACATCCGCCGATATCGATATCACGGGCTTTCTCGAGGCGACCTTCGGCGGTCGTCGCTCGTTGGTCGGCTTCGCGGTCGCGGCTCGCCCTGATAATGACCTTCCCCGAACAGGAACGCTCTCACCTAACTGTATGAACGGCGATGGGAGACGTCAAGGATCGAGAGGGACCAATTGAACCTTCGCGGGGTCGTGCAGTCCTCGACTCGCAACATTTTCTTTTGACCTTTGCTGAAACCCCCTGGCTGAAGACCTCCCCGGCCGCTCGGACCGTTTTCTTCCGCTCCCAATGGTAGCCCGGGTATAATCTGTGAACTACCCCCCGGCCGCTCGCACCTTATTCTTTCCGCTCCCAATGGTAGCCGGGTACCCGCCGTCCACAGGCGGGTGGCAACCGGCCTTACCCGACGACCCACGCCGCCGGCGTGGGTGCCCCGGCGCTCCCTCCGCTCAGATTAGGAACTCGCGAGAGATGTGGGTATCTCGTTTGTCTGGTGATGCGTGGAGCTATTTACGAGGTCTTGCGTATACCTCGTCAGACGGCCCACCTCCGCTCAGACATGCGAATCTGTGGCCCCCCGGGCCCGCCAACGCACACACTTACCGAATAACAGGCTTTCATACCCGCAGCATACTTTTACTATCTAACCCCGGGCCCGCCCCACTATTGTTTAGTTATCTATGGAAGTGCACCGCTCATTAGCGGGTGTGCTGGATGTCTTAAGCTTGGTACCCGTGGCGAAAGCCCCTTGCCTTGCGTGGTACCGGCGCGACCCACGGGTAGCAACCAAGGCCTCCCGCGAATGTTCGCGTTAGAAAAGATCCTCCCATCCGGGTGAAAAAACGTCAGTTCCTATTGGAGTATTTCACCTACTACTTGTCGACACGGCCGTCTCAGGAGAGTGAAGAATGCCGCCCGAAAGCAAGAGCCCTTGTTGCCTCCGATTCCCGAATGTGTGTGCCCTGACTGCGCCCCTCCTGTTGCAGGGAAATTGCATAATCCCCGGATTGCGCGTATACTGTGACAGGGTTTTATCGCATTTCTGAGGTCGGGATCGTTCACATTTCGTGAGACGACCCACACCAACCTGTGGTGATGCCGTCATTCGCATCACTTCTCGTGCTCCGGTGCCATTTTAGCGGATAACAATGGCTGCAACCCAGCCTTCGGCTGGAGAGCAAGTCCGTCCGGATGGGCGCCACCCCCCTATCGCTCATTAGTTCTGCAGGGAAATAGAGGGACCTTTTCATAGACCGAGCGCAAAGTGCCGGCTCAACAATTCGATTCGTTTTTCCTGCCTACGGCGCCTTTCGCGCATCAGCAAGGGAGATAATGATCATGCTACGCGAAGTGTCACACGCAGAAGATTCAGACCCGGGCGTCGAGATATACTTCGTCGCAACCTACCCGCCGCGAAACTGCGGCATCGCCACGTTCACCTACGATCTTGCGCACGCGGTCGGGGGAGAGATAGGGGAGCCCGCATTTCACATTGTGGCCATGAACAACCCCATCCAGGACCACAGTTACCCGCAGGAGGTCGCATTCGAGATTGCGCAGAACCGGATCCACGACTACCGCCTCGCGGCCGACTACATCAATGTGTCGCGTGAGGGGGTGGTCAGCCTGCAGCACGAGTTCGGCATCTTCGGGGGGCCGGAAGGCACCTACATCAATCATTTCCTGGGAAACCTGAAAAGACCCATCGTCACCACCCTTCATAACGTGTTTAGGGAGCCGGACGAAGGATACCGAAAGGCGCTCTTCGATGTGGCGGAGCTCTCCCATGCCCTCGTCGTGATGAGCCGCCAATCCGAGACCGTCCTGCACGAAGTCTATGGCGTGCCCCGGCACAAGATCCGGTTTATCCATCATGGGGTGCCGGACGTCGCTTTCATAGACCCCAACTTCCATAAGGACCGGTTTGATGTAGAAGGCAGGACGGTGCTTCTCACCTTCGGGCTCTTAAACCCCAACAAGGGGATCGAGACGGTGATCGAAGCATTGGCTATCGTGGTAAAGCGCTTTCCCAAGGTGGCCTATATAGTTCTGGGGGCTACGCATCCTGAGGTCAAAAGGCAGCACGGGGAGGCCTATCGCCTCTCGCTCCAGCGCATGACCACGCGACTCGGCTTGGAGCAGAACGTCATTTTTCACAACCGGTTCGTCTCCCTCGAGGAGCTGTGTCAGTTCATCGGCGCATCGGATATCTACATCGCCCCCTACCTCTCGAAGGAGCAGAGCACGAGCGGCCCCCTCGCCTATGCGCTGGGCATGGGGAAGGCGGTCATTTCAACACCTTACGGGTATGCGGAAGAAATGCTCAGCGGCGGCAGGGGGAGACTGGCGGAATTCAGGGACCCTAAGAACATGGCCGGGATTATCATCGACCTGATGGAGAATGAAGCGGACCGCCATCGTATGCGCAAGAAGGCTTATGAGATGGGCCGGCAGATGACATGGAAGCATGTGGCGAGACAATATATAGGAGTTTTTCACGAGGTCCTCGCGTCGTTCCATTCAAGGCCTGACACCCAAACTATCAAGACGAGTTTTATGCCCCAGAATTCCGTACCTGAAATCAAGCTCGACCATCTCTTCCGGCTTACCGATGAGACGGGGATCATTCAGCACTCCGTTTATGGGGTCCCTGACCGAAGCTTCGGATATTCAACAGATGATGCCGCCCGGGCCCTTGTTGTGGCTCTCGGCGCCTATCATCAGGTCAAGGAAGAGCGTTTCCTCACCTTGGCCAATACCTATATCGCCTTTCTAAGACACGCCCAGCTTACTGACGGCCGGTTCCGGAATTTCATGGATTACTCGCGTCACTTCAATGAGGGGCTGGAAACGGAAGATACCTGGGGAAGGGCTATCTGGGGGCTCGGGTGCGGTGTTCAGCTTGGTCCCACTGAGTGGTTCCGAACTCTTTCAAGGGAACTCCTGGAAAGGGCAACGGCGAATCTTGATATGCATTATCCTATGGCGAGAGCGTACGCCATGGTGGGCCTCTACCATTTCCTCCAGCGCTATAGCAGCGCGACGGCCATAAAGAAATTGCTCCAGAACCTGGCTGACGCCCAGATCGAACAATACCGGAGAACCAAAAGCGACGAGTGGTGCTGGTTCAGCGATTCCGTGACGTACGGAAACACGAAAATACCGCAAGCCCTGCTTCTGGCATACAAGGTCCTGAAGAGCGAGGTCTGCCTGTCGGTCGCGCTGGAGAGCCTGGAGTTCCTGACCCGCATCACGTACACCGGGGAACACTTCGATTTTGTCGGCGTCGGCTGGTATGGAAAGGGAAAGGAAAAGAGCCTGTTCGATCAACAGCCGGTGGACGCAGGTTACGCAGTTGAGACCTATGTACTTGCCTACGAGATCACAAAGGAACCGCGATGGCTCGCTCTCGCCCAGGTTGCCTTCGACTGGTTTTTCGGCCGCAACTGTATGGGTGTGTCCCTCTATGATTTTGCTCAAGGGGCGTGCTATGACGGCCTTACCCCGAACGGCCCCAACCTGAACCAGGGCGCCGAGTCGACCATTGCCTTTCTGCTGGCGAACCTCGCCATGTTTCAGCAAGGGTTCCTCACCTCGACTGCCACTCCGGATGACGTGAACCGGCTGTGGTACCAAGATACTCAGCCTCCTGTGCCAAAGGAGATTGCCTGATTTATGAAAGTGCGTAGAAAGGAAGATCCCATCGTCATGGTCTCCAGCTATCCTCCCCGGCTTTGCGGCATCGGAACCTTTTGCGAAGAGGCCCGGGAGTTTATCCAAAAGCGGAGCCCCGACCGGGACGTGCTCGTCATCAGCCATACGGACGGGTCCGGAGAAGGCGTTTTTCCCCTCATCGACATGTCGCGCCATGACTGGTGGAAGCCCGTGGCCGAGAAAGTGGAGGAACTGAAGCCTTACGCAGTCCACATCGAACATGAATACGGGCTTTACGAGTTCTACGACGACCGGAGGCAGGGGGACGGAAACGAGGGCTTTATCGATCTTGTGGTTGCGCTAGAAGACTGGCCCGTGGTCGTCGAGCCGCACACCGTCCACGGCAGGATGAGGGACGTGGAGGCAGACTTCATTTACCGGCTCTGTGAGGCCGCGGATGTAGTCCTCTTCAAGTGTCACTACCAGAAGTGGCGCCTCGACTGGTGCTTCTCCGGGAAGGGCTGGAAAACCCCGCTCAACATCATGGTGGTGCCCCACGGGGCGCGCCCGGACAAACGCCGGGGGATCCATGAGATTGCCGGCCTGCGCGCGGAGATCGGCCTCAACGATCTACCTCACATCGCAAAGCATCTGGTCGGCCTCATCGGATGGATCCAGTCAAATAAGCGATGGGACATCCTCACGTCCATGTGGGAAGGGATAGAACGGGAGATCAAGGAACGGACGGGCGAGCATTGGGACCTCCTTGCCGCCGGCGCCATGCGGGACCTTCACGACCTTCACGAGTATGAGAAATACAAAATGGAGCTTGAGTCTCTTGCGGAGAAAGGACTGGCCCATTACTACGAGTTTATTCCCAGAGGGGACGCCTACTACAGGGTGATGGGCATATGCGATTTTGTGGTCATCCCGTCCCTCGACGAGACGCAATCAGGCACGCTGGCCCGGGTCATCGCCCTGAACAAGCCCTACATTACCACGGCGCCCATGGAGGGGCTGACGGCGCAGACCCTTGAGAGTGAGGGTGGTCTCCTTTTTACCACGAAAGAGATGCTCCGCACGAAGGTGGTCCGTCTGGCCTGTGACGAAGAACTCCGTCTGGAACTCGGTGGGAACCTCAGGCGGTATCTGGAGGATGTGGTATCCTGGGATAAGGTGGCCGGTCAATACGAAGAGGCTTACAGGCTTGCCCGTGAAGCGAAGCGGACGGGAAGGCCCGTGGAACTCCCGTTGGAGTTCTAGCAAAGGAGGCGCCAGGGAGTGCAGACAGAACCGCGCAGGCCCATCTCCCGCCATCCGGATAACCCTATCCTCGATGCGTCCATGTGGCCTTACGCCGCCACCTCGGTCTTCAACCCGGCGGCCACAACCGTCGGCCAAGAGACCCTTCTCCTTGTCCGGGTAGAGGATTGCAGAGGTCACTCCCACATTACCGCGGCCCGGAGCAAGGACGGCGCGACGGACTGGCGGATCGATCCGGAACCCACCCTAGAAGCCGACCCGATCAATCATCCGGAAGAAATATGGGGCATTGAGGATGCACGGATCACAAG
>JBEKOT010000054.1:0-21915 GCA_049521495.1 Syntrophorhabdales bacterium | reverse complement strand
GATGCCCTGCCGGCGACAAAGAAGAGGAAGTAGAAGGCAGGGAGGATGCTCCACGAAAGGGCCGCCGTGTGCCACAGGACCGAGAGGGGCAGGTCATAGGGGCGGCTCCGGTAAAAAGAACGGAGCCTCTGATCGACCTCCGTCGTATGGTAGGCCGCCTTCCGAAGGCTTTCGCCCCCGATACGATGGGCGACTGCCCAGCGCACCACGGCCCCGAGCTTGCCGTACTTCTGCACGAGAAAAAAGCCGACAATTCCGGAGGCCAGGATCGCGGTGCCGGAGATCAGGGCAACCCAAAGGCCGGCAGGCAGAACGACCCTGGACGCGATTGCCAGTCCCCCGCCTGCCACGAAGAGGACTTGGGCCAAAGCCTGGGACAGCTTGTCGATAATAACGGAAGCGGCAGCCTCTGCACCCATCCTGTTCGACGACAGGAGAATACCCTTGGTCACCTCCCCGCCGCAGCCTGCGGTCGGGGTGAGGTGGTTGATCGAAGAGCCGGCCAGCCGTATGAAGAAAACCCGGCTGAAGGATAGAGACCTGTGCGAACCGGAGAGGCAGCGGCGCCATCCCTCTGTATGGAGAACCTCCGTTACGCCGTCAAGCAGCGCGAGGAGGAGGAATCCCCATCCGAGCATTACGAGCCTTTGCCAGATCGACGCAGGTCCGATCTTGTACACGAGGAGGGCTAGGAGGGCCACGCCGGACGCCAGGGCGATGGAATGAAACTTTTTCACCGGTTGGCCCCTTTTCCGGGACAAGGTGGTCCCGCCATTTTCAGGCCCTTTCGGACGTTGGGTGTCTCTCCTGCGCTGGAGAACATGGCGACTCACTCCGACCAGGGGGTTTTGACAGCCCCACGGTCTCTCAGGTAGTCCTCGGCCGCTGCAACGTCCTCCGGTTGATCTACGTCGATCGTCTTCGCAACGGAGATCGCGTACAGCCTAAAACCCACCTCGGGGAGAAAACAGAGGAACTGCCGGAGGGCTGTCAGGCGCCTCGCCCACGCAGCTTCGACGAAATCGAAGACGGACGGATCGAACCGGTAAAAGCCCGCGGTCACCGTGCCCGGGCCCTCGTCCTCATGACCGATCCGGCGCACCCTATGGTCGCGGTCCGCCTCCACCCGGAGCGGCTTCTCGTCGTCGCTGAAGCGGGTAACGGCAAGCACGCCCTGCGCGTACGGAAGGGCTGCCGTGCCTGCGAGGAACCTCTTTAGCGTAAGCGGCCTGAAAACCGTGTCGACCGTCAAAAGGAGAAAGGGTCCGCCCTTCAGGAGGGGGGCCAGCGTGAAGAGGCTCTCCAGGGAGTTATCGGTAGTCTTTTTCACCAGCTCGAAGTCGAGGGGCCACTCCTGCGTCGTGAGATATTTCTCGGTCATGGGGCTCTGCTCGTTGATAATACAGCACAGAGAGGATATCCCTGCCTCCTTGACTACCCGGATCAGCCTTCCGATCATGGGCTCGCCGCAAATAGGCACCATTGGCTTCGGCATGGAAAAGCCTGGGGCCAGGCGCTCTCCCATTCCCGCTGAGATGATCCCGGCCTTCACCGGACCAGCGCCTCAAGTTCCGCAAGACGGGTGATGACCGCGTCGACCGGCGGCGCATTCTCCGGTACGCGCGGGTTCGGTCCCTTAAGCCATATTGTCTTTATTCCCAGCTCCTTGCTGGGCACCATGTCCCGTTCGTATGAATCTCCTACGAAGATCACCTGCCCGGGCGGAAGGCCGAGCCGGTCCAGGGCGAGGCCGAAGATGCGGTGATCGGGTTTGCTGAACCCGACACGGCCGGAGTCTATGACCACCTCGAAAGCCCCTGCCAGACCGGCCTCTTCGAGGACGACCTCCAGGTTGCCGAAGAAGTTGGAGACCACCCCCGCGCGAAAGCGGTCTTGCAGGCAGCGGAAAAGACCCGTCCGGAGAGAGAAGAAATGCTCGGCCCGGTCACAGAAGCGATCCACGAGGAGCCCTTGCGTTTTCGCGTCACGAAATCCCAGGGCATCGAATTGAAAGCGGACATGACGATTCACCAGAGACCGAAAGCCCAAAGAGGGTATACCAGCGTCGGCGTGGCACGCCGAATCCGCCTCGTAGAAAGCCCGCTTGATCTCATCCCTCTGAAAGGCAAGGCCTTCGCCCTCGTAAAGGGAGAAAAACCGGTCGAGCCAATGTTCTCCGTCTGAATCGATGGTCCCTCCGAAATCGAAAAGGAGGGCCCTACACTCACGGAACTCCGTCCGGTCCATGATGCCCTCGGCTATATCACGTTTTCAGTGGATGCCCCTGTATCCCTCTCGGGCACTCACCTTTGGCAGGTGCAGGCGGAGGAACCTGCCCGGCTGTTTTTCCTCGCACGACCCGCGGATGAATTCCTCGGTGAGGTGATAGGCCTCGGAATCCGTCAGTTGTACGGGTGGGTGTTTCATAAAAAAGGCAGCCGGCCCTTGAAGAACACCGCTCAATCCCCGGTCGAGCGCGAGCCTGCAACACCTGATGGCGTCGATGACTATACCCGCAGAGTTGGGGGAATCTTCTACGGAGAGGCGCAATTCGATATTGAACGGCAAGCCCCCGAATAGTTTTCCCTCTACGCGGATGAAGCACACTTTATTGTCTTTCTGCCACGGCACATAGTCGCTCGGCCCCACATGGATGTCCGTCTCGTCCAGTCGCTCTGCTGCCATGGATTGCACGGCTTCCGTTTTTGAGGTCTTCTTTGACATGAGCCGGTCCCGGTTGAGCATGTTGAGGAAGTCCGTGTTCCCCCCCGTATTTATCTGGTACGTGCGCTCCAGTTTGACGCCCCGCTTGCGGAAGAGGTCGACAAGGGTGCGATGGATAATCGTGGCCCCTACCTGGGACTTGATATCGTCCCCGATGAGGGGAAGCCCTTTTGCCTCGAAGCGGGCCGCCCACGACGGATCGCTGGCGATGAATACGGGGATGTTATTGACCAGGGCGCACCCTGCCTCAAGAGCGCACTCCACGTAAAACCGGGCCGCTTCCTCGGACCCCACGGGCAGGTAGTTCAATAGGATCTCCGCCCCCGTCTCTCTGAGCACCGCCACGACGTCTTCCCTCTCCGGCTCTTCCTCTTCGGAGACAAGGAACGTGCACGGGTCGGGGTAGTCGCCCATATGCCTGGAACAGCCGTCCAGGACGCGCCCCATCCTAACTCTGGCGCCGGTAGGTGCGACATCTTCGCAGAAGACGGCCGTGCAGTTGGGCCTCTCGAAAATCGCTTTCGAGACGTCCTTGCCTACTTTCCGCCTGTCGATATCGAAAGCCGCTACAACCTCTATATCACCGGGCGTATAGCCGCCGAGATCCCGGTGCATCAAACCGACCGTCTCCTCCCCGCCGGTTTTCCCGTAATAGCTTATGCCCTGCACAAGCGAGCTGCAGCAGTTGCCGACGCCGACCACGGCGATCTTTATTGGACGCATTTCTCTTCTAACATAGGAGAATCGCGCCAAAATGTCAAGTCTTTCCCCCGCTCTCAAAGGGATAGGAGCCTGTCGAAAGCTGAAACTCGGAACCCCTGAGAATCTTCCACGGGACGCCGACCGTAATCACGTCGCGACATAGGTTTACATAGGCGTTCCGCGGCGCGTAACGTTCATGCCCCATTGAATCGCCACGCCGCTCCGCTGCCTCGGCGTTATTGAATTAGTCCCCCGTCTGTGATAGATTACCCTTTGTTATTGCCCTTATTCATATGAATATCAGGGAAACGTTAGAGGACAGGGAGGAGAAGAACCTCTCCCCATATGCGCAGAAAAGCCGGTGCAGCAGGGGGCGGCTCAGGGAAGAAGCGCCCTGCGACATAAGACCGGCGTTTCAGCACGACCGCGACAGGATTGTCCACTGCAAGGCCTTCCGCAGGCTAAAGCACAAGACCCAGGTCTTCCTGTTCCCTACCGATGACCACTACAGGACGCGGCTAACCCATACTCTCGAGGTATCGCAAATCGCGAGGACCATCGGGAAATCGCTCCTCCTCAACGAGGACCTCGTGGAAGCCATTGCGCTGGGCCACGACCTCGGCCATACGCCCTTCGGCCATGCAGGAGAGGCGGTATTGAACAGGCTCCATCCTGGCGGCTTCCGCCACAACGAGCAGAGCCTGAGGGTTGTGGATATTCTCGAGCGGGACGGGCAGGGCCTCAACCTGACCTTAGAGGTAAGGGATGGGATCCTGAGACACTCGAAAGGCCGCGGGCGGATCATAATAAGGGAAGAGGCCGACAAGCCTTTGACACGGGAGGCCGAGGTCGTCCGGGTTGCCGACGTGATCGCCTATATCAATCACGATATCGACGACGCCGTAAGGGGCGGCGTGATCGCCCTCGACGATCTGCCCGATAATTGCCGGCGGTCTCTCGGCGACACCCATTCGGCCAGGATCGACCGCATGGTCAGGTCGGTCATCGGGGAAACTCTAAAGACAGGGAGCATGTCGATTGAGCGGGAGATCGAGGAATGCATCGTCGCACTGCGGGATTTCCTCTACGAACGGGTATACAACAACCCAGTCGTCCATGAGGAATTCGACAAGTGCTCGAGGATCATTGAAGACCTTTACCGCTACTTCCTTGAGCGGCCCGGTGCCTTTCTGGAAGAAACCGCCAGCAGGTCCTTCTATGCGCCGCCTGCGACATGCGTATGCGATTATGTGGCGGGCATGACCGATCGGTACGCCTTCAACCTCTTCGAGAGGATATTCCTTCCCATGCCTTGGAAGATACCCGTCTAGGGGGAGCAAATGAAAAAAACGATAGTAGTGGCAGACAGGGACGAAAGACTTAAACAGGCGTTCATGACCATTTTCTCTAAGGAGCACTACGAGATCGTCTACGCGTCGACCGGTAAAGAGGTCGAAAAGATTGCCGGCAAGAGGACCCCCAACGTTTATGTCGTAAACGTGAACCTTCCGAAGATGAACGGCATCGAGGTCCATAGGAGGCTGCAAAAAAAAGGCTACCTCGGCCAGGCAAGCTTTTTCTTTCTCAAGGACGAGACAGACAAGACCGAGCTTTTGGAGTACCAGGCAGACGGGATCATAGAGAAGCCCATCAATTTCTTCAGGGTATACGATGCGATAACGAGCGAGGACGATGTGATCGAATTGACCGACCTTGTTGAAGAAAAAGGAGAGGACGGTCCCCGACAGGCCAAAGAGCGCCGCCCCTTTGAAGTCGGGCAGCCGACTTTTGCCGTGAAAACGGAGGAGTCGGATGCCAGGAAAGGGGAAAAACATGATAAGGCAGAGGCAATGATTCAACCCACGGTCGCAAGGCAACTGAAAGATGCAATTGACAACGCGGAGGGACCCGCCTGGCCTTTGAAAGAGCTCGAGGCCGGCGCCGAAAACCGTCGGGTAGCCCAGCCGGAGCTGGAGCAGCAGTTCAGGACAGTATTGAACCAGGCAATGGAGGAGGCGGCAGACAAGCTGTCTACGCGGTTGGCGCCCATCCTGACCCAGTACGTCGAGGATTATGTCAAGCAGATACTCCTGGAGATCGCCGAAAAAGTGATCAGAGAAGAGATAGACAGACTAGTCAAGGAGTCCGCCGAGTGATAGACAAGATATACGACCCTAAGCGGGTTGAGCAGAAATGGTACCGTGTATGGATGGATAAGTCCTACTTCACGGCGAAGTCCGATTCCGAGAAGCCCCCGTTCTCCATGGTGATACCGCCGCCCAACGTGACCGGCGTACTCCATATGGGCCATGCCCTCAACAATACGCTCCAGGACATCGTAGTGCGCTACAAAAGAATGGCGGGCTTCAACGCCCTATGGGTACCGGGCACCGACCACGCGGGTATAGCCACGCAGAATGTTGTAGAGAGGGAGCTGGCCAAAGAGGGCTTGAGCGCGGAAGGCTTGAAGAGGGAAGTCTTCATAAGGAAGGTCTGGGAATGGAGGGAGAAATCCGGAGGCGTCATTATCGAGCAGCTTAAGAGGCTTGGCGCCTCCTGTGACTGGTCGCGCGAGCGCTTCACCATGGATGAAGGCCTGAGCCGTGCGGTGCGCGAGGTATTCGTAAGGCTTTTCGAGGAAGGGCTCATATACCGTGGCGATTACATCATCAACTGGTGCCCCCGGTGCAAGACTGCCCTTTCCGACGTAGAGGTGGAGCACGAGGAGACAAAAGGTCACCTTTATTACATCAAGTATCCCCTGGCCGACGGCTCGGGGTCGATCATTGTCGCCACAACCAGACCTGAGACCATGCTCGGAGACACGGCCGTTGCAGTGAACCCGGCCGACCCCAGGTATGCGGGACTTATCGGAAAAGAAGTCATATTGCCCCTTACCGGGAGGAGGATACCCATCATCGGCGACGCTTACGTGGATGTGGCCTTCGGGACGGGGGCGCTCAAGATAACGCCCGGGCACGATTTCAACGACTTCGAAATAGGGAAAAAGCACAATCTGGCGGTGATCAAGGTTCTGGACGACAGCGGCCGGATGAATGATAACGCCCCTTCCTATCTGGGCATGGATCGTTTCGCTGCAAGGGAGCGAATCATCGAGGACCTCAGGGCGCAAGGCCTCCTTGAGAAAATAGAAGACTACGGGCTGATCGTAGGAAGGTGCTACCGCTGCAAGACGATCGTAGAGCCAATTGTCTCCCTCCAGTGGTTCGTGCGCATGAAACCGCTCGCGGCCCCGGCAATGGCTGCGGTGCGCGACCACAGGGTCTCGATCATCCCCGAGATGTGGGAAAAGGTCTACTTCGAATGGATGGAGAACATCAAGGACTGGTGTATATCACGGCAAATCTGGTGGGGACACCGGATCCCCGTCTGGTATTGCGACAAGTGCGGCGAGACCTACGTCTCTCGCACCGACCTCGCTTCCTGCCCTAAGTGCAAGGGAAAGGTCACGCAGGATCCGGATGTCCTCGACACCTGGTTCTCATCGGGGCTCTGGCCTTTTTCGACGCTCGGATGGCCCGATATGACCGATGACCTCAAGACCTTTTATCCTACCTCGCTTCTCGTGACGGGCTTCGACATACTCTTTTTCTGGGTTGCCCGGATGATAATGATGGGGCTCCACTTCATGTCCGACGTCCCCTTCAGGCAGGTCTATATCCACGCTCTCGTGAGGGACGCGGAAGGCAAGAAAATGAGCAAGTCGAAAGGGAACGTGATAGACCCGATCCTGATGATAGACCGTTACGGGACCGACGCCTTCCGATTCACCTTCGCCATGCTGGCTGCCCAGGGTCGGGACATCCTCATGTCCGAGGAACGCATAGAGGGCAACAGGAACTTCGTCAACAAGATCTGGAACGCCGCCCGCCTCACCGTCTCGCTGCTCGAAGGCGCGTCGTTGCCATCCGGGCCTGCCGCCCCTTCGGAATTTCTGCCCGACAGATGGATCAGATCGCGGCTGCAAAAGGTAACCCGCGAGGTTTCGGAGGCAATAGAGACGTATCGATTCAGCGACGCGGCCCACAGCCTCTACGGTTTTGTGTGGCATGAGTTCTGCGACTGGTATCTTGAACTCGTGAAGCCGAACCTGTATGGAAAGGTGACTACTTTCGACGGAGAAGCAACTGCAGCCAACCTGCTGGCGACCCTCATCGATACGCTCAAGCTGCTCCATCCCTTCATGCCCTTTGTGACGGAAGAGATCTATCAAAGGCTTCCCCAGAGGGACAACGATAGCATCATGGTCGCGGCCTTCCCCAAGGTCGATCTTGACGAAATCGACGAGGAGGGCGAGGCGCAGATGGGTCTCGTCATGGGCGTCGTGGACGCGATAAGGAACATACGGGGCGAGATGGGCTTTGCCCCCAGCGAGAAGGTGGAGGTGCAGATCGGCGGCGACGGCCATCGGAGCCTTCTTGACGCCTATGGGTACTACATAAAGGAATTGGCCCGCGTCTCGGATATCGCCTACGTGGAAGGTGCCGCCCCGAAGAGGGCTGCCCTTGCCATATTCAAGGACGTGGAGATTTTTGTTCCAATCCGAAACGCCGAAGTGATCGACCGGGAGAGGGCAAGGATAGAAAAAGAGCTCTCCAAAGTTACCGCGGAGATCGACCGGGCTTTCAACAAGATAAACAACAGGGCCTTCAGGGAAAAGGCTCCCGATGCCGTATTGATGAAAGAACAAGCCAATTTCGAAGAGCTGCGGCTGAGGCGGGAGAAGCTGGTCGCAAGCAAAGGGATGCTGGAGGATCTTTTGAGGAGCTGATGGCACTCAATTTTTCCATAGTCGACCGGTTCGTCTCCGAATACGGCGAGATCATGCACGACAAGACGCTCCTGCGCCACGACCGGCACGATATTCTGGTAAAGTTGAGGCAGGCCCTTTGGGAGGCCCTGAGGGAGTCCGAGCGCTTCGAAGCCGAGTTCGCGCGCATGCTCGAATCCATCGATTCGGCGAAAGGATTCGATGTCCTCCGGAAATACCACGCCACCTCCGTCGAAGGCATAAAGGTTTACTTCGAGGAGGAGCAGGCAATCGCCGACGTGCACGATCTCTTCCGCATTGTAAGGGACCGGCTGACAATCCGTGTGCTCACCCTTGTGGAGGAGGAGATGGCGGCTTCCGGCTTCGGTCCACCGCCTTCGGGTTACTGCTGGATAGGCCTCGGGAGCGAGGGCCGGGACGAGCAGACCTTCGTGACCGATCAGGATAACATGCTAGTCTACGACAGCCGGGAGGTGAGGCCAGGCGACGAGCTGCTGACTCTCTCGCGCGCAGAGCGCGGGCGTCCGCCGGACCCCCTGTCTTACTACTATGAAGAATTCAGCGCTCGCGTGATGGAAAGGCTTCAGGAGGTAGGCTTCGAGAAGTGCAAGGGAGGTATAATGCCGTCCAACGAGAAGTGGCGGGGATCGGTGGAGGACTGGAAGGCCAGGATAGAAAAAACCCTCACCCAGGGCAGTGACGCCCTCGAGCTTCTCGACCTCATCATTCTCACCGATGCCCGCGTGATGCGAGGCGACAGGGCGCTTTTTGTGCAGGTCCTCGATCAGTTCTTCTCACTCCTGAAAGAAAACAGGCGCGTGATGAATCAGATCACCGAGACGGCGGTCACCATGCCTACCGCCCTCGGTTTCTTCAGCAAGTTCAGGCTGGAAGCGGAAGGCGACCACAAGGGCATGTTCAATCTGAAGGTCTTCGGATGGTCGCCCCTCATCATGTCCGTCCGGGCTTTGGCGCTTACCGAGGGCCTGTACGAGACAAACACGATAAAACGGATCAAGCGGCTCCGGGAAATGAACATGATGAAGAAGGAGACGGCCTCGGACCTCATAGAATCATACTTACTCTTTGCCCGTTTTCGCATCATGAACCAGCTCGGGCACAAAGGCGACGACGGGCTGAACTATATCGATCCGGCGATGCTCTCCGGCGAGGAATCGGGGAGACTCCGCAAGGCCATGAGAACTGTCGAGACATTTCAGAAGTACCTGCATGAGGTAGTTTTGTTCGGTCAACCCTTCTAAAGGGTAAAGGGGGAACGGGGGACATGAAGGTATCGGAGGTAATGAACAAGAACGTCGTAACATGCCATCCCATGGAGAAGCTCGCAGTTATCCTCAACAAGCTCGAGCTCTTCCATATCGCGGGGATGCCGGTTGTCGAAAAGAGCCTGCTTGTCGGAATGATATCCCAGACGGATATACTGAGGGGTCTTAAGTCGGGCACTCTCCAGGACCTTTCCGTTCAGGACGTGATGACGAGGGAGGTCGTGGCCGTGCCGTCAACGGAGCTCGCCGTAACTGTGGCAAAGATCATGATAGAAAGGGGCATCAACCGGGTGCCTGTCGTCGACAACGACAGGATTGTCGGTATAGTCACGAGGGGCGACCTTATTAAGGCGGCGGCCGAGTGCGAATGAGGTGCAAATGAAGATAACGAGAGACGTGGTGGAATATGTAGCCCACCTGGCCAGGCTGGAGCTTCTCCCTTCGGAGGTCGACCTGTACACCGAGCAGATAGACAGGATCCTCTCGCACATGGACGAGCTTAACTCCCTCGACACTGCAGGGATAGAGCCGACCACCCATGCGATACCCCTCGTTAACGTGTTCAGACCGGACACGGTTGACCATAATCTTGAGGTGGGGGAATCGTTAGCCAACGCGCCCGAGCGGGAAGCGGCCTTCTTTAAGGTCCCGCCTATCATAGAGACGGAGTAAACTGCAGGGTGAAGCCTTAAGGAGGCGGCATGAAGGAACTTCTGAATAAAAGCATCAAGGAAGTGAGGGACCTTTTAAAAAAGCGGGAGATCACATCTCTCGAGCTGACCCGCTTCTATCTAGACAGGATAAATGAGTACGACGGGCAGGTAGCTTCTTTCATCAGGCTCACCGAGGAGATGGCGCTCCGGATGGCCGGTGAGGCGGACAGGAGGATACGGGAGGGCAGCGACGGCGATCTTACAGGCATCCCCTTCGGCATGAAGGACATCCTCTGCACAAAAGGAGTGGAGACTACCTGCGCCTCTCAGATTCTCAAGAGCTTTCGCGCGCCTTACGACGCGACCGTCATAGAAAAATTGAACGGGAACGGCTACGTCCATCTGGGCAGGCTTAACATGGACGAATTTGCCATGGGCTCTTCGACGGAGAACTCTTCCTTCCAGGTCACGAAGAACCCATGGGATCTGACCCGCATACCCGGCGGATCGAGCGGCGGTTCTGCAGCGGCGGTGATGGCCGGTCTCTGCGCGGCGGCGCTCGGCACCGACACAGGGGGCTCCATCAGGCAGCCGGCAAGTTTGTGCGGCGCTGTGGGTCTCAAGCCTACCTACGGGAGGGTGTCGCGCTACGGCCTCGTCGCCTTTGCCTCATCCCTCGACCAGATAGGCCCGATCACGAAGAACGTCACCGACTGCGCCCTCGTTCTGAAGGTCATAGCCGGGCACGACCGCATGGACTCCACATCCATCCCGCAGCCCGTCCCGGATTATACCGCCGACCTGGGCCGGGAGATCAGGGGCTTGCGAATCGGTATCCCCGGGGAGTACTTCATAGAGGGCATGGATCATGAGGTCAGGCAGGCGGTCGAGTCGTCGCTCAAGGTCTTCGAGGGTCTGGGCGCCTCGATCCTGCCGATCTCCCTGCCCCACACCCGTTTCGCTGTGGCCACCTACTATATCATCTGCACTGCCGAAGCCTCGTCGAATCTCGCCCGTTACGACGGAGTAAAGTACGGCATGCGGGTGGACGGTAAAGATATCATCGACATGTACAAGAAGACCCGGTCCGTCGGCTTCGGCAGGGAGGTGAAAAGGCGCATCATCCTCGGCACCTATGTTCTCTCATCCGGATACTACGACGCTTACTACAGGAAGGCCGGACAGGTGAGGACCCTGATGAGGCGCGATTTCGACGAGGCCTTCAAAAAGTGCGACGTGATACTCACGCCTGTCTCGCCCACTACGGCCTTCAAGATCGGCGAGAAGACCGAAGATCCTCTGACTATGTACCTCTCGGACATTTTCACGATCCCCGTGAACCTCGCGGGCCTGCCCGCCCTCTCGCTGCCCTGCGGCTTCGACAGCCGCGGGTTGCCCATAGGTCTGCAGATTATAGGGAGGCCCCTCGATGAAGCGCTCATTCTTCGCGCCGCCTTTCTCTTCGAGGCTGAGAAAGGGCTGAAGAAGCTGCCCGACGCGTTCGCCTGATCCAATGGATGCGATCGACCCTACACGCTTCCTTTCGGCCTTGTTGAAAATGGGCATCGACCATTATGTCTCCGGGAAGGAAGAACAGCCGACATTGGGCCTTCTGGAGGCAAAAGTGGCCTCGTGCACCAAGTGCGCCCTTGCCAGAAGCCGCAAGTCCGTAGTCTTCGGCGAGGGCAGCGATCACGCCCGGCTCGTCTTTATTGGAGAAGCGCCGGGCGAGGAAGAAGACCTTCAGGGGAGGCCCTTTGTCGGCAGGGCCGGAAAGCTGCTCGATCAGATGATTGAAAGTATCGGCCTGCGCCGGAAAGAGGTCTACATTTGCAACGTACTCAAATGCAGACCGCCGGGGAACCGCGATCCGGAACCTGCCGAGGTGGACGCCTGCAAGGGTTATCTCGTCGCCCAGCTGGAGACGATAAGGCCGGCGCTCATCTGCACCCTTGGAAGGCATGCCTATAACACCCTCCTGGGAGTGGACGCGAAGATAACGAGGATACGGGGCCACCTCACCGACTACAAAGGCATCAAGCTGCTGCCCACTTACCATCCCTCCTTCCTCCTGCGGAACCAGGGGGCGATAGGCCAGGCATACGAAGATATGCAGAAAATGAAGGAGCTGCTCTCGGTTTGAAGGGAAGAGTATGGCGGGCAGGCACTGAAACCGGCTAGCTCTTCTCTCCCTCCCCTTCCTGGTCGGTCAAGTTATCTAGAAGGAGAATTCGCTGGATGGAAGGCTGCAAGTCGTGGAATTCGGGGTTGCGGCACATATTCTCTATTCCTTGCTTCAGGACTTCAACGGCCTCGGCTGCGTCGTCTCCGTAGCCGAATACGCAGATGCCCGTAACATAAGCCACGAAGCCGGGCCGGGCGGCCTCGACTGTAGCGGTGAGCGGCACCCTGAGCTGCCTGCCCATGAGGTGCCGGATGGTGATAGGGCACGTCCCCGGTTCTTCTGCCTTACATTCTCTCCCCATGAGGGCTCCCCTATGTTTATCGGCAGCCCTCTTTCTTTACATAAATCTCCTTTCCGTGACTGGTGACGGCCCCTACCGCATTCAGTCGGGCCAGACGTTCCTCCGCTCTCTTGTGCCCATAAAGGACGGCCGCTCGAAGTCCATATCGTCCACCTTCGCCGAAGGGATCTCCAGAACGACCCGACCGGAGCTCTCCGCGCCGCCTGTCAAGTCTCGCTCATCGGGGAGCCCGAGGTGCAAGAGCTTGCGGAAAGGCGGCAAAAGGTATAGCTTGTTGTGGGAAGGCGCATTTCGGGATGGCATTGAAAGAAGAGATAGAAAGGATTGTCCATTCGGCGTGGCCCGACCCTTTCGAGATATTGGGGATCCACGTGATCAAATGGGGGGGCAAGGAATACGTCGCCGTCCGCGCGTTTCTGCCGGACGCGGCCGATGCGGCTGTCGTCGAGGTGGGGTCGGGCCGGGAGTACCCTATGAAAAGGCTCCACAAGGACGGTTTTTTTGAGGCGGTCATAAGGGGCAGGACAGACGTATTTCAGTACCGGCTGAAAAAAACCGACCAAGGCAACAAAACCAGTCTCATTATCGATCCGTACTCTTTCCTGCCTATCCTGTCCGACTACGACCTGTACCTGATCGCTGAGGGGACCCATTACAACCAGTATGATAAGCTCGGCGCCCATGAAATGACCGTTGACGGCGTCGAGGGCGTTTTTTTCGCGGTCTGGGCGCCGAATGCGATAAGGGTGAGCGTTACCGGGGATTTCAACGAATGGGACGGGAGACGTCACATGATGCGCGTCAGGGGTTCGACGGGCGTCTGGGAGCTTTTCATCCCCGGCCTCCGGCAGGGGGTCATTTACAAGTACGAGGTGAAATCCCGCTACAAAGGCTTTTTGGCTGAAAAGGCCGACCCCTATGCCTTCTATTCCGAGCTGCGGCCGAAGAGCGCCTCCGTGGTGTGGAACCTGGACAGGTACCTCTGGTCGGACAACCGGTGGATGGAGGCACGGAAAGAGACGAACTGGTTCGAGTCGCCCATGTCGATTTACGAGGTCCATCTCGGCTCCTGGCGAAGGGTCCCCGAAGAGGGCGGCCGTTGGCTAACGTACCGGGAGCTGGCCGACTCGCTCGTGCCTTACGTAAAGGACATGGGCTACACGCACGTCGAGCTGATGCCGGTAAGCGAGCACCCCCTGGACGAATCCTGGGGTTATCAGACCGCCCTTTACGAGTACGGCGATCCCCTGAAAGGGGAGCAGAAGGACTGGGGCACGCTCGTATTCAACTACGGAAGGACTGAGGTCGCGAATTTTCTCATCTCCAACGCCCTCTTCTGGCTCGATAAGTACCACATCGACGGCCTGAGAGTCGATGCGGTCGCCTCCATGCTCTACCTCGACTATTCGAGAAAACCCGGCGAATGGACCCCCAATAAATTCGGCGGCAATGAGAACCTGGAGGCGGTGGCCCTCATCAAGCGCTTCAACGAGATCGTCCACGGCCGCCATCCCGGCGTGCTCACCGTCGCCGAGGAATCGACTGCCTGGCCCGCAGTCTCCCGCCCCACACATCTGGGCGGTCTCGGCTTCAGCATGAAGTGGAACATGGGGTGGATGAACGACATATTGAGGTATTTCTCGGATGATCCGATTTTCCGCAAGTATCACCAAAACAACCTCACTTTTGCGCTCCTTTACGCCTTCACGGAGAACTTTATCCTGGTCCTCTCCCATGACGAGGTCGTCTACGGGAAACGATCGCTTCTCGATAAGATGCCCGGCGACTTTTGGCAGAAGTTCGCCAACCTGCGGCTTCTCTTTTCGTATATGTTCGCGCAGCCGGGGAAAAAGCTGCACTTCATGGGCGCAGAGATCGGCCAGTGGTGGGAATGGAACGCAAACAGCAGCCTCGACTGGCACCTCCTTCAGTACGAGCCCCATAAGAAGCTTCAGGCTTTTGTCAAAGACCTGAATGACCTCTACCGCAGCGAGCCTTCAATGCACGAGGTGGACTTCACTTACGAGGGCTTCGAATGGATCGACTTCAGCGACTACGGCCGGAGCATAGTTTCTTTCATCAGGAAGGCCAAGAATCCGGCCGACTTTCTCGTCTTTGTCTTCAACTTCACCCCTGTGAGGAGATATAACTACCGCATAGGCGTCCCGAAAGGGGGCTTTTACAGGGAGGTGCTCAACAGCGATTCCGGTCTCTACTGGGGAAGCAACACCGGCAACCAGGGGGGCCGCAATGCCGATGCCATCCCCTGGCACAGACGCCCCTGCTCCCTCAACCTCGACCTGCCGCCCCTCGGGGCCCTCGTATTCAAGCCTGCCTGAAGGTTTTGCGCCGGACCGGTCACTTCTTCTGTCTCTTCCGACGAGAACCTGTCTTATAACGCAAGATCGCGTCTCCTCATCCGAGACAGTCATTGATCCGTCCGATTCTTCCGTACCCGGCCGATCCTGCGGCCCGCGACCGGGTTTCCCGTCCCCGTGCTCTCCTATCGGTCTGGCATATTTCTTGTAGCCGAGTTCTTCAGGTTGCCTAAAAAAGGGAGCGCCTTATGGTCGAGCCGGGCCTTTTCGCTGCTGCTCTCATTATAAGCTTCGTCATGTTCGCTTTCTACCAGGAATGAAGCCGCATTTGCCTGTATGCGCCTCTTCCTGCGGCAGTGAGCGTGCCTGCCGAATTGCAGCGGCATCGCTCAGCCTGGCTTGATCCTGAAGGACCTCAGCATCAGCTCCGTCTCCTCGAGGAATGCCGCGGCGATCCCATCGTCCCTCGCCACCGTGAGGATTTCGTCAGAGTAAAGGCTCGGCCCGTACCAGTTGTAAGAGCCTGTAATGACGGTCCGGCCGTCGAAGACCGCAAACTTGTGATGGAGCGGCGAGTAGATGCTCTCCCAGTAATAGACGTGATAGACCTCTATCCAGGCTTCCCTGAGACGGTTCATGGGCCGCTTCAGCGGCCTTGGCCGGTTCTTGTCCCAGGGCTCAGGTAAGGGCCCTGTGTGGCTTATCATGCCGTTGACGATAACCCGCACCCGGACCCCCCTGTCCCGCGCCCTGATGAGGGCCTCGATCACGTCGGTTTCGGTGGCCGAGCCGAAACGGGCGCCCCGGATGGGGGAGAGCTCGAACATGCAGACGACGATAGAATGGCGAGCGTTCTCGATTTCCGTGATGATCGCATCCTGGGGCCGAACCTGCGAGACGCCCGTGTAATAGGAGCCGAAGCTGTAGTAGATATTGTGCCGCGCAGATGGGTCTACCTGCAAGCTTACTCTCTTTCCGCTCCTGATCGCTCCGTAGACGGCGCGGTACAGGATGCACGCGTCCCTGGAGCGGTAGGCCAGGCCGCTCTCCCAGTTGCCGCCCCATAGGTGGAAGTGTAGGTTATATGACCCCGAGTGAACTTCCTCGTCGTCAAAAAGGATAAATTTCGTGTGCATACTCGCGATGTCTTCCTGAAGTCTCGTCGGGTCGTTCCGCGCGACGCCGTAAACCCGTATGCCTCCCCTGCGCAGGCGGGCAATGTTCTCAGAGGAGTTCATGGGGCCCACCTGGGCCCAGTCGCCTACGCACTCCACCTCGACCCCGTTCTCCTTCGCGTAGACGAGGTGTCTCGTCACATGCTCGTTATCGAAGTCGAACATGGCAAGCGAGATAGAGTGGGGGTGCAGGGGCTCTCTGCGAGCCCGTTCTATCACCCGATCGATAGCCCTGTGTATCTCCCGGACGGGGTGGTCGGCGCGGCTTTCATTTCCCCGTGTGAATAAGGGCGTCAAGGACAGGCCTTCTCCGGCGGCGTTCAGCCGTTCGTATGCCTCCTGCGCGAGCGCATCTTCGGCCGTTGCCGGTCGCTCGTCGTTTTCCCTTCTGTAGACCGGGTCTTGGAAGTCGTCAAGGCTCAAGTGCCCCCTGTAGAAATCGTCGAGCGTCGCGAAGCGGTACCGGTAGCGGGAGGGGATGACAACGCCGTCTTTCAGCACGCTATAGGAGAAGGTCACGGCCCGCGCAAGGCCGTGCAGCCCCTCGTAGGGAAAGAGCGGCAGCAGACGGGTCTGCCATTTCTGGAAGCCCCCGCCCCATTCTCCCACGTAGTAGGCTTCCGAAAGATAGAACTCGGTCACGCCGTCTTCCCTCTCCACCGAGAGACAGACGCGGAGTGCCTTATCGTCTGAATAGCTGCGGACCGAAAAGCCCACGCCAGCCGGGAAGAGAGAGATGCGCCACCCCTGAAGGTTACGGACAAAATGCCTCTCTCCTATCCACTTGTACGAAGGCTGGGCAAAATCCTCGGCTGAGGCCATCCGTCTTTCAGGCCTCCTCACGATAGAGACGGTAGGAGTAATTGAGTCCCTTATTGTTGAAGATCAGATGCCCCTCATTGCTGGTGACCGAGCAGGCAAAATACTCGCCCCCTTCTCCAGGCCGCGGAGCGTCTACAATAAAATCGATATCGAACCTCCTCACGCCGTCCGGTTCCTCTGGGAGCTCTTTTATATAGAAGCTCTGCCGAACACTGAAAGCACGCCGCCACTCCGTGAAGGGGGCGTCGCAGAAGCCGCAATAGATATCCATACCTGCAAGGAGGCGAGCGTCGGGAAAGACAATCTTGCTTTGCTCGGCCAGGGCCTCGCGAAGACTGGGATCATCGCAAACGTATGCTTCGAAGTTGACCCCGATCCTCGGCCGCCCGGAGCCTATCTGCCTGAAATGGAATCCCGAATCGAAGGCTGTGTTGCGGACGCTCTTCCCCGAGAGGCCGAACGAATCGAGCTTCCCCCTCTCGTAAAAGTAAACCTCTATTGCCCGCCGAAGCCTCCCGAGCAGGTAACGGTGCATGTCGTCCATCGATCCCCCATAGCGGGGAAGGGCAAGCACCTCTTCCCGGTCGTCCGGCATGACCGGCGGCAGCCCCTTTTTCACGAGGAGAAAATTGAGGAAACATCTGCCCGCCCTGCCGTTGGCGTCCCAAAAAGGGTGTATCCCGATAAACATGTAGTAGGAACGGGCCAGGTTGTAAATGAATTCATGGAGGTTGTGAAAGCTGCGCGCCGTTTCGGCGAGGACGATGGCCAGGTCCGATATCTCCCGCTGAAAGTTCTCGAACTCGAAGGTTACGCCGTTCCTATCCGGAAAATCGATGCTGCGGAAGTTGCCGGCGTCAGCGTGGAGGTCTCTCGATAGCCAGTAGTGAATCCGCTTCAGAAAGTCGATCCCGATTTCCGTGAAGGTATGGAGCGTGGAGAACAGCTCGCGGCCCGTATCGACAAAGTTCCTGTTCGCGGCGACCTTCATCTCCTGGCATGAGCGGCCGCTGTGGAGCCCGGTGCTTCCTCTCATGATGGTCATCGATGACAAACCGGCGGAGAAGAACATTTTCTGAAAGATTGCCGTATTGATGTCCCAGAGCGTCTCTTTCGACATCACCCGGAAATAGTGATCGAAGTCCACGAACGTCTCTTCCCTTGCCTGCGGTATCTCGCCATCGTCTCTGCCCATCCTTCTTGCCAGCCCGCTGATGATAACTTCCGCTCGTCGCCGGTCAATCGCTTCGCTGTCCAGCGGTACCTTCTCCTTGAGCGCCTCTATCTTCCAATAAAAGCGCTCCATCAGAGACCCCTCAAGCCCCCTGTACCTCCCTTCGAGGTCGCCCAGGGCAGCCAAAAGGTCGCGGTTTACCCCGTAACCTCTGTACCCCAGCGAATTGATAACATATTGCCTGCTCTTCGTTTCCGCCATCGTAAGCCGCAGGAGCTCGTTTGCGTGATGCCATTTCTTGTAGTAACGGAGGAGCGCCTCGGCATTCGTCGAGCCGTCGCGCCCGAGCTCAGACACATCACGCTCCACCAGTCGAAACCTCCTCTCCAGGGACTCGAAAAGCACCTGGCAGTGATGGTCCCACGCGTAAGCGAGCACGAAATAGCCTGCCCTGTGGGGCATAGATGCTCCAGATCTACCTTATCTCTGCAAAGATACCGATATGGTCGCTCAACTCCGGGTCGTTGAGCAAAAGCCCCGACGAAACAACCGCCGAGTGGCCTTTTACGAAGACGTAGTCGATCCTGACGCGGGGGTCATCTGCGGGGTAAGTGTTGCCGGCGTCTTTGTGGCAGGCCCTGTAGGCGTCCACATAGCCCGCGGACCGTAGGAAACGTATGACCGGCGATCCTTCAAGGTCGTTGAAGTCCCCGGCGAGTATAAAGTAGGCGCCGGTGCTGTCCGCTTCCAGTTCTCGTACAAGCTTCTGCGCCTGAGCGACCCGCACGACGGGATCGGCGCCGTGATCGAGGTGGACCGAAGAAAAAATGATCTTCCGCCCGAATATCTTCGTCTCCATTACCAGTGCGTTTCGCGCAAGGGACGGCTTGAGCCCGCCTTCCAGTCGGGTGAGATCGATGGTTCTCGTCTCCTCCGGCGGGTACCGGGACGACAGCGCAATACCCTCCGGGTATTTCTCCATGAACTGGTGGCAATAAGAGAACTGGGACCGGTAGTGGTAGCCGGTCATGGACGACATCCAGCGCGATATCTGTGCTCCCGTGTCCTCTATGCCGCCGCCGCTCAGCACTTCCTGCAGGCAGGCGGCGTGCGGGTCCAATCGGGCGAGCTCCCTGGCGATCCTCCTGAGCCTGTAAGTCTGATCGCCGTCATTGTGCGTCCCGTGCAGGTTGTACGATGCGATGCTGATGGTCGCGGGGATAAGAGCCCTGAACCGCTCGATCTCTTCCTCTGTCAGCACACCGGCGATGCCGCTCCGCGCAAACCGCTCGCTGACCCTCTCGACATACTCGGGCAGCGCATCGTACTCCCGCCCGACGGCCGAGACGGGCGTTCCCGACCTGACGAGACCGACCATGTCAAGCCTTCTCAGAACCGGGTCGTTTCCGTCCAACCTATCGATCCAGCGACCGACCCCCTCCTCCGATAGAAGACCGGCCACGCCGGCGAGGGAAAACCGGCTGTTCAAACGAAACAGGCGCTCCACATCGACGTTCATCCGCCTGGCAATCTCATCGGGTGCCTTGCCCGACCGGAGGAGATAAACCATCTCGAGCCGCTCGATAACCCTATCGTCTCTCCCCAGCAGGTCGCGCCATCCCCCTTTGCGCTCGCCGAGAACGTCCGCCTGTCTCTGACCCATCACCTCGAAGAGCGTACCGGCCAGCCCGTTCTTTGTCTTTAAGAGCCTTTTTAGCTGTATACTGAAAACGACGAGGAGGTCTGGATCGTGGGGAGCGAGGGCCAGTTCTTGAGCGCTTTCTTTGAGGCGCGAGGACTTTTCAACCTCGGGGCCGAGTTTCGACCACACGGCCCATGCGAGACCGCCGGTCTTCACCGCCCCTTGCCTGTCCTTCATCAGGCCGGAGAGAAAAGGTGCAAGATAAGCGGCCAGGCCTTCCGCAAGTACCTCGATTTCTGCCGAATGCCCGTCCCCGTGACTCGTCAATCAAACCCTGCTCTAAATGATATATCCTCTTTATCAATTTAGCAACAACAGCCACGAGGTCTTTAAAAGGAATAAGGAAAACAGTATACTAGAGCTGCCGAAAGGAGGTGTTATTATGTCTGCCTATTCCGAGCTGGTGATGGACCATTTCAGGAGCCCCCGCAACAGGGGCAGGATGGAGCACCCCGATGGCATCGGCGAAGTGGGCAATCCTGTCTGCGGGGATATGATGACGATTATGATAAGGGTGAAAGACGACCGGGTCGACGATATCAAGTTCGAAACGTTGGGATGTGGGGCGGCCGTGGCCGTGTCGAGCATCGTTACCGAAATGGCCAAGGGGAAGACCCTGCAGGAGGCACTGGAGATAAGTACCGAGACCCTGGCTGCCCAGCTCGGTGACCTGCCGAAGAACGAGCTGCATTGCTCGAACTTGGGCGCAGACGCCCTTCACAAGGCGATTATGGACTTCTACGACCGTCAGAAGGGCCGGCCGAAGAAGTCCAGAGGCGGGAAGGTCGAGTATCTCGAGCGGAGCGAGGAGCAGTGCTGCTGCCCCTATTGCGAGCATGAGCAGCCACCGGGCGCGCCTCTTTGCAAGAATTGCGGAAAGCCCCTCAGAATGGAATGATCGCTGAAACCTATAGAGGATGATGACGATGATCTATCTAGACAATATATCTGGAACCCCCCTCCATGCCGACGTGAAGGCGGCCATGGTCCGGTACATGGACAACGGTTTCGGCAACCCGATCAGCCAGCACAGGGTAGGAGACGAGGCGCTCGAGGCGCTCGAGCGGGCGAGGCAAGAGGTCGCGCAGCTCATCAATGCGGGGAAGACGGAGATTGTCTTCACATCCGGCGGGACCGAATCGATTAACCAGGCCATCAAAGGCTTGGCCCTCGCAAATATGCAAAAGGGACGCCATATCGTGACCTCGAACATCGAGCACCAGGCGGTCCTGCGCTCTCTCAGGACGCTAATGAGGATGGGGTACCGGGTCACTTCCGTGCCCGTAGACGAATACGGACTGGCCGATCCCTCCGACGTGGAGAAGGCCTTAACGGATGAGACGATACTGGTGAGCATAATGCACGCCAACAACGAAATCGGGACCGTCGAGCCGATAGGGGAGATCGCAAAGATAACTCGGCGGAGGGGCGTATTGCTTCATACGGACGCTGTTGCCTCAGCCGGCGTCATCCCTGTCGACGTCGAAGAGCTCGGGGTCGATCTCCTCAGCATGGCTGCCAACCAGTTCTACGGGCCGTCCGGGGTGGGCGCGCTTTATGTGCGGACGGGCGTCAAAATCGCCCCTCTCCTCGACGGCGGCATACAGGAGAACGGCCTTAGGGCGGGGACGCAGAATATGATAGGCATCGTCGGTATGGGCAAGGCCGCGGAGCTTGCCAGGAGCGAGATGTCAGGCAGGATCGAGCATCTGCTCAACCTGAGAAAAAGGTTCATTAAGAGGATAGATGAAATTGAAGAGACTCTCATAAACGGCCATCCGACAAGAAGCCTTCCCCACCTCGTTTCCTGCTCTGTCCGGTACGTGGAAGGGGAATCAATGGTCCTCATGCTCGACGAGGAGGGGATTTGCGTCTCTACGCGGTCTGCTTGCGCAACCGGCTCGCTGCGGGCGTCCCACGTCCTTACTTCCATCGGCCGCGACTATAACTTGACCCAGGGGACCCTGATCTTCTCTTTCGGCGTCGATAATACGACAGATGATGTCGATGCGTCGGTAAAGGCCCTAAAGCGGAGTGTCGAGTTCTTAAGAAGCATGTCGCCGCTCTACCATAAGAAGTAA
>JBEKOT010000053.1:0-16095 GCA_049521495.1 Syntrophorhabdales bacterium | reverse complement strand
GGACCCTGATCTTCTCTTTCGGCGTCGATAATACGACAGATGATGTCGATGCGTCGGTAAAGGCCCTAAAGCGGAGTGTCGAGTTCTTAAGAAGCATGTCGCCGCTCTACCATAAGAAGTAACGGGCCTGGCGCTTTTTGCGCCTTACTTTGTCGTCGTGTTCCGCCCTATAATCCCCTTTAGGGCAAGGAGCAGTTCCTCCCCGATCTCAAAAAAGTAAGTCTTGATCACCGCCTGCTCGACTCCTCCCCGTTCGGCTCAGCCGGCAGATATACCTCGAATTTCGTTCCCCTGCCCGGTTGGCTCTCTACGGAGATCCCGCCCTTCAAAGATCTGACGATCCCGCTGACCACGGCAAGCCCGATGCCTTTCGCCCTTGCAGGATCTCGCCTGGTAAAGAAGGGATCGAAGATACGATCCATGACAGAATCGGGTATTCCCGGGCCCGTGTCTGCAAAAACGAGCCTGGCGTAGGATCCCGGAGGGAGGACGACAAAGGCAAGCCTTAGGGGAGAATCGATGGCAACTCGTTCGAGGGAAACCGAAAGCTTTCCGCCCTTCTCTGTCATTGCCTGTATCGCATTGGTCCCTATGTTCACGGCGATCTGTTTAATATCCCACGGGCTTCCCTTCACAATGACGTCCCTGTCCTTGATCTCCGTGGCGATCTCTATGTTACCCGGTTGAGCCGCACCAAGCACAGCTATGGACTCGTCCATTTCAGCCGCAACCCGCAAAAGCTTGAGCCCCTCCGGACGCTCTCTGGTGAAGGCCAGAATATCGCGCACGAGCATGGTCCCCCGGTGGGCGGCTTTTACGATCCTTGCGATGCTGTCCGCAGCAGGAGAGCTTTCCGGTACGTCCTCTTCTGCAATTTCCGCGAACCCGAGGATCATGGTGAGGAGATTGTTGAAATTATGTGCGATACCGCCAAAACTGGTCCTGCCTTCATTATCCCTTTTCAGCGTCCAGTGGCTCTTGATAAAGAGTTGTCGGCCGTCCTTTCTCGAGTCGGTCTGCTCCCCTTCCCAACGGCCGTTTATGATAAGATCGGACATAATCGCTTCTATGGGTTTCGGCCATACCGTTTTCAGCAGCTGATGGGCCGATTTGCCCAGGGCTTCTTGTCTGCTCCAACCATAGATTTCTTCGGCGCGCCTGTTCCAGAAAATGATACGGTCATCCGGGTCCCTTGCTATTATCACTTCGTGTACGGCATCGAGAAGCTCTGCTTCTCCGTTAAAGATCCGAGAGCGAGCGTCTTCCATGGCTTACCTCACATAATCTTTTTTATATATAAGGCTTTATAGGTGAGCATGGAAGGTGCCGCGCGGGAAAAACACACACCGGAAGGAGGCACCGCCAAACACCAGCAAAAGCATGACAAGGGGTATGGCGCTTCCCGCCGGTCTTCGGGCTCCATCACGACTCACTGATGCTTACCGCTCTTGCCTTCTCCGGCGATACCGTCTCGCTGTGGCCTCCGCCGATCGGCGTCTTACTACATTTTCGTCTTTTTATTCGGTTTTTTCCCTTCCAGTACCCGCCGTACCGTCTCGGCCAGAGTTACCTTCACAACCGGCTTAAGCAGGAATTCGCTGATACCCACCGCCTGCGCCTTCTCGGGGGAGACAATCTCGCTGTACCCGGTAACGAGTATTATGGGCACGTCCTTCCGTATTTCCAGCAAACGTACTTCATGAAAAGGCGTTAACCGATTACGAGGAAAGGGAGGGGCATACCGCCTTTCGAGGGGCCCAAAACAATCAATGAATGGAGACAACATGAGCAGGTTTATATCTTTTGTCCTCTTTGCGGGGCTTACCCTTTTTGCAGTCGGCGCGGAGTCGAAGGTCTATCTCGACGTGTACGGGCAGTCGTACAAGAAGATCACCATCGCAGTGCCGCCCTTTGCGAGCGAGGAGAAACCGAGGCCCGAGATAAGCGACCTTCTGAGTCGGGATTTGGACATGTCGGGCTTCTTCGTTGTCGCGCCACGCTCCCTCATGGATAACGGCCTGGTCGGCGAAGGGATGGACAAGAGAAATATCAAATTCGACCAGTGGCGGTCCCTTGGGGTCGAGCTTTTGTGCAAGGCCCTGGTGCAGGAGAAGGACAACGGCTTTTCACTGGAAGCATATCTCTATGACGCGAGCGACGGCTCCTTGCTCTTTGCGAAGAGATACCGCGCTACGCCGTCCGAATGGAGGAGGATCGTCCACAGGCTCGCCGACGAGATCATACTGACGGTAACCGGCGAGAAGGGCATTATGAGCTCAAGGGTCCTCTTCGTGGCAGGGGACAGGCGGCACAGGGACGTTTACGTGGCTGACCTGGACGGATACGGACCGAGGAAGCTTACCGATCAAAGGCAGATCGTCGTTTCGCCTTCGGTATCGCCGGACGGGAAGTATTTAGCCTTCACGTCGTACAAGGAGGGCAGGCCGAACCTCTACGTTGTCGAGCTTGCGACAAACAGGGAGGTCTATGCGGACAGGCAGGACGGGACCAAGGTAGGGTCGAGCTGGATGAATGCGAAGACGATCGCCTATGCCCACATCCTGGGGAAGGTGTCTACAATTTACGCAGCCAATGTGGAGACGAAGCAACGGACGGTGCTTATGAAAAAAGAGGGCATCCTGAGCTCCCCCACGTTCAGCCCTGACGGCACCAAGATGGTCTTTGTCTCCGACATGCACGGCGGACCCAATATCTTTATCACGGATCTAGCGACAGGGGAAACAAAGCGACTCTCCTACTTCGGCAACTACAACACAGAGCCGGCTTACTCGCCCAAGGGCGATCTCATCGCCTTCGTTTCGAAGACGGAGGGGGCCCTGGAGATATGCGTGATGCGGCCTGACGGGTCCAACGCCAGGGTGCTCAGCGACGGCGGCATTAACGATTCACCCCAGTTTTCACCCTGCGGCAGGTACATCCTCTATTCATCACAGATGGGAAAGAAGACTTCCATCCGCCTGATGCTGCACAACGGCGAGAACAAGAGAGAGCTCAAGTTCACCGGCAACGAAGAGACACAACCAAAATTCATGCCATAGGGGGGCCAGGATGAAAAAAAGCCTATTTCTTTTGTTTGTGAGCATAATCCTGCTCTTTTACGGATGCGCTTCCAAACAGGCATCGGTTCCGCTTTCCGAACGGATCGCGCGCCAACCCGAACAGCAGGCGCCTGTCGGGGCGGGTGTCAAGGGCAAGGAGGGCGCCATCGGCGAGGAGGAACTGATGAGGGCGGAAAGGGAGAAGCAGCAAAAGGCGGCAGTGGATGCGGCTTCCGCCCGTCTTCAGGACATCTACTTCGATTTCGACAGTTACGCCATTCGGCCGGATGACATACCGGTTCTGAAGAAGATGGCCGACTGGCTGGCGACGGACCAGGCCGTAAAACTGGTGATAGAGGGCCATTGCGACGAAAGGGGGACGACCGAATACAACCTCGCCCTAGGACAGAAGAGGGCCGAGGCGGCAAAAGACTTCCTGGTAAAATCGGGAGTGAGCGCGAAAAGTCTAGGGACGGTCTCATACGGCAAGGAGACGCCGGTCGACGCGGGGCACACCGAGGACGCCTGGGCGAAGAACAGACGTGACCATTTCGCGGCTCAACAATAAGGAGGAGCTCATGAGAATCATTCCCCTTCTCTTGATCGCCCTATTCGTGTTCGGCTGCGCCTCGAGCGGGGAGGTGAGCCAGGTGAGGCAGGACGTGACGTCTGTTTACAGCGAACAGGCCAACTACGTTCAGAAGACGGATGCCCGCTTAGGCCGTATTGAGAAAGACATGAAAGAGCTCCAGAAAACGATCGGCACACCGGACGCCGGCATGAGGAAACAGATGCTCGACCTGTCCGTTGCGGCCGAGAGCAGGGACGAGAAGATCAGGGCTATCCTGGGCAGGCTCGACGAGCTGGAGTCACAGCTCCGCACGTACTGGGAAGAAGTGAAGGGCGAATTGAGGGAACTTAAGAAGACGAGGCAGGGGAGCGGCCCGGCGGCAGAAGCGGCAAGCTCGCCTGAAGAAGTCTATAAGCGTGCCTTCGATGCCTTCCAGAAAGGCGCGTATAAGGATGCGGTAGGGCTGTTCACGGAATTCGTGCAGAAGGCGCCCTCCTCGCCCCTTGCGCCGAACGCATATTACTGGATGGGCGAGAGCTATATGAACATGAAGTCCTATGAGAAGGCGATAGTCCAGTTCCAGGAAGTGATCGACAAGTTCCCCAAGAGCGACAAGGCGGCACGGGCCATGCTGCGGCAGGCGGAGGGCTTCGCCGCCATAGGCGATAAAAAAAGCTCCACGACCATCTTGAAGAGGGTCGTGGAGCTTTTTCCGAAGACGGAGGAAGCCCGCCTTGCAGACCGTATGCTAAGGGGCGGTACCCTCAATTAGAGGCTCTCCCTCGGGCAGCGCCTCTTCGGTCTTGTCGAGGGCGACCATCTCGTAGTTCCGGTATTTCGAGAAACCGGTGCCCGCCGGGATGATCCTTCCCATAATCACGTTCTCCTTGAGTCCCCGGAGATAGTCTACCCGGCCCTCGATAGACGCCTGGGTGAGCACCTTCGTGGTATCCTGGAAGCTCGCCGCCGAGATGAAGCTGTCCGTGATGAGGGACGCCTTGGTAATCCCGAGGAAGAGCGACTCCGCAGTCGCCGGCGTGCCCCCCTTCTCGATGACGCGCTTGTTTTCCTCCTCGAAGACCCACCACTCGACCGGCTCGTCTATGATGAAATTGGTGTCCCCCACTTCCTTGATCCGCACGCGCTTCAGCATCTGCCTGACGATGATCTCTATATGCTTGTCGTTGATCTTTACCCCCTGAAGCTGGTAAACCTCCTGGATCTCATCGACCAGGTAGCGGGCAAGGTCCTTCGTGCCGAGGATGCGGAGCACGTCATGGGGATTCACAGGACCGTCGATCAGCGCCTCCCCGGCCCGCACATAATCGCCCTCGTGGACGATGATATGTTTCCCCCTCTGGATCGTGTACTTGCGGGCTTCTCCCCGCTCGGGCGTCACGACGATCTCCCTCTTCCCTTTCGAAAGCTTGCCGAACGAGACAAGCCCCGATATCTCGGTCACCGTCGCGCTTTCCTTCGGCCGGCGCGCTTCGAAGAGTTCTGCGACTCTCGGCAGGCCGCCGGTGATGTCCTTCGTCTTAGTGGTCTCCCTCGGCATCTTGGCCACAGTGTCGCCCGCAAAGATCTCATCACCCTCGTTAACGACTATATGTGCCCCGATAGGCAGAATGTAGCGGGCAGGGCTCTGCGTGCCCGGTATCGTAATGGTTCTGCCTTTTTCGTCTTTTATGGATACGCGGGGCCTAAGGTCGGGGTCGCGGGCTTCTACTATGACCTTGTACGCGAGGCCCGTCACCTCATCGACCCGTTCCTGCATGGTGACCCCTTCGAGGATGTCGCCGAACTTCACTTTGCCGGACACCTCCGACAGGATCGGCGTTGTATAGGGGTCCCACTCGGCGAGCGTCTGCCCTTCGCTGGCCTTCTGGCTGTCCGCGACCTTCAGCTTCGCCCCGTATATGATCGGATACTTCTCCCTCTCGTGGCCGGCCTCATTGACGAGGAGGATCTCGCCGTTCCTGTTCATTACAACGGGCTGCCCTTCCTTGTTGAGGATCATCTTCACGTTGACGAGCTTGACGTATCCCTCGTTCCTGGCCTCCAGGGTAGACTGCTCGACGCGACGCGATGCCGCCCCTCCGATGTGGAATGTTCTCATGGTAAGCTGCGTGCCCGGCTCCCCTATCGACTGGGCTGCAATGATGCCCACGGCCTCGCCGATGCTGACGAGCCTTCCCCGTGCCAGGTCCCTGCCGTAGCATAGGGCGCAGACGCCCCTGCGGGACCTGCAGGTAAGGACCGACCGGATACGGACCGTCTCGTACCCCGCCTCGTCTATCTTTTTCAGGTGCTCTTCCCTGATCTCTTCATTCCTGTGGACGATGGTCTCTCCGTCGGGGTCCCTCAGGTCTTCCAGGGAGACCCTCCCGAGGATCCTCGTGCCGAGCTGCTCGATCACCTCGCCGCCCTCGATCAGCGACGTCACTTCTATGCCGTCGAAGGTGCCGCAGTCCGTCTCGCCGACGACGACGTCATGAGCTACGTCGACGAGGCGCCTCGTGAGGTATCCCGAGTTCGCCGTCTTGAGGGCTGTGTCCGCGAGGCCTTTCCGGGCGCCGCTCGTGGAGATGAAGTACTGGAGCACGGTGAGGCCCTCCCGGAAGTTGCTCGTAATGGGCGTTTCTATGATCTCCCCGGAAGGCTTTGCCATGAGGCCCCTCATGCCGGCGAGCTGCCTGATCTGCTGCGCGTTGCCCCTTGCCCCGGAATGGGCCATGATGAACATCGGGTTAAGGCTGTTCTGGTACTCGGTCTTGCCGTCGGGCGCGGTGATTTTTTCAGATCCGAGCTCCCTCATGAGCTCATCGGCGATCCTCTCGGTTACGTCGGCCCAGATGTCGATGACCTTGTTGTACCGCTCGCCGTCGGTTATAAGACCTTCCGAGTACTGGTTCTGGACTACCTTAACCTCCTCATAGGCCTTGTTTATCAGTTCTTCCTTACGCTCCGGGATGATCATGTCGTCAATGGAAATGGAGATGCCGCCCATCGTGGCATAGTAGAAGCCGATCCCTTTCAGCCTGTCCGAAAGGATAACCGTCGCCTTTTCACCGCCCTGCCTGTAGCATATGTCGATGAGCTGCCCTATGGACTTCTTGTCCATCACCCTGTTTATGACGGAGAAGGGTATCATGTCGGGGATGACCTCCCGCAGGAGGATTCTTCCGGGGGTCGTCTCGACAAGCGAACCGTCCATCCTTACCCGCACTCGGGCATGGAGGTCCACCTGGCCGGAATCGTAGGCTATCCTCACCTCTTCGGGGTCGGAGAAGACCTTTCCCTCCCCCGGCCTGTACTTTCGCTCGATAGTGAGGTAGTAAAGCCCGAGCACTATGTCCTGGGTCGGGACGATGATCGGCCTACCGGAAGCAGGGGAGAGGATGTTGTTCGTCGACATCATGAGGACGCGCGCCTCCGACTGCGCCTCGACCGAGAGCGGCACGTGCACCGCCATCTGGTCCCCGTCAAAGTCGGCATTGTAGGCAGGACAGACTAGCGGGTGCAACTGGATGGCCTTCCCGTCTATAAGCTGCGGCTCGAAGGCCTGAATGCCAAGCCTGTGAAGCGTAGGGGCCCTGTTCAAGAGCACCGGGTGCTCCTTTACCACCTCTTCGAGCATGTCCCATACTTCCGGGCGCTCTTTCTCTACGAGTTTCTTGGCATTCTTAATGGTAGTGGCAAAGCCTTTCTTTATGAGCCGGTTATAGACGAAAGGCTTAAAGAGCTCGAGGGCCATGTATTTCGGAAGGCCGCACTCGTGCAGCTTCAGTTCGGGGCCTACCACGATTACCGACCTGCCCGAATAGTCCACCCTCTTTCCGAGAAGGTTCTGGCGGAACCGGCCCTGCTTGCCTCGCAGCATGTCCGAGAGCGACTTGAGCGGTCTCTTGCTCGTACCCGTTACGATCCTGCCCCGCTTCGAGTTGTCGAAGAGCGCGTCTACCGCTTCCTGGAGCATCCTCTTCTCGTTCCTGATTATGATCTCCGGCGCGTTCAGCTCCATCAGCCTTTTAAGCCGGTTGTTCCTGTTTATGACCCTGCGGTAGAGATCGTTCAGGTCGGAGGTGGCGAATCTGCCGCCGTCCAGTGGCACGAGGGGCCGAAGCTCCGGGGGAAGGACAGGAATGATGTCGAGGATCATCCAATCCGGCTTGACGCCCGAGATTCGGAAGGCATCGACGACTTTCAATCTCCTCGCCAGCTTCTTTCTCTTGGCGTCCGAGGAAGTCTCCCTCATCTCCTCCCTGATGCTCTTCGCAACCTCTACCACGTCTATCTTTTTGAGGCATTCCCGCATGGCCTCGGCGCCTATGCCGCCCGAGAACTTGTCGCCGTACTTTTCCTTGGCCTCGAGGTATTTGTCCTCCGTTATCAGCTCGCAGAAACTATAGTTGGAAGGACCGGGCTCGATGACGATGTACATTTCGAAGTAAAGGACCCGCTCCACCTCCTTGATGGTGAGCTCCAAGAGCGTGCCGATCTTGCTCGGCATGCTTTTCAGGAACCAGATGTGCGCGATGGGAGAGGCAAGATGGATGTGGCCCATCCTTTCCCTTCTGACCTTCGACTGTATCACCTCTACGCCGCACTTCTCGCAGATGATGCCGCGGTGCTTCATCCTCTTGTACTTGCCGCAAATGCATTCATAGTCTTTGACGGGACCGAAAATCCTCGCGCAGAAAAGGCCGTCCTTTTCCGGCTTGAACGTCCTGTAGTTGATCGTCTCCGGCTTCTTAACCTCGCCGAAGGACCATTTTTCGATGAGTTCGGGCGAAGCCAGCGAAAGCTTCATGGCCGTATAGCTCAAAGGGTCTTTCTGTTTATCGAAAATCTTGAAATAGTCGTCCAAAACGACCTCCTTATTCTTCTTCTTTGATCAAGTCAACGTTGATGCACAGGCTCTGCAGCTCTTTAACCAGCACGTTGAACGATTCGGGCAAGGAAGGCTCGAGCACGTCTTCGCCTTTGACGATCGATTCGTAGGCCTTCACCCTGCCGCTCACATCGTCCGACTTGATCGTAAGGAACTCTTGAAGCGAATAGGCAGCCCCGTACGCCTCGAGGGCCCATACTTCCATCTCGCCCAGCCTCTGGCCGCCGAACTGCGCCTTTCCGCCGAGGGGCTGCTGGGTCACGAGCGAATAAGGCCCGATGGAACGGGCATGGATCTTGTCGTCCACGAGGTGGTGGAGCTTGAGCAGGTACATGTAGCCGATCGTCACCTTGTGGTGGAACGGCTCCCCCGACCTCCCATCGTAGAGGGTGATCTGTCGCGTGTCGGGCAGTCCTGCCATTTTGAAGGCGTCGCTGATCTCTTCCTCCTTTGCGCCGTCAAAAACAGGGACCGATATGTGCACGCCGTCGCTCACCTGGTTCGCGAGCTCGACCAATTCGTCCTCACCAAGTTTATCCAGGAATTCCTGCATTTCCCCGTTCCCGTAAATCTCTTTCACCCGACTCCGGATCAGGGAGGCGTTGTTCGTCTCGACGAGCTTGCCTATCGCCTTGCCGAGCTCTTTCGATGCCCAACCCAGGTGGGTCTCGAGTATCTGTCCGGCGTTCATACGGGAAGGCACGCCCAGAGGGTTCAGAACAACGTCTACGGCGGTGCCGTCCTCCGTGAACGGCATATCCTCTTCAGGCAAAATCACCGAGACGATACCTTTGTTCCCGTGCCGGCCGGATATCTTGTCGCCCACGGCGATCTTCCGCTTCATGGCGACGTATACCTTGATCGTCTTCAGGACGCCCGGCGGCAGTTCGTCTCCCTTCTTTATCTTGTTTATCTTGTCCTCATAGTACAGCCTTATCAACTCGATCTGGTTTTCCTTGCTGTCGACGATCTTCGTGATCCTCGCCTCCAGATCCTCGTCGTCGAAATCTATCTCCTGCAATCTATCGAGGTTGATGTTGTTTATCTTCTCCCTCGTAAAGGCCTCACCTTTCTTGATGAGCGCTTTGCCCCTGCCGTCCTTTATCTCCTTCGGCGCGGTCTTCCCGAGAAGAAGGTCCTGGACCTTGTCTCTCGTCGAATCGAGGATGATCTTGACCTGGTCCTCCTGGTCCTTCAGGATGTTCGATATCTCTATGTCCTCGATAAGCCTGGACCTTTCATCCTTGTCTATGCCCCTTCTCGAGAGAACCTTCACGTCGATGACGATGCCTTCTATTCCGTGGGGGATTCGCAGGGAAGTGTCCTTTACGTCCCCTGCCTTCTCGCCGAAGATTGCCCGGAGCAACTTCTCCTCCGGCGTGAGCTGAGTCTCCCCTTTAGGCGTTACTTTGCCCACCAGGATGTCCCCGGCCCTGACAGTCGCGCCTATGCGGATAATGCCGCTCTCATCCAGATCTTTCAGCGCCTCGTCCCCCACATTCGGGATATCGCGGGTGACCTCCTCCTTGCCCAGCTTCGTATCCCTCACCACGCACTCCAGTTCCTCGATGTGGATGGAAGTGAAGCTGTCCTCCGCAACAAGCCTCTCGTTGATGAGGACCGAGTCCTCGTAGTTGAATCCTCTCCAGGGCATGAAAGCCACCATCACGTTCTTGCCGAGGGCCAGTTCGCCCCTATCGGTGGAAGGCCCGTCGGCGAGGACCTCACCCTTCCTGACATAGTCGCCTTTCTGCACTATCACACGCTGGTTGATGCAGGTATCCTGGTTCGACCGTCTGAACTTCAGCAGGTTGTAAACGTCGATCTTCGTGACTGGCTCATCGCCGTCGCTTTTTTCTTCGTACTTGAGGATAATCCTGTTCGCGTCGACGCTTTCCACTAATCCGTCATGTTTTGCCACGATGCTGACCCTGGAGTCCCTTCCCACTATGCGCTCCATGCCGGTGCCGATCAGGGGCGCCTCCGTTTTGATGAGGGGCACGGCCTGCCGCTGCATGTTAGAGCCCATAAGGGCGCGGTTCGCGTCATCGTGCTCAAGGAACGGTATGAGGGACGCGGACACGGAGACAAGCTGTTTCGGGGAGACGTCCATGAGGTCTATCGACATGGGGTCTATCCAGAAGAAGCCGCCGCCCTTCCTGGCAGATACAAGATCCGTACGGAAGCGGCCGTCCTCATCGACAGGCGCATTTGCCTGGGCGATGTAATACTGCTCCTCTTCAAGAGCGCTCATATACTTGATGTTGTTCGTCACCCTCCCGTTGATCACTTCCCTGTAGGGCGTCTCTATGAAGCCGTACTCGTTGACCCGCGCATAGGTGGAGAGCGAGGCGATAAGGCCGATATTAGGCCCCTCGGGGGTCTCTATCGGGCAAATCCTGCCGTAGTGGGTCGGGTGCACGTCGCGTACCTCGAAACCGGCCCTCTCGCGGGTGAGGCCGCCGGGTCCCAAGGCGGAGAGTCTACGCTTGTGGGTAATCTCGGAGAGGGGGTTTGTCTGGTCCATGAACTGGGAAAGCTGGCTGCTTGCGAAGAAGTCTTTCACGGCCGTCGCGACCGGCTTCGGGTTCACAAGGTCATGGGGCATTAGCGTCTCCATCTCGGGGAACGTGAGCCTTTCCTTAATGGCCCGCTCCATCCTCACGAGACCCATCCTGAACTGGTTCTCCAGGAGCTCGCCGACAGTCCTTACCCTTCTGTTGCCCAAATGGTCGATATCATCGCCCGACCCGCGGGAGTCTTTCAGACGCAGAAGGTGCCTCACGACCTCGATGATATCCTCCCTTCTAAGCGTCGTCACATCGAGAGGAATGCCGAGGCCCAGACGGTGGTTCATTTTCAGTCTGCCCACCTTGGAGAGGTCATAACGCTCCGGGCTGAAAAACATGTTGTGGACGAGGGCCTCCGCGAATTCGTACGTGGGCGGGTCGCCGGGCCGCAGCTTCCTGTAAATTTCCAGGAGCGCCTCATCCTTGCCGCCGGCCTTGTCGATAAGCAGCGTGTCCCGAAGGGAAGCGCTAACGTTGAGGTTATCGATAAAGAGCACGTCGAAGCTCTTTATGCCCCGGCTGACTATCTTCGACAGGTCGTCTTCGGTAATCTCCTTGTTGATCGGGACGATCACCTCCTTCGTCTCCGGGTCTATGATGCTGGCCGCCGCTACCTTGCCGATGACGTCCTGCTCTTCCACGGGGATCTTCGCGATGTTGGCCTGCTCCATCTTCTTGATGACCGCCTTGGTGATTTTCTTGTGCTTCTTTACCAGCACCTCGTCGGTCTTCGGGTTGACGATGTCCGCCGGCGCCTTCTGGCCGAGGAGCAGTTCGAAAGGCGTCTCTTTGAAGACCTTTCCATCTTTTATGATGACCGTTTCCTTCTCGTAGAAATAATCGAGAATATCCTTCTCGGAATAGCCGAGAGCCCGCAAAAGGAGGGTGACGGGGATTTTCTTGCGCTTGTCTATACGTACGTAGAGCAGCTCCTTGTGATCGAATTCGAAATCGAGCCAGGAGCCCCGGTAAGGGATGATCCTCGCCGTGTAGGCGAAGTTGCCGCTGAAGGGTGCCTTCGACTGGTCGCAGTCAAAATAGACACCGGGCGAACGATGGAGCTGGCTGACGATGACCCTTTCGGTCCCGTTGATGATGAAGGTTCCCCTCTCGGTCATGAGGGGGATTTCACCGAAATAGACGTCCTGCTCCTTGACTGCCTTGATGTCTTTTATTTTCGTGTTCGGATCGACGTTGAATACGACGAGCCGTATGGTTACCTTCATCGGGGAGGCAAAGGTGAGACCCCGGACGATGCATTCCTCCTCGGAATACTTCGGGTCGCCGATCTCATACTGAACGAACTCCAGGGAGGTCGTCTCGTGGGAGTCCCTTATAGGGAAGACACTGCTGAAAACCGCCTGAAGCCCTACGGCGGCCCGCTCTTCGGGAGCGACGTCCTTCTGAAGGAAGGTCTCGTAAGAATTGAGCTGGATTTCGATAAGATTCGAAATATCGAGAATCTCTTTGAGCTTTCCGTAGCTCTTTCTTACAATCTTATTGTGAAAGGTTTGCCTCATATCTTTTTCACCTCTTGTTTAAACGTTCGGGGGCAAAGGGATACTTTGCCCCCCTAAGTGAGGCGTAAAAACCCTTATTCGATCTTGACATGGCCGCTTACTTCTTCGAGTTGCTTCTTGATGTTCTCGGCCTCCTGCTTCGACACGCCTTCCTTGACCGGCTTCGGCACGCCTTCCACGAGATCTTTCGCCTCTTTGAGGCCCAGGCTTGTCACCGCCCTTACGACCTTGATCACTTGGATCTTCTTCTCTGCCTCATACCCCGTGAGCACGACGTTGAACTCCGTCTGTTCTTCCACAGGTTCTGCGGCTGCCGCAGCAGGCGCAGAACCTGCCCCTGCGGCCGCCATCATCGGCATTGCCGCCTGCACGCCGAATTTCTCCTCTAGCGTCTTGATGAACTCTGAAAGCTCCAGGACCGTCATATTTTCGATATAAGTAATTACTTCCTCTCTCGTCACAGCCATTTACTCTATCCTCCTTTACATCGTTTCTTTTCTTGCCTTGATGGCGGACAGCGTCATCAAAAGCTGCATCAGATTGCCCGAAAGGGCTCCCACGAGTCTCTGGGGTATGCCGACCATCAGGCCGAGCAGCTTGCCGACAAGGATTTCCTTAGGCGGCAGGGTCGCAAGGGTGAGTATCTCGTTGGCTTTGATCCTCTTCGTCCCGAGGAGCCCTGACTTCAGTTTGAGCTTCGGCACGTCCTTCACGATTGCCGCAAGGACTTTGGCAACGCCGACCGGGTCCTTGTAACTGTAGATTACCGCGTTAGGTCCCACAAATTCGTCCTTTAGCGCCTCAGCGCTCGTTCCTTGGGCGGCGAGCGAAAGGAGCGTGTTCTTGGCTACCTTGAATTCTCCGCCCACGTTGTCGAGCTCCCTTCGGAGCTTCGTTATCTGGGCCACATTCATTCCGCTGTATTCGGCTAGGAACAGGGCGCCGGCGCGCTTGAGCCTGTCGTCAAGCTCACCGACCAGTTTTTCTTTTGCCTTTCTTTCCAATGGTTTTCATCCCTCCTTTCGATGAGATTTATGGAAAGCCAGAAGAGACGAAAATTGCAAAAGTTTTGTCTCGGCAGGCCGCTTACCGTTTAACCGAAAAAATCGGCACCTGCTGTCTCTGACTCTTTCCCTATTTTGCCAGACTCCTCACATAGGCCGGGTCAATCTTGACGCCCGGGCTCATGGTTCTCGAGACGGCTATCCCTTTCACATAGGTGCCCTTGCTAGATGCGGGCTTCAGCCTGACGACCGCGTCGAAGAGCGAGTTGATGTTCTCCTTCAGCTTCTCAGTCCCGAAACTCCCCTTACCCACAGGGACGTGGAGGTTTCCAGCCTTGTCCACACGGAACTCGACGCGCCCCGCCTTCAGCTCGTTCACTGCCTTGGCGATATCGAACGTCACGGTGCCGACCTTGGGATTGGGCATGAGGCCCCTGGGGCCAAGAATCTTGCCGAGCTTGCTGACCGCTCCCATCATGTCGGGTGTGGCTATGGCCTTGTCGAAATCGAGCCAGCCTTTCTGTACTTTGTCTATCATGTCATCCGAACCGACATAGTCGGCGCCTGCTTCCTCGGCTTCCTTCTCCTTCTGCCCCTTCGCAAAGACAAGAATCCTCACCTTCTTCCCCAGCCCGTTGGGGAGCACAACGGACCCGCGGACCATCTGATCGGCATGCCGGGGATCAACGCCGAGCCGCATGGCTACTTCAACGGTCTCGTCAAATTTCCTGTCAGGCATCTGGGCGAGCAGATCGAGCGCCTCGTCAAGGGTGTAACGCTTCTCCCTGTCCACCTTTTGGATTGCTTCCTTGTATTGTTTTGCTTTTTCCGCCATCTGTCCACCGCCCTTCAAAAAATAAAAATTCCCGCAGCAGCAATCTCTTACTGTTTGCCCAGGTCTTCTTTAAACGTCGAATGTTACCTTTCCGGATGCCTATTAGCCCTCCACTACCTCCAATCCCATACTTCTCGCGGACCCTTCGACGATCCTCAGAGCTCCCGCCAGGTCCTTTGCATTGAGATCGGGCATCTTCAGCTGCGCGATCTCCCGTACCTGCGATTTGGTGACCTGGCCCACCGTCTCCTTCTTCGGGTTGTTAGCGCCCTTTGCCAGCTTTACCGCTTTCTTAAGCAGAAAGGATACAGGGGGCGTCTTTGTCACGAAGGTGAAGGTCCGATCGGAGTATATGGTAATAAGGACAGGGATAATCGTCCCTTCCTGCGTCTTTGTCCTTTCGTTGAAGGCCTTGCAAAACTCCATTATGTTGACCCCGTGCTGGCCTAGCGCCGGTCCCACGGGCGGGGACGGTGTGGCCTGACCTGCCGACAATTGCAGCTTCACCATAGCGGCAACTTTCTTCGCCATCTTGCAGCTCCTTTACATTTTTTCTATCTGCATGAAATCGAGCTCCACAGGCGTCGTCCTGCCGAAAATGTTGAGAAGAACCTTCACCTTCCCTTTCTCGGGCTTAATCTCCTCGACGCTTCCTGTAAAATTGGAAAAAGGGCCCTCGATAACCTTGACGCTGTCACCCCTGTCGAAACGGATCTTCGGCTTTATCTTCCCCTTCCCTTCCTGGATAGCATGCACTATATCCTTTATTTCATCTTCCGGAAGCGGCGTAGGCTTCATACCGTAACCCACGAAGCCGGTCACCTTCGGGGTATTGCGCACCAGGTACCACGTATCTTCGTTCATATCCATCTGAACGATTATATAGCCGGGGAAGATAGTCCTCTGCGATTTTTTCGCCTGTCCCTTGACCCGCTCCATGATCACCTCGGAAGGGACGATTATCTCGGCGAAGCGGCTTTCCATACCGCTCGTCCTTATTCTCTCCTCGAGCGCCTCCTTCACCTTTTGCTCATAGCCTGAATATGTATGCACCACGTACCATTTCTTTTCCATCGAGTTATCCACGGAACAGGACCTGGACTATTTTGGCGAGTCCGACATCTACCAAGCCTAGAAAGACCGCGGCGATGAAAACAGTGATGAGAACCACGTAGGTACCTTTCATGGTCTCCTTCCTCGAGGGGAAGGTGACGCGTTTCGTCTCCAGGTAAACCTCCTTGAAATATTCCTTGATTTCATCAATCGTCTCTCTTGGCTTCATCTGAGTCTCCAGTACAAGCAGGCCAGGAGGGATTCGAACCCCCAACACCCGGATTTGGAGTCCGGTGCTCTATCCGTTAGAGCTACTGGCCTTTGTTTATTTAGTTTCCTTGTGCGCCGTATGTTTTTTGCAAAACTTGCAGTACTTCCTCATCTCCAGTCTGTCCGGCGTCTTTTGCTTGTTCTTAGAGGTTGTATAATTCCTGTTCTTGCAATCCGAACAGGCCAGGGTCACCAATTGCCTCATCTCATCCCTCTTTTACTCTATTATCTCCGTAACTACCCCCGCGCCGACCGTCTTCCCCCCTTCCCTGATGGCGAAGCGGAGCTCCTTCTCGAGGGCGATCTGGGTCACAAGCTC
>JBEKOT010000052.1:0-30220 GCA_049521495.1 Syntrophorhabdales bacterium | reverse complement strand
TACCATATGGCCAAGCTCTCCGAGCGCTACGGCATAGGCACAAAGGGCTTCGCCCCCGAATTTCTCGACTCTCTTTCCGCTTACGGGTGGCCTGGAAACGTGAGGGAGCTCGTCAACGCCCTCGAGAGGGCGCTCACCATGGCCCGCCACGAGCCTACCCTCTTCCCCAAGCACCTTCCCACCCACATCAGGGTGAGCCTTGCCAGGGCCGCGGTGACTAAAGAGGCGCCTCCCCCATCGAAGGAGAACACCCCATCTTCCCCCCTCCCTCCCCTGAAAGGTTTCAGGGAGTCGGCCCTCCAGGAGGCGGAAAGGCAGTACCTGGAGGACCTGATGAGCATAGCAGGCAGCAACATAAGGGAGGCCTGCCGCATATCAGGCATGTCCCGCCCCCGTCTCTACGCCTTGATGAAGAAGTACCGCATATCGAGGTACGGGTGAGGGGGCCGGTGCCCGATTGCCTCGCGTCCGGATGGATTAACCGCTGCGGCCTCATTCCCTGCACAACGGCTTTTTTTCATGCCTTCTCTACGGCAAGAGCAATCCGCTCACCGAGAACCTTGCACGCATCCACTATCTGCCGGATGTCCCCGGGCTCGAGCCTGTCCCAGTGAAGGCCGGCCACTACGACGACTTTCCTGTTCAGTCTGCCTGAAAGCATCTCGGACATCAGCTTCACGGCTACGTCTTCTTTGTGTCCGGGAAAGGTAAACACCGACGACGTGGCGCTCCTTTCATCCGGGTCCCTTAGGCTGGGCCTCGGCGTTGCCATGCCAAGGGCCCCGATATGGGCGGCCCCTCCCCACAGGGTGACGAGGATGTCGGGACCCATCGAGTCGACACGGGCGGACACGCTGAAGCGTCCCTTCTTCACGGAGATCGTGACGCCTTTAACGCCCGGATGTTCCTTGCCTTCGCCAGCTTCCATGCGGATTATCAATTATCCCCGAAAGAAAACAGGAATGCAAGAGCGATCTGCCTAACCCATGGCGGAGACCGCCTGCTCCACGGTTTCCGCATCGAGGGACACCTCCCTGAATATCCCTTCGACGCAGGCGGCGTCAATGCGCTCGAAATCCCTCGAAAGGGGGGCGACGATCAGGCCGCCCATCTCGACAACGGCCGGACTCACAGCGAGACGACCCTCGTCCTCGAGATAAAAGGCGTCAGGGCGGTGCTTGGCACGGGGAAAGACGAGGATAGCATAGGTCTGCTTCTCGCGGATGCAGATCAGGTTCATCATCGGTTCGCCATCCGTGGGAAGCACCTTCGACAGCGCCCCTAAGAGGGCGTGAAAGGCCTCCTCCATCGCCGCCGGATCGCTTCCCTCCAATATGACTACTTCCCGCCCTATGTTACGGGCCAGCGAGACGGCTACGGAGGCGACCCTTTTTTTGGGGGCCTTCTTCAGTTGAATCTCCCTCTCAATAGGCATTCGGCCTGAAGGGACGGCCTGAAAATGAAAGTGGGCCGGCGCCGAGGCGCCGCATTTCGGACCGTTGTAAAGCAGCCTGAAGGACGGGCCGAAGTCGGCCGCAAGCCCCAAGATTGCCCCGACCCTCCCGCCGATGGCCTGGCGCTCGTGCGCGATGTGAGAGATAGTGAAATGGGAAGGCAAGACGGGCATAGGATTGCAGAGTATCAGGTACTCGTCCCGGTAGAGCACAGCTTTCTGGCCCTCGGGCAGGTTACTGGGGCAGAGGAAACACGGAAGCTCGCGCACGGTCCCGTCCCCCACGGCTGCGAGGGTGCTCACGATCCTCCCGGGATTGTGCTGTACCCGGACCGAGAAGCCGCTGCACGAAATTTCCCGCTCCCTCACGCTCTCGAGCGACTTATAGCCTGCGCCGCAAGCGGGCCACGCACTTACCTGCTGCTTCAGGAGATCGAGGCAAAGATCGGCCAGCGGCCTCGACGCCCCTGAACTGTCGAAGGCACTGTAGACCGTATCGACCGGGATGGGATGGCTGCCCCTCATCGCCTCGTTTTCAGCCTCCCCCACGGTTCATTCTCTGCCTGGCCAGAATCTCGACCGTCCTGACCTCGTCCTTGAAGGCATCGTTCCGGTTGGCGCTCTCGACGTCGAGCGCCGCATCCGTGTTGCCGGACCAGCGCCTGCACAGGTAGAGACTTTCATAGATCCTCCCGATCCTATATTCCCTGGATATCCTCAGGGAGGCGGCATAGTCCTCTCCGTAACTCACGTTGAGGAAGCCTATTTGCCGCATAAGCTCCGTGGAGAAGGCGCGGGGAGCGCCAAGTCCGTTGACGCGCAATGCGTTGTTGTGACCGTTCCCGTCTGTCCACTCGCGGTGATCGACAAGCCCCGGCGGAATCTCACTCAGGTTGAAGTCAACGAGCGTATAGGCGCCGATTACCATTGCATAGCCGCCGGTCCGGAACATATCTACCATTCGCTGCAAAGTATGGGGGCCTTGGTAGAGATCGTCCGAATCGAGCTGAACCGCGTAGCGTCCGCAGACGGGGCTCCCCACCGCCTCATTCCAGCAGCCGCCTATGGCGAGATCGGTCCTAGGGGGGATCAGGTGATGAAGCGTCCTCGACCGGCCGGACAGGTCCTTCAGAACCTTGGTGGTCCCGTCCGTAGAGTGGTTGTCGACCACGATTACGTTGAAAGGGAAATCGGTTTCCTGCGAAAGGCCGCTCTCGACCGCCTCGGCAATCGTCTCCCGCCGATTCCGCACGGGAATGACCACGGAGGCCTCGACGGGGAAGGGGTGATCCGTAGCCTTATGCCTCCGCAGGCTGCGCCTCGCCACGTAAGCATCAATCTTCCTGAGGTAATCGGTGAAGACCGCCTCCATTTCCTTCTGGACCCCCTCGTTACGAGGATCCACGTAGGCAAAGAGCCGCTCCGACCATTCCGGCCGGCGTTCCTTTACCGTATAGAGCGGCTCGGCAATGTGGAGCACCGGCCGGTCGATGGAGACCTTGAGGCGAAGGTCGTACAAACCGGCAAAACTGACGCCGGGGACCAGGCCGTGCACCTCCCGGGCCTTACGGGCGGCTGAAAGGGAAAAGAGGACGGCGGTGCCGAAATCGAAATCGTCCCTGACACTCCCCGGCCGATAATCAAGAAGCGGGCGAATTCTCTTTGTCCCCCCGTCGTCCTCGTAGTAATCGGAATAGACGATGGCCGCCCCCGCCTCCGCCGCGTCTACCATCCGCTCCAGGGCGCCGGGCTCCATCGAGAATGGGACCCCATGGGGCAGGAAAAGGAGGTAGGGTGAGCGAGAGCCCTCCAGAACAGAATGGATTGTCCGCTGCGACAGGGGGGCATCGCATAGGATCGGCGCAGTCTTGCCTGTACTCCCGTCCACAGGCGCCCGGCTCAGGAGTATCAAGGCCTCGACGAGGGGCGACCGTCCGAGGGAACGGATCGTCTCGTCCATAAGGGGGTCCGGGTCGTAACAGGCTACTACGGTAAGGGCGTTCATTCGTGCGCTCCCCGAGCGAAGGTGTAGAGGACATATTATCATATTCGCCGGCCTGTTGAAATCCGGCGGAAAATCGAGGAGCTATTTGTCCTGGAAGGAACGGGAATGGGTGCGTAAGGGCGATACGTCGATGTTGTGTTTTTTGATGCGGCTGTAAAGGCTGGGTCTGCTCACCTTCAAGAGTTTCGCCGCCTTTGAGATATTGTTGTCGCAGAGCTGGAGAATCTCTCTCACCTTCTGCGCCTCGATCTGGTTCACCTCTTCCTTCAGCGGGATCACACCCTGTGGCCTGACGGCTTTGGAGGGGTCGAGGCCTAGGTCGCCGGCGCTTATCGTCCCGCCGTCGGACATGACTATGGCACGGCGAATCCTATTTATCATTTCTCTGACGTTGCCCGGCCAGTCGTAGCCTTCCACAGCCTCCAAGGCTTTCTTCGTAAAGGCCTTAGTGACACCCATCTCCCTGGAAAAGCGGTTGAGGAAGAATTTCGAAAGGAGCACCACGTCCTCCCCGCGCTCTCTCAGCGGCGGCAGACTGATCGGGAACTCATCCAGCCGGTAGTAAAGGTCGCTTCTAAACCTGCCGTCCTGTATAGCCTGGTCAAGGTCGCAGTTGGTGGCCGCGATAACCCGGACGTTCACCCTTTTGCCGCTCGTCGCTCCTACGCGGTCAACGATCTTGTCCTGGAGGAACCGCAGGAGCTTGGCCTGCAAGTTCATGGGCAGTTCTCCTATCTCATCGAGGAATGCGGTCCCTCCGTCGGCTGTCTCCATCTTCCCCTTCTTGCTCGAGTACGCTCCGGTAAAAGCGCCCTTCTCATGGCCGAACAGCTCCGCCTCTAAAAGGTTCTCGGGTATGGCAGCGCAGTTGATGGTGACGAAGGGCTTTCCCTTCCTCACGCTTCTCTCGTGGATTGCCAAGGCCGTCAGCTCCTTGCCGGTTCCGCTCCCGCCCAGGATCAATACGGACAAGTCGGTCTGCGCCACCTTCCTGATTCTTGCGAATATCTGAAGCATCTGGGGGCAGGTACCAACGAATTCCTGGATCTCGTCACCCGACCGCACCCTCAGCAGATCGACTTCGACGAAATTGACCAGTTTCTTTAGCTGGTCCAACTTCAAGTCCCTCACCATGTTTTCGAGCCCTTTGACCATTGCCAGCCTTTCGCGGTACTCGAAATAGCCCGGCCTATCGAACACCAGTTCGCAGCCGCAGTTTTCACAAATATCGGGCAGGACCGCGTACTCCCTTCCGCAGAAAGGACACTCCCTTCCCGGGACCAGGTTATCGGCGATGTACCGCCATAGCCTGAGCTTCGTGGCCGGATCGATGTCAAGGAATGAAAGGGCATAACCGTCCCCGTCCTTTCTGGCAACCCTCACTGCATGCTCGATGCTCCCCTGCTGGGGCAGGTCGTAGCGAATGGCCAGCCCGTCCTGGGCGGAGCTTCCGTCAAGCCCGGGAACGGAGTTCCTGATGAGAGCGCCTTCGAGGCCGAGGCTCACCATCAGGATATCTTTCCTCGTGTGGCCAATCTTGATTTCTGCAGGTATGCGAACGACGATCCTCGGACTTAGACGCACCAAACCCCCTTTTTGCCCCTATTTACAAGGATAGCCCGTATCTACAAGGATAGATGGTTCCCCCATGCCTGTCAACGACGCAGAGGTAGGCCATCCAAGGCTGAATTTTCCAGGAGTGACGCAGGGGCGTTGGATGCAACAAAAGTCTTCATTCTATTACCATGCGATTTTTATCGGGTTCAAACTTGACTCCGCCCTGCCGGCGGAGCATGACCGGTTTTCGAAGGGTAAAGGGAAGAGCGGACCCTTCGACCGACGATTCGATCGACAATTTGCGTCTTGACATGTAATACGCCAACCGCTATTCTGTAAAAAGCCGGTTCCGGCAACGCAGAAACCACGAAGACAAGGGAGGGGACCATGACGAGCAAAACCCTTACGGGTGCCGCTCTGATATTGTCGTTGCTTATGGTGACCGTTGTCCCTGTGACGGTCTTGTCCGCTGAAAGCACGGGTATAGAGAGGGAGAGAGAGGCCGCTGCCCTGGCCGCCGCTTCCAAACAGTATATCCTGCTGAGGAAGGGGCAGTGGGAGCTCGAGAACAGTATTGCCTATGCCCATTATTCCGCCAACCAGATCTATCTGCAGAGCTTTGCCATACTCGACCCTGTCTTCCTGACGCTCGGCCAATTCGGCGTACAACAGGCGAAGAGGGACCTCTTCACGTACAACCTTGCGAGCAGGTACGGCCTCCTGAACAACCTGCAGCTCGACGTGAACGTCCCTTACGTTTACAGGCATGACTTGATCACCACCACGGGCTCCGTTGCCGGCGGGCAGCCGGATACCACGCTCGACAGAAATTCCCTTGGTGATGTTTCTCTCGGGGTCAGCTACCAGCCCGTATCCGAAACGGAGGACAGGCCGGGGGTAATTGTCACCGCTGCGTATAAATCGGTTACGGGTAAGAGCCCCTTTAAAATAGACCCGACCACGGAGCTTCCTACAGGTACAGGCTACCAATCGGTAAAGGCCGGCGTGAACGCGGTGAAGAGCATCGATCCTATCGTCGTCTTCGGGGGCTTCGCTTACGCCTACAACTGCCCGGTAGGCGGGCTGAATCAGACAGTGACGTCCCTTACGGGCACAACCGGTACCCTCAGGAGCGTAAGGCCCGGCGACACGGTGAGCCTGAACATAGGGCTCGCCTATGCCCTTTCCTACAGGTTCGCCCTTAACTTCCAGTTTCAGCAGGACTACACTTTTAGTGCCGTGGCGAACGGAAAGAGGGTTCAGAACACTGTCCTCAACTCGGCCCTGTTGAGGATAGGGGCGGGGTGGAGCCTTTCGCCGAGAGTTTCCCTCAATATAAACGTAGCTTCGGGTCTTACGTCGGATTCGCCCGACTTTATCCTTGAGATGAGGCTTCCCATAATCCTGTTCTAGTCCCTTCGATAGATGTCGTCGATTATCCTATCGGGCCTCACTATCTTAAGCTTGGCAGGCCCGGAGTCCGCAGGCGGGTTCTTCCGCTTTCAGCCGCCGTCAGCTCTGTCTTATGGGGCAAGACCCTTGACTCGCCGGGCGAGACATTATCTCATTTCGTAAGACATAAGACAGGCTTGCCCCAGGGCCATAATTACTAGGGAGATCAGCCGAACAAGGCCAAAAAAGCATCATGACCGCCTCCGGCGAGAATGGCACGCTTATTGTAAATATCTGTGACGGCGCCCTTGATCATTCGTAACAAGCAGACATCCCCGGGCAACCCTCGTTTAAAAAGTTTGATAACAGGCGAGTTTTCAAAAGGAGGCGGACGATGATAATCAAGCTTGCCATTGTATCGAGCAGCCGTCTTTTTTGCGAAGGCGTGAGGAAGCTGGTTGAGGGAGATCCCGAAATAGCGATCATCGGAGGACCGGGCCATATCGCGACATTCGACGAACTGCTCGACTTGAAAAGCGACGTCGTTCTCGTCGACCAGCAAGCGCTCTTCGCGATCCCCCGTCAGGTCCTGACGGAGAACGGCTTTGCCGCCAAGCTCATAATGGTGGAGAGCAGGACCGAGCCGTCGTTTATCGACGGAGAGATCATAGAGCTGATTTCGAAAGGAGTGCTGGCCGGCATCCTGTCGGCTGAAGCAAACGGGGAGCTCCTGAAAAAGGCGGTAAAAGTCGTTGCCTCCGGAGAGTTGTGGCTAGGTCATCTGACGATAAAGAATATCCTCACCCAGGCGATGTTCGTCAAGAAAAGCATCACGAGACAGGAATCGGAGATAGCGGGCCTCATCCTCCGGGGGTGCTGCAACAAGGAGATCGCTCGGGAGCTCAAGATAACGGAGGCTACCGTCAAGTCTCACTGCAACAGGCTGTTCAAGAAGTTCAACGTAACGGGAAGGCTCCAGCTCGGGCTCAAGCTTAAGGGACTCCAGCGCACCAGCCCGCCGCCGCGTGTATCGAGCGGTACGCAATAATCCCTTCCCGACGGGCAATTCCGCCGGCCCGACCAACAACGATCACCAGCCGGAGCCCGAGGAATTCCCTTTCCCTTAACCGGACGAGGTGACACATTTTATGGAGGAAGGCGTCCTTAACCCGTCCGGTTCCCGGTATTAGATCTATGAGAAAGTACTATCTTGTGGGGAGATGGGTTCCATCAGGGGAGCGAGCCGGTCGTAAACGCTCGAATTGCGCCCATATACTCCTCCAGGCCTTGTACCATCAGGTCATTATGGCCCGCGTGGGGAATGGGGAGGAAGCTCTTTCGGGCGGCGCCTGAGAGAAAATAAAGGGCTTTTCCTTCTTCGAAGGGGATGATTTCGTCCTCTTCCCCGTGTATAATCAGTGTGGGGAGGGTTATCTTCCCGATTTTCAGGTCGTTCCCGAAGCCGACCGGGTGGGGGAGGTCGCTGAAAAGGTGCGAAACCCCTAATCTCTCCAGCTGATTTCGAGTGCTCGCAAAGCCGCTCTCCACTATCAACCCTGCAAGGCGCTGCCCGTATCGGAAGGCAACCTCGATGGCCGGTGCACTCCCCAGGGAGCGGCCCATGACGAAGAGGTCGCCTTTATAACCACCATTCTGCAAGTACGCAAGAAACCCTTCAAAGGTAGGGCGCGCATCGTGGATGAGGCTCGCGCATGTGGAACTGCCCGTGCTTGCGCCGTAACCGCGATAGTCCGCCACGAAGAGGTTGATCGCCCGCTCCTGATAGAAGTGGGCCGTGTAGTCGTAGTCGGTGGCTATTTCCCCGTTACCATGGAAGAAAAGTATGCTGGGCGCGCCGGTTCCGGCCGGGTAGAACCGGCAGCCGATGAGAATCCCGTGGGCAACCTCGATGGTATGATTTGCGCCATAGGGCGACATCAATTCTTCCCTGGAGGCACGGCGGGGGAAAAAGAGCCTCTGGAGAATCTCCGGGCGGTCCATGAGCTCCGGGCCCTCGAATTCGGTCATCCTATCTTGAATACCATGTCGTTTTTTTTCTTGCAATAATGAACTTGCTTGTTTCATCGCAAAATGGCGCAAGGGTCCCCCCTGTATGGGCCTCTGTCTCCCTCCTGGGCGCCCTCGCCATCGTTTTTCTCTCTGTTCTAGTGGGCCCCGGCAAAGCGGTCCACCCCATATGGCCCGTCACGGCCCTCGTCTTCGCGCTGATAGGGATTGGTGCCTTCTTTTCGAAGAGGCAGCCGCAGTGAAGGCTATCGAAGGCGCAGATCCTCGTCCCGCTGGAGGCATCGACCGGGCAAATTGACTTTTATGCCTCTTTGTGCTAAAAAATCAAGAAAAGACGGTGGGTGTAGCTCAACGGTAGAGCACCGGGCTGTGGACCCGGGTGTTGAGGGTTCGATCCCCTTCACTCACCCCAATAATGACTCCCAGGAGTGCAGATGGAAAAGGAACGCGAGAGGTTGGCGATCTCCTCAACGAGTTGAAGATCAAGGTCAAGTCGTGCCAGTTGGGTTGCTTTCCCTGATAAGACCGTTTTCGAAAATAATTGGAAAGGGACCTGCAATCAGGTCCCTTTCCTTTATCCGCCCGTTTTTTAGGCCTTCGTGATCTCGAACGAGAGCTGGCCGTCGTCGTACTTGAGGGGCCGTATGGTAACATCCATCCCGACTTTGACCTCTTCGGGCTTGATGTCCCTGGAGAGGCGGGCGAAGAGCTTGAGGCCGCCGTCAAAAGCAACGACCCCCATCGTATAGGGCGGATCGGCCTCGAAACCGAAGGGAGCGTAATAAGCGGTGGTGAATGTCTCCAGCTTGCCTTTCTTCGGCATATCGAACCAGTCCATCTCCTTCGAGAGGCAGGCGGCGCAGTCAGCCCTGGGCGGGAAAAACTTGGCGCCGCACTTCTTGCAGACCGTGCCCTCAATCTTGCCTTCGGCCAGAAAGTCGACGAATTTCGTGGTCTTTGTCACCGCGGTAAAGCTTTTTCTTCCGAATTTTTCGAAACCCATTTGTCACCTCCCGAATATCGTTACATTGCCGTAGAGACCCACGCCGCCGACGTTGTGCACAAGGCCTATTTCCGGGTTGCCGGGGACCTGCATGGGGCCCGCTTCGCCCCGGAGCTGGAGCACGATCGTACGCATCTGGGAACCGCCTGTGGCCCCGATGGGGTGTCCCTTGGAAAGTAGACCTCCATCGACGTTCACGGGCATCCTGCCCTCCTTGTAGGTCGCCTTTTCGCGGATAAGCTGCTTTCCTTCACCCATGGGCGCGAACCCCAGACCTTCATAGGCCATGATTTCGGCGATGGTAAAACAATCGTGCACTTCGGCCACCTTTACGTCCTTGGCCGTGATGCCCGCCATCTTGTACGCCTGCTCGGCTGCCTTATACCCGACGCTCAGTCCCCTGGCGAAGTCCGGTCTTGCCGCCATATTGACCGCTTCCGACGCGGCGCCGATGCCTAGGACCCAGACGGGCTTCTTAGAAAAGGCTTTGGCCTTTTCCCTGTTCGCCAGAATTATGCACGAGCTGCCGTCCGCATTGGCGCAGCAATCGCCGACGCGCAGGGGCCATGCAACAGGGCCTGCCATTTTTGCGTCCGGATTGTTAGGATCGAAGTCCTCCGCCTTCACTCCTTTCCTGTAGACTGCCCTTTCGTTGGTCGTCCCATATGTGGCCGATTTAAGCCTTACATCACGGAGATCGTTATGGGTGAGGCCGTTTTTCGCCATATAGGCCTGGGCATAAAGGGCGTAGTAGGCAGGCATCATGGTACCGAAAGGCGCCTCCCACTGGATGTCTGCGCCGCGGCCCATCCTCTCTTGGGACTCGGCTGAGGTGATCTCGGACATCTTCTGGAATCCTAGCACCACCACCACGTCGTGAAGCCCCGCCTTCACCATGCTGTAGCCGACCTTCACGCCTGTGCTGCTGGAAGAGCAGACGGTCTCGACATAGAATGTGGGCTGCGGGATGAGGCCCAAATACTCTGCGAGCACACCAGCCGGGGACCTCTGCTTGTCGTATTCCGGGGCCGAGCAGAAGACGGAGGCATCGACGTCCTTTTGTGTGATCCCTGCATCCTGCATGGCCTCCCTGAAGGCCTCGAAGGCGAGCTCCCGGATAGACCCCTCGTATCCCCTGACGAACGAGCTCTGGCCGACACCGATCACTGCAACATCTTTTTCCATAGAATCCCTCCTTAGTCCTTATCGTTGTTTTCTGTTTTTATGTTTTTGATAGACGGTCACAAAATGGTTGTGCTCTCCCATTGTCCTTGAGAAGACATGGCTTCCATCGTTCCGGGAGACAAAATAGAGCAGATCGGTGGGCTCCGGATAGAGGGCCGCCACGATGGAGCTTCTGGAAGGGCTGCATATGGGGCCCTTCGGCAGCCCTTTAAGCCGGTACGTGTTGTAGGGCGTTTCAGCCGATAGATCGGCCTTCTTCAGGTCCCGGTTGAAGCGTGCCAGCCCATAGATCACGGTTGGGTCCGCATCAAGGGACATACCCCGTGAAAGCCGGTTGTGGAAGACGGCGGAGATGATCTTTTTTTCCTGCTCCAGCTTCGCTTCCTTTTCCACGATCGAAGCAAGGCACAGGACCTGGAGCATGTTCATGTGCAGGTCCTCCATCCTTCGCTTTATGTCTTCCGTCTCGAAGAAGTTAAAAGTCCTTTGGACAATCTTACCCAGGAACTCGTCCACTTCGGTCTCTTTGCTGAAGAAATAGGTGTCGGGAAAAAGGTACCCCTCAAGGGAGTCTGCGCCTATGCCGAGGCGCCCCAGGAAGTCACGGCTCCGGGCCAGCTGGAGGAACGCCTGGCTGTCCATAATCCCCGCCTTATCAATCGCTTCACTGATGTTATAAATGTTGTAGCCCTCGATGATCTTCAGCGTGTATACCTTCCTCTCGCCGTGGGCCATCTTTCTGGCTATATCGAGAGGCGACATGTCTTTGGACAGCCCGTATTCCCCTGCCACCACCTTGCCTCCGTAAAGCAGCATAGAGCAGGAAAGGAAGAGATACTCGGAAATGACGTGATCCTCTCTCTTCAAGGCATGAGCAATCGCAGTCATCCTTGTTCCCTTTTTCACAACAAACGCTACGGGAGGCCCCTCTTTGCCCCGGGGGATAACGGCGAGGACGACCGTGAGCGCGATGAGGAGGATCGGGATTGCCGGGGCGATAAGGTTCTTATTGCCGCCCCTTGGCATCCAGGTACCCTTGAAGAATTATCTGTGCAGCCATGACGTCGATCGCGCCCTTCCGCCTCTTCCTCTTCACGGACGCCATATCGAGGATCCTATGGGCTTCGTTCGTGCTGAACCTTTCGTCCCATAGCTCCACCGGTACGCCCGTTGCCTGCCTGATGCCCTCGGCGAGCGCTATGACCTTCTGTGCCCTTGGCCCGATTGATCCGTCCAGGTTCTTCGGCAACCCCACGACCACACAGGCGACACCGAACCGGCGGGCCCGTTCCGCTATCGCCGCAATGTCTCCAGTCACGAGCCCCGTCGAAGCAATAACCTCCAAGCCCTGCGCTATGGTTGCGCTCTCGTCGGACAGGGCCGTTCCGATCCTCTTTTCCCCTATGTCAACGGCTAAAATACGCACGGTAAAGAGTAGCATAGCGCCTTGTCCAGTGCAATAAATAAAAAAGCCGCACGCGAACAAGTGACAGGACGGACCGGCAGGCAAGCGCGGCCATCGAGTTGCTTGTGAAAACTGTCTCATTCTCCTCCTTTTTTCCTATTGACAGTGGTTTCGAGATTTGTTATAAATTGCACAATCTATGTGCGCAGAATCACAAGGGACGCCTTGTCCCTTGACAAGGAGTGTCCGTTCGATATATAAGAACCCATTTTGGCGTCAAGGGCGCAGAAAACATGAACAACCTTATAGATAGAGGGGCCAAACATGAGGTACGCAGAGACAGGGTTTAATTTAGAAGTCGATCTATCTCGCGGAAACATCGAGAGAGTGGCAACCGATCCGAAACTGACCGAGCAGCACCTGGGGGGTCTTGGTACGAACTCCAAGGTACTATGGGATAGGGTTCCCGCCGACGTTGAACCCTTTTCTGCCGAAAACCTCCTCATATTCGGCACCGGCCTTTTAGGTGGCACGCCTGCTCCCGGTGCGAACCGTACGATTATTACATCCTATTCTCCCCAGACCCTGCTCATGGGTTATTCGATGATGGGAGGATTCCTGGCGCCGGAGTTGAAGTATGCCGGATACGATAAGGTAATCTTCCGCGGCAAGTCCCCCGATCTCGTGTATGTCTGGATACACAACGACAAGGTGGAGATACGCGATGCTTCCCATCTGCGCGGTAAAGGCGCCGTAGAGACCCAGGAGATAATCCGGAGGGAGCTGAAGGAGCCCAACGCCCAGGTGGCTGCTATCGGCCTGGCCGGTGAAAACAGGGTATATACTGCTTCCATCGAGCAGGGCAGGTCTAGCGCCAGCCGGCTTGGCTTGGGCGCGGTTATGGGAGACAAGGGCATAAAAGCGATAGCCGTTCGCGGCACAAAGGACATCAATCTTGCCCGGCCGGCCGAATTCCTCGAGCTCTGCAACGAAGTGCTGAAATACATAAAATACCGGAACGAGAACCCGGTCCCCAACGTAATGACCATCTTGCAGGGGCTCGGGTCGCCGCAAGAGATGTTGCATACGGATGAGAAGTGGCACACGGAAAATTTCATGTGGGGAAACTCCCGCACACGGAGAAAGGATTTCTGGAACGACGAGATCGAACGGAAGTGGAAGGACACCCAGTTAAATGTGCGGAAGCGGCTAATAAGTTGCTATAACTGCCCGATAAAATGCGGCGCCATAATTTCCGTCCCCGGGATTTCAACTTTTATGATGAAATGCTTCTCGAAGCTTACTTATACGATGGCGGCCTTTGTAGACGACCTGGATTTCGGCTTCAGGATCGCCCAGCGTGCTACCGAGTATGGAGTCGACGGTTTCTCGACGCCGCAGATCATGGCCTTCGCCTTCGAGCTTAAAGATGCCGGCATCCTCACTGACGCGGATTTTGAAGGGTGCCCGTCCGACAACGAGGGGAAATTTTACTGGCTCCTCGACAGGATCGTCCGGCGGGAAGGGATAGGCGACATCCTGGCCAACGGCACCTATTGGGCAGCCCAGCAGATCGGTAAGGGCGCTGAGGCTTTTGCCCATAACAACATCAAGAAGCATGAGCAGCTCCCTCTCAAGCTCGGAATGTTGAACCCAGTTTATTTCCTTATGTATGCCACCGGTGAGAAAGTAAACATTACCCAGATCGAAGGCCAGTTCCCCCAGTCGCCATTTATGACCATGGAGGAGAGGGAAGAGTTCGTAAGGGATTGGCACCAGGTCCCTGACGAGAAGTTCAAGCAGATCGTTCTCGACTGGGAACTGCGCGGAGAGCGCTCCAATCCGTACTACCCCACTGTGGACATGTCCGTCGACATAGTTGACTGGCAGGAGATGATGCACTACATCGATGACGCCCTGGGGGTATGCGCCGGCCTCTCGTCCTTTCCTCTGAAGCCTCCCTATCACATACACAATTACCCGCATTTTATATCCTCAGGGGCGGGGATCGATATGGATGAGGAAGGCCTCAAGCAGATATACAGGAGGAACCGGAGCCTGCTCAGGGCCGTCAACGTAAGAAGAGGCCTGAGGAGGGCCGACGAGAAGCCGCCTGAAGACCATTGGAAGAAAAGGTTTCCCGAGCTCGAACAACAGCTCCTTGATGCGTATTACAAATTCAGGGGATGGAATAATGACGGCATTCCCACGAAAGAGTCTTTACAGGAATTGGACCTGGCTTATGTTGCCGAAGATTTGGAAAAGAGAGGGATAATTAAAAATGAGCAAGGTTAAGAAGAAGGTAAAGACAATAAAGATCGATCTTGATAAGTGCAACGGCTGTCGGGCATGCGAGGTAATCTGCTCCGCCTTTCACGCCAACCCTAAATACAGCAGCAATAATCCGGCAAGGTCCCGCATCCGGCTTATCCGTGAGCCGATAAGAGACGTATACCTTCCGGTATACGCGGGCGAGTATACCCCGGCCGAGTGTATGGGCAGGGACCAATACGTGATGGACGGGAAGGAATACGAAGAGTGTGCCTTCTGCAGGGCTTCCTGCCCGTCCAGGGATGCCTTTAAGGAACCGGATTCCAGCCTTCCCCTCAAGTGCGACATGTGTGAGGACGATCCGCCGCAGGAGAAGCCCCTCTGCGTGCAGTGGTGCCTGAACGACGCCCTTACCTATGAAGAGAGGGAAGAGGAAGTGGAGGAAGGGGTGGAGATCGAGGACGTGGAGGCGGGGTTATCTTCGATGGTCGACAAATATGGACTGCAGGCGGTAGTAGATACCGTTAACCGGCTTACAAACAAGGGCTGAAAACGAGAGGATCTATCGTGGAGACTGTAGCCCCCTTCAAAGAGGTAATAGATGAGGTAAAAGAGAAAGGTGGAGACGCCGTCAAGTTCTGCTACCAGTGCGGAAAGTGCGATACCGTCTGCCCCTGGAACAAGGTGAGAAGGTTCAGCATGCGCAAGCTGATCCGTGAGGCTACCTTCGGTCTGTCCGAGATAGAGAAGGAAGAGATATGGCGTTGCACCACCTGCGGCAAGTGCCCCCAGCGCTGCCCCAGGGACGTCAAGCAGATAGACGACATGGTGGCCCTGCGCAGGATGGCGACCGGATACGGTGTCTTCCCCTCCGCCGTCAAACCCTACCGCACCATTAGCGCAGGCCTCACCGCGCAAGGCAACCCCTTCAACGAAGACCGAAAGACCAGGGCCGACTGGGCAGAGGGCCTCTCTGTGAAACCCTTCGCCGAAGGTATGGAGATTCTCTATTTTCCCGGCTGCTACTTGAGCTACGACCCCAGGCTCAAGAAGGTGGCCAGAGCCACGGCCGCCATCCTCAAGAAGGCAGGGGTCGATTTCGGGATACTTGGCGCCAAGGAGAGCTGCTGCGGAGAGAGCATCCGCAAGACGGGCAACGAGGACTTGTTCAAACGCCTCGCCAAGGAGAACATCAAGACCTTTATCGACAACGGGGTCATCTACCACGACCCCTGCTATCTCGGGCGCCACAACGGCATCTACGACGAGCCCAGGCACGTCCTGAAGAAGATACCCGGCCTGCGGCTTTCCGAGTTCTCCGAGTCCAGGGAAGATGCGCTCTGCTGCGGAATGGGGGGAGGCAGGATCTGGGCGGAAACCCCGAAGAATGAAAGATTCGTAAACTTCAGAACGGAAGAGGCTGTCGGGATCGGGGCCGAGGAGGTAGTAACCGCCTGTCCCTATTGCATTACCAATTTCGAGGACAGCAGGGCAGTCCTGAACTACAGCGACGTTATACAGATAAAGGACATTACGGAGATCCTCCAGGAAGTGATATAGAGGGCGAGAAGCCGAACATGAAGCAGACGATTGATTTATCGGATCTCAAAGGTACTGCGGTGGAAGTGGCCTGTGATCGCTTTTCGGAAGAGGGATGGGCCAGGACCTCGGTCCACGTGCCCAGCGAGAGGGAGATCACAATCTATGTTAACGGCCAGGAATTTGTCACCATCCAGTGCACTCCGACAAAGCTGAATTGCCTTGTCCTCGGATTCCTGTACTCAGAGGGAATCATCTCGGGGCTGGACGACGTGACGATGGCGCGAGTATGTGACGAGGAATCGGAAGTCGATGTGAGGCTGAGCGACCCTGGGTATGAATTGCCGACGTTGCGGACCCTAACCTCGGGGTGCGGGGGCGGAGCAACTTTCAAAATTCAAGGGCAGAGGGTCGATTCGGCTCTTGTCGTTAAGCCGGCGGAAGTGCTGGCGCTGATGAAGCAGCTGATTCAAGAGCAGATGGAGCTATATAGGCTTAGCGGCGGCTTGCACGCCTCAGCTCTGTCGGATACCAAGAACCTGCTCGTAGTGGCCGAGGATATCGGCCGACATAATACTTTGGACAAGATTCAGGGCGAATGTCTTCTCCGGGGACTCTCGACAAAGGACTGCCTGCTATTGAGCACCGGTCGCGTCTCGTCGGAGATGCTGCTCAAGGCGGCGAGGATGCAGACCCCGGTTGTTGTCTCGCGCCACTCGCCTACAGGGAGCGCCGTATCCCTTGCGCGTGATCTTGGCGTTGCCTTGGTCGGCTATGCGCGCGGCAGCCGCCTTTCGGTGTATTCCCACCCCGAGCGCCTTGGCCGCTCGACGGATGAAGTACAGGTAACCCAGCCCCACCCCGACATTGCGGGCACATAAAACCTGATGAGGTGATAGAAAGTGGAAAAGGTCATATTTCTCAAAGACAATATCCAACAGGTTGCGAAAAACCTCGCCGAAGGGAACATCGGCGATGTCATGATCGTCGGCGGAGGGATCAGCGGCATCCAGGCCTCCCTAGACCTCGCCACTGCCGGTTTCAAGGTTTACCTCGTCGAGAAGGCGCCCAGCATCGGGGGCCATATGGCCCAGCTTGACAAGACCTTCCCCACCAACGACTGCTCGATGTGAATACTCGCACCCAAGCTGGTCGAGGTCGGCCGGCATCCCAACATAGAGGTCCTCACCTATACCGAAGTCGACGGCATAGAAGGGGATGTGGGGAACTTCAAAGTGACCCTCGTCAAGAAGCCCCGGTACATCATCGAGAGCAAATGCAAGGGCTGCACCACCTGCGTGGAATACTGCCCTGTCAAATACCCCGATCAATTCAACCAGGAAATATCGCTCAACAAGGCGGTCCACATCTACTTCGCCCAGGCGATCCCCCTCGTCGCTTACATCGATGAAAGCTGTCTCTACCTCAAGGAGAACAAGTGCCGCATCTGCGAGGGGGTATGCAAGAACAACGCAATTGATTTAAATCAAACCAAGGAAAAGCAGGAAATAAACGTAGGAGCCATAATCCTCTCTGCCGGCCTCGAGCCCTTCGACCCCAAGGTGAGGGCGGAATACCATTATGGAGAGTTCCGGAACGTAGTCACCAGCATGGACTATGAGCGGCTCTTGTGCTCCACTGGCCCCTACCAAGGCGAGATACTGCGCACCTCGGACAAGAAATATCCTCACAGGGTAGCCTGGATCCAATGCGTCGGCTCCAGACAGGTCCTGGAGGGAGGCAACAGCTATTGTTCCGCCGTATGCTGTACCTACACCCAGAAACAGGTGATCCTGACAAAGGACCATCACCCGGATTCGGAATGTACCATATTCCATAACGACGTCCGCTCCTACGGGAAGGACTTCGAGCGGTATTACCAGAGAACGGAGAACCTTCCGGGAGTCCGGTTTTTCAGAAGCTATACATCCATAGTGAAGGAAGACCCTGTAACCAAGAACGTCACCGTGCGGTATTCCACGACTAACGACGGAGTAAAAGAGGAAGAATTCGATATGGTAGTCCTCTCCGTCGGGTTGAACCCTCCCACGGATGTGAAAGCACTGGCGGACCAATTCGGCGTCGAGCTCAACCACCACAATTTCGCGAAGCTCGATCCCACGAACCCCATGATCACCGCAAGGCCCGGGATCTTCGTGAGCGGCGCCCTCCAGGGTCCCGTAGACATTCCGGAGTCGGTGTTTTCCGCGAGCGGGGCCGGCTCCCAGGTCGGCGAGCTCCTCGACTACAGGCGAGGGAACCTTACCAAGGAAAGGATATATCCGGAGGAAAAGGACGTCTCCCAGGAGGAGCCGAAGGTAGGCGTCTTCGTGTGCCATTGCGGGGCCAACATCTCCGCCATAGTCAATATCTCGGAAACGGTCGAGTATTGTAAGACCTTGCCCAACGTAGTCTACGCTCAAAACCAGCTCTTTTCCTGCGCCACCAACTCCGCCAAGGAGATAACGGACATCACGAAGGAAAAAGGGCTCAACCGGGTGGTTGTCGCCGCTTGCAGTCCCAGGACCCTCGAGCCTTTATTCCGCGACACCCTCCGGGAGGCGGGGATTAACCAGTACTATTACGAGATGGCCAACATCAGGGAGCATAACTCCTGGGTCCATCAGAAAGAAAAGGAAGAAGCCACGAGTAAGGCAAAAGATATAATCCGGATGTCCGTGGCGCGGGCCTGCCATCTCGAGCCGCTGCAGGAGTTCGACCTGCCCGTCGACAAGAGGGCCTTGGTCGTCGGCGGGGGCGTAGCCGGCCTGACTTGCGCCCTCTCGATAGCCAACCAGGGGCACGAGGTCTACCTCCTCGAAAAAGACTCCGAGCTGGGGGGGATGGCTAGAAAAGTGCACTCTACCCTGGAAGGGCTAGATGTCCAGGCCTATTTGCGCGACCTTATAAAAAAGGTGTACCGGCACCCCCTTATCCATGTCTACACTGAGGCGACCATCACTGAGGCCACTGGCTATATCGGGAACTTCGTGACCAAAGTGAATTCCGAAAGAGGGCCCGCGGAGATAAAGCACGGCGCCGCCGTCCTTGCCATAGGCGCCGATGTCTATACGCCTGCCGAGTACCTTTACGGTAGCGACGACAGGGTAATGACCCACCTGGAGCTGGAGGAGCGGATCTACAACGGGGACGAGAAGGTAATCAAGGCCCAGAGCCTCGTCATGATCCAGTGCGTCGGCTGCAGGAATGAAGAGAGGAACTACTGCAGCAGGCTGTGCTGCAGCGAGTCCATAAAGAACGCCCTGCTGCTAAAGGAGAAAAACCCCGCGATGGATATCTACGTCCTCTTCCGGGACGTAAGGACCTATGGGTTCAAAGAGGACTATTACAGGGAAGCGGCAAGCAAAGGAGTCAGGTTCATCCGTTACGAGGCGGAAGACAAACCTCAGGTGGAGCCCGGCAAGGCGGAAGACGGCCGGTCCGTCCTCAAAGTTACCGCAACCGATTATATCCTGAACAAGAAGCTCGAGCTGGATGCCGACATCCTCGCTCTGGCGGCGGCCGTCGTTCCTTCGGCTGCGACAAAAGAGATAGCCGGCCTCTTCAAGGTAGTCTTGAGCCCGGACGGCTTCTTCAAAGAGGCCCATGTCAAACTGAGACCCGTCGAGTTCGCCACCGACGGCGTTTATCTTTGCGGACTGGCCCATTATCCCAAGTTCATACAGGAGACGATCAACCAGTCTTACGGGGCCGCGGGTCGGGTCCTCACGCTTCTCTCCCACGATACGGTCGTCGCCTCCGGCTCAATCTGCGAGGTGGACGAGAATAAGTGCATTTCCTGCGGGGCATGCATCACCGCCTGCACCTATGGCGCCATCGAGTTCTACGAGACGCCTCAAGGCAGAAAGGCCAAGGTCAACCCTGTCCTCTGCAAGGGAGACGGCCTCTGCAACACTAAATGCGCGACAAATGCCATCCAGCTCAAGCACTATACCGATGAAGAGCTCTTGAGCGAGGTCGACGCCGGGCTCTCTAGTGAAGATATAATGCGGCAGATCGATGCGGCTGTCGGAAACGATTAAGGAGGTGACGACGAATGAGCACAGGGCCTGCATTTAAGCCCAGAGTAATAGGTTTTGTATGCCATTGGTGAGCGTACGGCGCTGCTGACCTGGCTGGAGTTTCCAGACTGCAATATACAACCGAAATGAGGCTTATCCGCGTCATGTGCACCGGCAGGGTCGATATGGCCTTTGTGCTCCGGGCCTTCTCGAAGGGTGCCGACGGCGTCTTTATCGGGGGCTGCCACCTGGGCGAGTGTAATTACATAACCCATGGGAATTACCATACCCTCAATATGGTGCTCCTGATGAAAAAGATAATGGAGCACCTCGGGCTTGACCCGGAAAGGCTTCGGATGTCTTTCATGTCCGGCGCCGAAGCGAACCTTTTCGTCGAGCACGTGAACAGCTTTGTCAAGAAGATAAAAGAATTGGGACCTCTCGGCAAAAGGGAGGGAATCGACGATGCGACATTGAAGTTCAAACTCGATACGGCGACGAAGCTCATCCCCTACTTCAGGCTTGTGGAGAGGGAAAGACTGAGGGCGCCAGTCATGTCGGAAGAGGAGTATCATAAGTTCTTCGCCGGCGAAGAGATGAAAAAGCTGTTTAACGAGACGATCGGGGAGAAGCTCGCGATAAGCCAGATTATCTCTCTCCTGAGGGAAAAACCGCATTCAACGGCAGAGATCGCAAAGGCCCTGGGCCTGACCCCGTCGGAAGTGTCGAAGTACCTTAACAGCTCATCGAGGCAAAGATTGGTCAGGTACGATGAGGCCGAGAAGCGTTACGCCATCGCGTGAGGCCGCGAAAAACTAAGAGGATTAGGACAGAGGCCATGGATAAAGAGAGAGTCGATCAGATCATTGACAAACACAACGGTGAGCCTAGCTCGCTCATTCAAGTGCTCCTTGACATCCAGAGCGAAAACAGCTGGCTCCCCCGTGAGGCGCTGGAGAGGGTCGCCGAGAGACTGAAGGTCCCCATGACCAGGATACAGCATATAGCTACCTTCTACAAGGCCTTCAGCCTGGTACCCAAGGGGCGCCACCAAGTGCACATCTGCATGGGCACTGCCTGCCATGTCCGCGGGGCGTCCCGCGTCCTCGACACCGTGGAAGGCTTGACCGGCATCAAGCCCGGCGAATCGGACCTCGATCTGAAGTTCAGCCTGGAGACCGTGAACTGCCTCGGCTGCTGCGCCCTGGGACCGGTAATGGAGATCGACGGTAAGACCCACGGTAAGATGTCGCCGGCGCAGACGGCAGACGTGTTAAAAAACTACGACTAAGGAAGAGCTATGCCCCGGATAAATACACCTGCCGAATTGGAAGAGCTCAGAAAGGACATTATCTCGAAGAGGGACCCGAAAAAGCCCTGCATCACCCTCTGTTCCGGATCCGCCTGCCATGCCTCCGGCAGCAAGGAGGTAGCCGCTGCCCTTGAGGAAGAGATCAAAAAACAGGGCCTGGGAAGCACGGTGGACATCAGGAAGACCGGCTGCCACGGCTTTTGCGAGCGCGGTCCCATTATCGTCATTCGCCCCGACGAGATATGCTATTTTCAGATAAAGCCGGAGGACGTCCCTGAAATCATCTCCCAGACTATAAAAGAGAAAAAAGTCGTAGAGCGCCTGCTCTATACGGACCCCGAAACCAAAGAAAAGATAATCCGTGAGTCGGAGATCCCCTTTTACAAGAATCAGGGGCGCATCGTCTTCGGCGCGAACATAAGCGTCGATCCGAAGAGCATCGACGACTACCTGGCCTTAGGCGGTTATTCGGCCCTGTCCAAAGCTCTAACACAGATGACCGCCGAAGGGGTTCTGCAGGAAGTCAAGAAAGCAAACCTGAGAGGTAGGGGCGGCGGCGGCTTCCCCGCAGGGACCAAGTGGGAAGGGTCCCGCAATGCCCCAGGAGACATAAAGTATGTGATCGTCAATGCGGACGAGGGGGACCCCGGGGCATACATGGACAGGAGCCTTCTCGAGGGGAACCCCCACGCGGTCCTCGAGGGCTTGACCATCGGCGCCTATGCAGTCGGTTCCCACGAGGGCTATATTTACGTCCGCCAGGAATACCCCCTGGCCGTAGAGAATGTGAACATGGCCATCAAGAAGGCCGAGGAGCACGGTCTCCTCGGGAAGAACATCCTCGGCTCCGGCTTCGATTTCGTCGTCAAGGTCCACAGAGGGGCCGGCGCCTTTGTCTGCGGTGAGTCGACCGCCCTGATGACCGCGCTGGAAGGCAGGGCGGGGGAGCCGAGGCCGAAGTATATCCGGTCCAACATCGTGGGCCTCTGGGGCAGACCCAGCGTTTTGAACAACGTGGAGACATGGGCCAACGTGCCCCTAATCATCAACAACGGCGCCGACTGGTTTACCCGGTACGGGACCGACGGCAGCAAGGGCACGAAGATCTTCTCCCTGGTCGGCAAGATAACGAATACCGGCCTTGTGGAGGTGCCCATGGGCACTCCCCTGAGAGATATCATCTTCAATATAGGCGGCGGGATACCCGGGGGCAAGAAGTTCAAGGCGGTCCAGACCGGGGGACCCTCCGGCGGATGCCTCCCGGAGCACCTTCTCGATTTGCCTGTCGGGTTCGACGAGCTTACCAGGGCCGGTTCGATGATGGGCTCCGGCGGGATGATCGTCATGGATGAGGATACCTGCATGGTCGACGTAGCCAGGTACTTCCTCGAGTTCCTCACCGATGAATCGTGCGGCAAATGCGTCCCCTGCCGTGAAGGCATGAGGCAGATGCTCAAGATCCTCACTAACATCACCAAGGGAAAGGGGAAGGAGGGCGACATCGGGCTATTGGAGCAACTGTCGGAGACGGCCATAGAAGCGGCCCTCTGCGCCTTGGGCAAAAGCTCCCCCAACCCTTTTTTGAGCACCCTCAAATACTTCAGGGATGAGTATGAGGCGCACGTCAGGGAAAAAAGGTGCCCTGCCCTTTCCTGCAAGGAGTTGATCGCGTTCTATATCGACCCGGCCAAATGCAACGCCTGTACGACCTGCGCAAAGAAGTGCCCTTCAGAGGCGATTATGGGCGGCAAGAACCTGATCCATATCATCGACCAGGCGAAATGCACGAAGTGCGGAACGTGCTTCGAAGTTTGCCCTCCCAAATTCCGCGCGGTGACGAAGATCTCGGGCGTGCCTGTTCCGCCTCCCGTTCCTGAAGAAGCTAGAACGATAGTGAGACCCCAAAAGACGGGGTCTCCCGGAAAGGAATGAAACGCAATTGGTTGCGCCCCTTGACCCCGCAGGGCGGGGACTGCGGAGCGCTCCCGGTCAGGAGAGTAAACAAAAATGAGTGAGATCGTCTTTAATATGGATGGAAAAGAGATAAAGGCAGCCGAAGGGATGACCCTTCTGGAGGCAGCTAGAGCCGCGGGTATATCGATCCCCACTCTTTGCTGGCACGAAAAGCTGGAGCCCTTCGGCGCGTGCCGGCTTTGCATAGTGGAAGTGGAGAGCCGCGGCTCGACAAGACTCGTCGTCTCCTGCGTCTACCCGGCGGAAAAGAACATCATAGTAAGGACCAGGTCCGAGAAGATTGACAGGATCCGCAAGATGATATTGGAGCTGCAGATGGCCCACGCTCCGGACGCTTTCGTTTTCCAGGACCTGGCGAAAGAGTACGGCGCGGACAGGAACCGTTTCGAAAAAGAGCCCTCCTTCTGCATCCACTGCGGTCTCTGCGTGAGGTACTGCGCCGAGGTCAAGAAAAAAAACGCCATCGGGTTCGTCGACAGGGGAATAAGGAAAGAGATCAGCTTCATACCGGAGATAGCAGCCAAAGAGTGCTGGAACTGCAAGGAATGCTTTCCCCTTTGCCCGACGGAGGCCCTGCAGGCAGCTTACGTCCTGGTCGAGGCGCTCGCATTTCCCGCAGGCTCTTTGGAAGCCGCATCAGAGGGATAGGCAAGAGTTACTACTATTTTCAGGGTCGGAATCAATCTACCCTGTCGGCCCGCTCGTCATTAGTCCATGTCGCCCATAAAGGGGCCACCGCCTGGACAATGTCTTTCCTTTCTCCAAAATCTTTTCGTCCCTCCCCTTAACTTTTTTTTCCCTTAGTCGATAAAGGTATCAAATGCAGACTTTGTCGCCAAGGGAACAACTGCTCGCAACGGCGGATACGCTGAAAGTCCTTCCCACGCTCAACACGATCATCGACGAGATCCTCCGGATCCTGGCCGATGACAACTCTTCTTTTCACCGGCTCTTCAATGTCGTCAGGTATGACCAGGCCATCTCGTCCAAGGTCATCAGCATTGCGAACTCCGCCTATTTCGGCAGGGGATCCCAGATAGTCCACCTGGAAAGGGCCATGGTGGCAATAGGTTTCGATGAGATACGAAGGATCATCATGTGTCTTGTCTTCCTCAAGGAGATGCTGAGCCAATGGAAGTTGAGCCAGGAGGATCTTGCGTCCCTCTGGAGCCACACGCTGTCCGTTGCCTGTGCAGCAAAGTTCCTTGCGTCAAAAACTATGGCCGAGGACCGGGAGAAGGTCTTCACCGTCTCAATCCTCCATGACATAGGCAAGGTACCTCTCTTCATTTACGGAGACAGGTACCGGCAGATCCTGGAGAAGGCGCGTACCGAAAAAAGTGACATCTGCTCCCTCGAAAGAGATGCCTTCGGGATCGATCACACCGAGCTGGGTCACTTCATATCGGTAAAGTGGAGGTTCCCCCAGGAGTTCTCCGACGTCATAAAAGGACATCACGGCAGTGGGGAAGATCGCGGGCCATTCGTCAACATAGTAACGAAGGCCGACAAGTTCATCGAAAACCCCGGGGCCATACTTGGCCCGGAAGGTATCATCTTGACGGAAGAGACCGATCGCATAACGGCAGAAACAAAGAGGATCGCCGAGCTCCTCGGGGTGCGTTGATGGAGGCGAAGAACCTCCCTGCCGAATCGCTCCTGTTCCAATGGAACTTCTTTGAGCGAGCCATCAGCAACTACTCGATCATCATAAGGATGTTCCAGAACATGGAGGAGGGGAAGGGTCTTTTTTCCCGTATGCCGAAGGTGTTCGTCGAAGAGACGCTTTTCGACAGCTGCCAGCTCGCGCTCAGGGGCAACGGGACTGAAGGTTTCTTCGCCATTGACAGGAGTCTTCAGAAGATAGACTGGGAGGACCTCGAGCGGCATAAGGGGCGGCTTTTCTCGCCTGCCATAATGCACAAAGCTTTCGGCTACGGGACGCTCTACATCTATCCGCTCAAGCGGAGCATCCACGTCTTTGGCTACCTTATTTTCGGCAAAAGGCAACCGGTCAGCCTGGATGTGAACGTTGTCCGTGATCTGGAGCTCCTCTGCGAGATCATGAACCGCTTCATTCTCCTCAACATGCGCATCGATGAACTGAAGACGGCCGAGGACGCGAAGGTGCGCCAGCTCGATTCGCGGCTTGCCACAACCAAGACACTCCTCGAAAGCATCATCGATCAGTTCCCCCACGCCATGCTCCTCCTCGACAAGGAAGGAACCATCTGCTTTGCCAACGGTAATGCCAAAGACGAGCTCATGGGAGGCAAGGACCTAACCGGACAGAAGATCGAGGACGTGCTGGTCGGGATCGAAAAAGGCCTTCTCGATAAGGATTTTGTCGTCCAGGGAGAGTTGCATCATAGACAGGGAGACCTTTACCGGCTCTATCATCTGGAAAGCTATCCCATAAAGGATCCCAAAGGCAGGAGCGTCTTCAAGAGCCTCGTCCTGAAGGACGTAGCGGACGAGAGGATGGTGGAGGAAGAGAACACTTACAGGGACAGGATGGAAAGCATCGGAAAGCTGGCGGGCGGGGTCGCTCATGACTTCAACAACGTGCTGACGGGCATATTAGGCTATGCCTCCCTCGTCAAAAGAATGGCGCCCCCGGAGGGCCAGCTAGCACGGTACGCGGAGGTCATCGAGAATTCTGCGAAAAGAGCGGCGAGCCTGACCGAGCACCTTCTCAATTTCTCAAGAAGGCAGAGGACAAAACTGGTTGACACGGTGGATGTCAATAGCCTTCTCGGAGACGTGCTCTTTCTTGTGCGGGAGAGCTTCAGGACCATCAAGGTCGAGAAAGAGTTCGAGGAGCCGCTGCCACCCATCAGGGGCGACGCAGGCGAGCTGCAGCATGTCTTTCTCAATCTTTGCGTCAATGCCAAGGACGCCATGGGTGAAGGCGGCACGCTCACCATCAAGACGGAGAAGAGCCTTACAGGTGACGCCGGGTATGTGGCAGTGAAGATTCACGACACAGGGCCCGGCATCGACGACGCCGTAAAGGCAAAGGTCTTCGAGCCCTACTTTACGACCAAGACGGAGCGCACGAAGCTTGGCATGGGCCTATACCTCGTCCAGAAAACGGTTAGGGGCCACGGCGGTTTCATCGAGCTGGAAAGCGAGAAGGAGAAGGGCACGACCTTTACCCTCTATTTCCCTTTTGCAGCGGAAGAGAAGGAGCCGGGGAAAGAGCCTGCCGTCAAGCCCGGGCCTGACAAGGAGAAAAGGACGATCCTCGTTGTCGACGACGAGGAAGTCGTGAGGGAATTACTCGGCGGCCTTCTTTCCGAGGAGGGCTTCGACGTGATCCAGGCGGAGCACGGGGCCGAGGCAATCGAGATGTTCAAGGCTAAGGTGAAGCCGATAGACCTTGTCATCCTGGACATGATAATGCCGGGAATGAAAGGAGAAGAGGTACTCAGAAGGCTGCGCCGCATGTCGAAATCGCTCAAGGTAATCGTGTCGAGCGGCTTCATGAGCGAGGAGCAGCGGGACAAGCTCAGGGAATACGGGGTGGACAGCTTCCTCGACAAGCCCTATGCCGATAAGGACGCGCTAGATGCCGTGAGGTCGGTTCTGGCCAAAATCCAGGCAGATGAGGCAAAACGGTCTGCTAAGACCCCCGACCCTTAAAGGTGTTTTCCACATTCCTTTCTCCCTGTGCCATATTTTCTCCTTGCGGTAAATAACAATTGATACAGATCCGCCTTCCGCGATTTGTCAAACCGTATCAATAGTATTTCTTGACAAAGAGCTTTTCTTTATTTATATTAATTTTAAATTATGGGAGATCAGACGATAGAGAAGCTCAAGGAGATAGGCCTAAAGGTGACGCCCCAGCGTCAGGCCATACTAAGGCTTCTAGACGGGAACAAGACCCATCCCTCGGCGGATAGTATTCACCGCGAACTCCTCAAAGAATATCAGGGCATATCCTTTGCCACAGTTTATAACACCCTATCAAGGCTCGCGAAGGCGGGAAAGATCCAGGAGCTCGATATCGACCCGAGTAAAAAAAGGTTCGATCCATGCACCGCCTTTCATTACCACTTCTATTGCAGGGAGTGCGGAAGAGTCTTCGACGTCGCTTGCGACACGATTCCGGTCCCTCTAGACCAGGTCGATGCAACCGTAGACGGGCATCAGGTCGACACGATCCAGCTCAATTTCAAAGGTGTGTGCAAGGAGTGCGCCGGAAAGCGATAGGCGGATGATTCGGTTCCATCACACGGAAAAAGGAGAGAACGATGTATCAGGCAGTGGATTACAATCGGTTATCGGGCATGGAAGGATTCAGCGAAGTCATCGCATGAAAAAATAATGAAGGAGGACCATTAATGGCGAAGACAGAACAATTCTTGAAGGAAGCTTTCGCGGGCGAATCTCAGGCCAACCGCAAATACCTGGCCTTCGCGGTCAAGGCTGACCAGGAAGGATACCCGCAGGCGGCACGCCTTTTCCGGGCGGTTGCCGAGGCTGAGACCGTTCACGCCCACGCTCATCTAAGGGTACTGAACGGTATTCGTTCGACCAAAGAAAACATCGAGGAGGCTATTAAAGGCGAAACCCACGAATTCAAAGAAATGTACCCAGAGATGATGGAAGCAGCGCGGGCGGAAGGGCAGAAGGCAGCGGAGCGTAGTTTCGATTTTGCCAACTCGGTAGAGAAGGTCCATGCCCGGCTTTATCAAGACCTCCTCGACGCTTTGGGCAAGACGACCAACACCTATTCCTACTATGTCTGCCCTGTGTGCGGGTTCACTGCCGAAAAAGAGGCGCCGGGGGCATGCCCTGTGTGCGGGGCGAAGGGCTCTCTGTTTAAGAAGGTCGATTAAGCTCGCTCCATCTTGACGCCGTTGACTTGCTGGAGCATCTTTTAGACTTGGGAAGGCCTCAAGCCATGGCAGGACCACGGCAGAGCCGTCGGAGAAACGCCGGGAATTTTAATGTCTTTATCAAAAGGCCCATCAGATAAGGGGCATCGGAACAGGCTTCAATATGAGAAGAGCCCCTACCTTCTCCAGCACGCGGGCAACCCGGTCGATTGGCGCCCCTGGGGGGAACCCGCCTTCGAAGCTGCGGCGGGGGAAGACAAGCCCATCTTCCTGTCCATAGGCTACTCGACCTGTCACTGGTGCCACGTGATGGAGCGGGAGTCCTTCGAAGACCCGCAGGTCGCGGCCATGCTCAACGAGACCTTTGTCTGCATCAAGGTGGACCGGGAAGAGCGGCCCGATATCGACAACATCTACATGGCGGTATGCCAGATGCTGACGGGGAGCGGCGGATGGCCCCTGACCATAATGATGTCACCCGACAGGAGCCCCTTCTATGCAGCGACCTATATCCCCAAAGAAGGAAGGTACGGCCTGGCGGGCCTCGTCGATATCGTCCCCCGGGTGAGGACGCTCTGGAGAACCCGCCGGGAAGAATTGCTTGCCGAGGGAAGGCGGCACGTGGAGCGGCTCCGCCGCCTCATGAAGGTACCGGCGGCGACAGAACTCGGCAGCGAGACGGTGGTCGCTGCCTTCAACGGCCTCGCCGGCCGCTACGACGAGGCGAACGGCGGTTTCGGGACTGCCCCCAAGTTCCCGACTCCGCACAATCTGAGCTTTCTTTTGCGTTACTGGAAACGGACCCGCGACGGGCGCGCCCTGGCAATGGTGGAAAAGACCTTGAAGGAGATGCGGCGAGGGGGCATTTACGACCACGTGGGCTTCGGTTTTCACCGGTATTCCACGGATGCGTTCTGGCTCGTGCCGCACTTCGAGAAGATGCTCTACGATCAGGCAATGCTAGCCATGATCTACCTGGAGGCATTCCAGGCGACCGGCAAAGCCGAATACGGGGATACCGCACGGGAGATATTCGCGTACGTGCTCAGGGAAATGACCGCACCCGACGGCCCCTTCTACTCGGCGGAGGACGCTGACAGCGAGGGGGTGGAGGGCAGGTTCTACGTCTGGTCGGAGTGGGAGGTCCGGGAGTTACTCGACGGTCCGGCCGCCGATCTGATCATACGCCGTTTCCACATCAAGGAAGACGGAAACTGGGATGCCCAAGGGCATGGCGACGCCGGGAGCAACATACTACACCTGAAAGGGGGGATGGCAGAGACGGCCGGGGAAGGGGTCCGTATACCTGATGCGCCGGCTGCAGAGCTGGAGCGGGTGAGGCAGCTCCTTTTCGCCGCGCGCGAAAAACGGGTCCACCCCCACAAGGACGACAAGGTATTGACCGACTGGAACGGGCTAATGATAGCGGCCCTTGCCCGGGGCGCCCAGGTCCTCGGAGAGAAGCGCTATGAGGAGGCAGCCGCGAAGGCCCTCTTCTTTATTACCGACCGCATGACCGGACAAAACGGACGGCTCATGCACCGCTGGCGGGATGGGGAAGCCTCGATACCGGCGAACCTGGACGATTACGCCTTTCTGGTCTGGGGGTGCATCGAGCTTTACGAGGCCGCCTTCGATACCCGCTTTCTGGCCCAGGCCCTGCGGCTCAACCGCGATCAGCTCGAGCATTTCTGGGATGAAGCGGAGGGAGGCTTCTTTTTCACGCCCGACGACGGAGAACAGCTTCTTGTCCGCCAGAAGGACGCCTATGACGGCGCAGTGCCGTCGGGCAACTCGGTAGCAATGCTCAATCTGTTGAGGCTGGCACGGATGACCGGGGAGGCGGACCTTGAGAATAAGGCGGCCCGACTCGGCCGCGCGCTGTCCGGCAAAGTGGCGCAGTTCCCGGTCGGCTTCACCCAGCTCCTATGCGCCCTCACCTTCGCCCTGGGGCCGTCGCACGAGGTGGTGCTGGCCGGCGCGCCGGGGTCCGCGGACCTGCAAGCGATGATCGGAGCGCTCAGATCCCGTTTCATACCGGAAAAGGTGGTCCTTGTCAGGCACGAGGAGGAGGATGCGGAAGGGCCGCCCCTGGCTAAGTTGGCTCCTTTTGTGCAGCCGTACCGCTCGGACCGTGGAGCAGCCCTTGCGTACGTCTGCTCCAATAACGCCTGCGCTTTGCCGACATCGAGCGCCGACGGGATGCTCCGGCTTTTAGGTGAGGCCG